>JABAAV010000068.1 GCA_014238595.1 Myxococcales bacterium | reverse complement strand
GATCTTGTCATTCTCGATGAGCCATGGACAGGACTGGATGCCATTAATGTTCAACTATTTCATGATATTATTTTGAGTCAAAAACAAGCAGGGAAAACAATTTTATTATCAACACATCTTTTAGAACAAGCGGAACATTTGTGTGACAATGTTTGTATTGTGAGTCAGGGCGAAAAAATTATTGAAGGTACACTGCAACAGATAATACAAGGAAGCGCATCAAAGGATGCACTTGTTTTATCGTTTGTTGATTCTGCTATTCAACAGAAAGCATATGCAATAATCGAATCGATCGATTCAACAATAACGGTTAAAAAAAAGAATAAGTCTTTGGAAGTCTTCTTGCCTGATACAATAAAGCACAATGTGATTATCACTCAATTAATTTCTAATGATATTGATGTAACCAAATTTGAATCAGTCACGCCAACATTGCGTGATGTTTTTATGCGTTCAATAGAGAACGCAACAACAGATAATCAAGTTAGTGAAATTTCATGAAAATCCCTACATGGCTCATTATTGCAAGACGAGAGTTTTTATCTCGAGTATTATCAAAGTGGTATATTCTGATCACATTGCTTGGTCCTATTTTTATGGTAGCGCTTCTTTTAGTTCCTGCATGTTTAAATAAAAAAGCGATAGACAAAGGATCTGATATTGTAATTATAGATCGAAACGGTGAAGGTATTGGCCTGCAATTAGTCAATCATTTTAAAAATTCCAAATCGCTTCGTATTCGTAAAGTGGCACCTACAATATCTGAATCTGAGTTAATGACTCAGATTGCGCAACGAAAAATAAGTGGGTTTTTGACTATTCCTTCTGATGTTTTTGATGGCGGTGTCATTTCATATCGAGGCAGTAATGCAACAAATCTTGTTTTTTTTGGAAAGCTTAAAAAGCATATTGAAACTGTGCTTTATCGTTTTCGAATGTCAAAATTTGGATTAAGTCATGGCAAGATTAATGCTATTTTTGATCCGGTGATAATCACCAACGAATATACTGTCGGTGTTACTGAAACTAGATCTGGCCGTGCTTCTTTGTTGATTGGTTATCTTGTTTTGTACACGTTATATACAAGTATTGTTATCAATATCATCAATGTTTTACGTAGTGTTATTGAAGAAAAAACGAGTCGTATCGTTGAAATTATGGTTTCAATCATTAAACCGCGACAGCTTTTAGTAGGGAAAATTTTAGGTGTTGGTGGTGCCGGGATGTTGCAAACAGGTACTTGGATTGGAATGATCGCGATTGTTTTTCGATATAATGAGAAATTATTAGGCATATTCGGATTTGAACATTCTGGAATGACTTCAGGTCAAGCTGCATTAGATTTTTCGTTTTTAAATGCCAGTTCAATGGCAATAATTTTTGTATATTTTTTATTGGGATATTTTTTATACTCATCAATCTACGCAGCATTAGGTTCGATGGTAAATACTGAAAATGAAGCGCAGCAAGTCCAAATTCCGATGGTGATTGTACTGCTTATTCCTGCATTGTGTGCACAACTTGTTGTTACCGATCCTCGAGGTGTATCAGCGCAATTGATGACATGGATTCCACTGTTTTCACCACTATTGATGCCACTTCGTTATTTGCTCGGTGGAGCAAGTGGACTTGAAGTACTCGGATCAGTGCTCATCTTAATTATAACGATTATATTTGTTGTGATGCTTGCGTCTAAAATATATCGCGTTGGTATTTTGATGTATGGCAAAAAGCCTTCTATACGTGAAATGATTCGTTGGGTATTTTATTAGATCATTATTGTGAGGGTGGTACATAATCTGGTGGTCGAGTATCTGTTTCTTGTTCTTGAAAAAAGAAAGCCTCGCATTGTTCACGCATCAATTTATGTGATTGAGGATCTGATAAATCGAGTCGATATTCATTAACAATCATCTTTGAGTGTTCGACCCACATCCGCCATGCTTCAAGAGAAATAGTGTCGTAAATTTTCTGCCCAAATTCATCAGGAAATGGTTTATAAGGGAGACCAGGAAGTTCTTTGTGTAGTTTCTTGCATGATATCATTCTAGGCATGATTGCTCCATATTATTTTATATGATAAGGACTTTATCATAGGAGGAATGATGAAAAATTACCATAGTTGTTTTTTACTCAGTTTATTTTTAATCTGTCTTACAGGTTGTACATGCGATTCAGATGCCCCTTCAGAAGACCTCAGTACTTTTTTGCCGACTATTGCAGAACCTAGTGAAGATCCTACATACATAAACCAACTGGTCTATGCAGGTGTCATCACCGATTCCAATCGAAATGAATTAATTAAAGGCCCTGCTTCTTCAGGCCAAATTGGAGATTATTTCATGCGTAACAATAAGGTACGTTTTGTGATTGAATCAGAGCTTTATAACATCAGCACTGTGGCATCGGGAGGCAACCTTATCGATGCGACGATCATTGATGAATATGGTAACGATATCGCTGAAGATCATTTCGGCGAACTCTCTTTTTTTTATAGACTAGTAAGAACCTGTGTGCATGATACTGTGGAAGTTGTCCGAGATGGCTCAACCAGTGGTGTTGCGGTTGTGCGCGCTTCTGGAAAGACCGCTGCAAACAAATATATCAATCTTCGTGGCATAGGATTAATTCCCATTCCAGAGGTTGTTAATCCCGACATCGATGACAATCTCGAATGTGCGACAACCTATACACTCTATCCAGATACAAATGTACTCGATGTTGCATGGACTTATTTTAATCCTAGTAATAATGCGATCAGTACCATTGCAGGTTTGTATAATGATACAGGTGGAGAAATTGAACCATTCTCTGTGGGGACAGGGTTTGTTGGATCGCTATCATTCGAAAATATACTGGGAGCATTAGGTGCTAACAGTGATCAACAAAACTATATCACCTATCAAGGTCCCAATATTTCATATGGTGTTGTTCCTCAACGAAAGAACAACGAAAATATTTCATATGTTCCATTTTTTGTTGCAGGTGTTTCTGTATTGTTATTTGATATCAATCAGATTCTTGATATTTTGTTAAGCGACCAGAGTGGTTTCGTTGTACCTGCACAACAGGGTACCAATCACTATGCACAAGTGATTGTAGGACGAGATACCACAGATGTTCATGCAACATATCGTGATGAAAGAGCGTATGCTGCAGGGACAATAGAAGGATATGTTCATTATACGGAGATGGATGTTGAACAGATGCGTTCTTTTGACGATGTTCGTGTCGGTTTATTTCAAAAAACTGGTTTATTCAATCGAAACAGACGATTTGTTTCTTTTTTAAATGTCCATGCTGATGGAAGTTTTTCAGGAGATGTTGAACCTGGAGACTATGTTTTGGTTGCAGAAGTTGAAGGCATTGCACGAAGTGAAACCATTGAGATTACCGTGGATCTTGACCAGAGACTGTCAGGGTTAAATCTTGTTTTACCAAAATTGCTTGTGATTGATTATTCTGTACTGGATGGTGAGACAAATTATCTTATGCCTGCACGGATTACAGTATTAGGAAAAACATTATCTGATGAACCATTACCGTCACTGTTCTCAAGTGAAGATCACATTGAAGGCATCTATCGTCAGCGATTGGCTCCGTATGGCGGAACAGCAGCGGGCGATGAACGATTGTATCTCAAAGCTGGTGAAAAATATCGTTTGATTGCGATTGCCGGTACAGAATGGTCAATGGATTCTATTGTGATCGATGCTGATGAAAGCGCCGATCAATCTTTGATTTTTAAACTATATCATGTTGTGCCAACGCCTGGGGTTGTTGCTGCGGAATTTCATCAACATTCTTTGGCTTCTCCTGATTCAACGATTCTTCAAACAACAAGAATAAAAGGTTTTGTGACCGAAGGGATTGAATTTATTGCCTCAACTGATCACGATGTTGTGACCGATTTTCAGCCACTTATTGAATCATTGAATCTTAACGATAAACTCCGCGCGATTCCAGGTAGTGAAGTAACGACGTTTGCTTATGGTCATTTTCAAATTTATCCTCTCACACGCATTGAAGGGGATCGAACCGGTGGTGCTATCGATTGGACACAAAATGATATGACAGGACTTGGGTTATTACCGAGTGATATTTTTGATGCCGCTCAAGAAAAAGGTGCTGAAGTGATACAGATCAATCACCCAAGAAATGCTTCAGGTTTTATCGGATTTGCACAATATTTTGATCGCGTTAATTTAAAATTCGATTACGATCGATACGAGATTATTGCTGATGAAGATATCCCTGTTTCTTTGCCTTTACTAAGACTTCCTCCTGATGGCTCTCTTTGGGATTCAAGATTTAATGCTGTTGAAATATGGAATGGAGAAGGTGCTTCACAATTAGGTGACAGCAATGGTGATGATATTTTAGAATATCAAAAACAAGATGTTGTACTTCATGATTGGTTCAATTTTATTTCTTTTGGATATGATATTACACCTCTAGGAAATTCTGATTCTCATACCTTGACCAAAAATATTGCAGGATATCCACGAAATTATATTCGTGTATCTGATGATTCTGCGTTTGCATTAGAATCGGGTAATGTTGTTGATGATGTTCTGACTACAATGACCGGAAAAAATGGTATGAATCGTGATATTGTTGTGACCAATGGACCGGATATTTCAGTCAAAGTAGGAAATGAATCTATATCTTCGTTGGGGAAAACGATTCAAGTTTTTAATGATAGTGCGGAAGTTACGATTACTGTTCGCTCCCCTTCTTGGGCGAAATTTGACAGGATTGAATTGTTCGTGAATGAAACACCAAAAGTTGATGGGAAGGTAAAACCATTAATTCCTTTTGTCTGTTTTACAAATCTCGAAGAAGATGATCAAGGATCTTGTGGTGATGCATTCAAAGCGCCACAGAATTTTGAAATGAATACAGTTGAATTCACGGATAATGCATTTCGTTATGAAACGACTGTGTCATATTCTTTATCTAAAGAAGATGTCAATGCAGCCAATAGTCGCAGAGAAGGTGCTATCGGAAATGACGCATGGCTTGTGGTTAGAGTGATGGGGAGAGAAAGTATTTATCCTGTGGTTATTACAGGGATTGATGTTGATTTAGATGAAATTCAAACATTGATTGATACTGAGATGAATGATTGGGGACAGTTGTTGAAAGATAAAGGCGAATTTCCTAACGCATTCACGACACCGGTTTATTTTGATTTCGATGGTGATGGATATAAGGCACCATTTTCCTCTTTGATTAATTAATCGTACAAAATTATTGATGAAACATCGTTTAGATCAAATTCTTGTTGATGGAGGGCTCCCTATATGGCTTTTAGTGGGATGTTCTGTGTTGGTCTTAGGTATTGGATTAGAACGGACGCTCTCCTATCGCGGATTGATATCAAAAGTTCAGCAATTATTTTTCGATATTAAATGTTGTTTTTCTCGCAACAATAAAGCTGAAGGACGTTTGATTTGTGAACGTTCAACGGAATCATTTTCTTCAATATTTTTATCCGCATGGGAAACTCAAACAGATCCCAACTTGTTGATCGCGAATATTCATCGACAGCGAATTCGTATGAATGCTGCGATGAAAAAACGGCTTTGGATTTTGGGTACTATTGGAGCTGTTGCGCCATTTATTGGTTTATTTGGAACCGTTATTGGTGTTATTGATGCCATGACTGTGATTGCAAACACACAAGGCCAAGGTGGTATTGATATGCTTTCAGGGAGTATTGGTGAAGCATTATGGGCAACGGCTGCAGGGATTGCAGTGGCTGTAGAAGCTGTTGTTGTTTTCAATTTTTTAAAAGAACGTCAACATGATTTTGCACTTGAATTCAGATTAATCATCGATGAATTTATACAATTATTTCTTGCTGAGACAGATATTATTTCTTCAAATTCAATTGAGAAGAACAATGATGCATAATCATTCGTTGTATTCAGAATATCTTCAAGACGATGAAATTGAAGAGGGTGAAAATACTCTCTTCTCAGAAATTAACATTACGCCTTTTACGGATGTGATTTTGGTCTTATTGATTGTATTTATGGTTTACGCTGCAACGGCTGTTACAGAAACGAACAAAATACGTCAAGAAGTTGTTGAGTTACAAGATTCAGGATTAAACATCAATCTTCCTCAAGGTAAGGTACGTGAATTAGATGCTAAGATCACGTCATTGTCTTTGAATATGCTTGTGGATGGAACATTGTTTATTGCAGGGAAAAAGATTATTACTCAAGATATTACGTCTGTATTGCGTGATGCCGCCATTAAAAATCCGAAAATTCAATTGATACTACATGCTGACGGTGATGTGTCTCATAAAAAAGTGGTCACCATTATGGAACAGGCAAGACAGGCAGGAATTACTCAAATTTCGATTGCTACTGATCAACAATAAATCAAATTAAGGGAATATCCATTGATGTTCTATTTGTTGATGATCCTTAAAAATTCGAAATATTATTTGTTTTGTTTGTGGTGATAATTCTTTAGGAAACCGGACAAGATACACTTTATGAAATGGAGTGAGATAAGGGAAATATTGTTTCATATTTTTGAGGGGTTGTTTTGCTGGAATAATTGCTGTCGAATAGAGTAAATTGTTTTGGTTATCAGATAATGTCATTGTCCAATGAGATTTGTCGGTTTTGTCTAAAATGTTGTCACGATAGTCGTGTGTTCTGACAGCGATCATAATATCTTGAAACAATGATTGCTTCTGATCGTCATGAGATTGAAAGAAAGATCGATGATTGGGTCGTTGTTGTTGCTTATAGATATGTCGCCATGTTGGTGTTATCAGAAGTGAAGAAACTTCCATAACGAGATCATATTCATGAACAATACGGCTTGTACGTGTTAATGCCGTGGTAATATCGCTGATTGTTGGATCTTTGTCGTAAGAAACAATTTCTCGATCAACTGTTCCTTGTGCGATAAATCCTGTACAACCAAAGAGCAATAAAGAAAGTACAGTAAAAATATAGTGTCCCATGATAAAATCTCATTTGATTACAAGATAACGAGTATATAGCATAAATTTCATGTCTCTTTCGAATTTTGATAGCAAACCGATAGAAAATAAAACTGAACTGCTCTGTGGCTTTGAAGAAGCTTGTAAGCCAAAAAAAGAATGGCTTATAGGAAGTGAACATGAGCTTTTTGGTGTTTATACGGGTGAACAATCAATTGGAAAAGCGCTGGGCTATGAACATGAATATGGCATTCGGTGGTTATTTAAAAAGATTGAAATGATGGGTTGGACACCTATTGTTGAAGGCGCTAATACGATTGAACTTTGTCGCAATAATGCATCGATTACGTTAGAGCCCGGTGGACAAATTGAACTTGCGACACGACCATTTTCAAATGTGTCAGATTTAACAATATCAGTGAATGAATATATTGATATGCTCGAACGTTTATCGGATGGCTGTGATATTGCATGGTTAGGTTCAGGAACAAGACCATGGGATACGTTGTCTGAAATTCCATGGATGCCTAAACAACGATATGAGATCATGCGAGAAGCTTTAACGGGTTCTTTGGCACATGAAATGATGAAGCGAACCGCTACAGTCCAAGTGAGTCTTGATTTTTCAGATGCTGAAGATGCTAAAGAGAAAATGAAAACAACAGCAGGTCTTGTTCCTTTGTTCACTGCACTGTATGCAAATTCACCTGTTATTGATGGACAACTTAATGGATATCAAAGTTACCGATCCCATATATGGATGAATACAGATGAAAACAGGTGTGGATTGCTCCCGTTTTTTTTTGAAGAAGGAAATTTGTTTGAGCAATATACAGAGTGGGCATTAGATATTTCGGTAATGTTTATTGAACGTAACGGGTATAAAACAATTAACAATATTTCTTTTAGACGTTTTTTAAACGAAGGATTTGAAGGAATCAGAGCCACAAAAGAAGATTGGGAATTACATTTATCAACATTGTTTCCCGATGTTCGTTTAAAAAGACTTATTGAAGTCCGTGCTTGTGATTCGAATCGTCTTGATATGATGTTGGCATTGGCACCATTGTGCCAGAGTCTTTTGTACGATAAGACAGCAAGAGATGACGCAAACAAATTAACCGAAGCACTTTCGTTTCAAGACAGGGTTGATTTAATCAAAAAGGTATCCCGTCAAGGAATGAATGCTCGTGTGGGTCAATATACTGTCCGTGATTTGTTAGAACAACTTTTACAAATAGCTTCTGACAGCCTTATGCGTACGAATCCTCAGGAAATTTCATATCTAGCACCTCTGAAAGAGGTTGTTATGTTTGGACGGACTCACGCCGATGAGATCATCGCACTTTGGAATCAAACAAATGGAAACAAACAAGCTTTAATTAAACATTTAGCCATACATCAATAACGCAAAACAAGTTTCTCTTATTTGATCGTACGGACAGCATCTAGCACTTGATCAAAAGCTTCTTTGATTTTAGAAGGATTACTTCCGCCACCTTGTGCCATATCAGGACGCCCTCCACCACGACCATTTAATACTGTTGCGGCATGTTTAATGAGATTGCCTGCATGATAGATTGTCGTTAGATCTTTACTCACCATCACAAGTAAAGGCACTTGATCATCATTTTTTCCTGCAAGTAATATAATGCATGAGCCGATTTTATTGCGA
>JABAAV010000067.1 GCA_014238595.1 Myxococcales bacterium | reverse complement strand
ATGGTCACCATAGGGATAGTTCCGCCACCTTGTTCCCATTTATAATATGTCGCATATGAGACATTGTAACGATGTGCCGCTTGCTTAATTGTTTCACGATGTCGCAGGCGATCAACAAAAAGATAATCATGAGATTCGATAGAAAGTTGCATTGTAAATTCCTTCTTTAAAATAATATTACTCCAAAACCACAACTTGAACATTCGCAAACAATGACAAAACGATCAATAGATAGCTGGTGTACTTTCCAACAATCGCTTAGCAATGCTATGTTACTTTTTCTTTGATTCTTTGTCTTATTATGATTTCTACATCTACAACACCGCTCGAATTGCCACCACCCGATGAACTTGAATCGTTAATCATCGAGCTAAAACAAACACGTAATGCGGTCATCTTGGCACATTATTATCAAGAGTCAGATATTCAAGACTTAGCAGATTTTATCGGAGATTCATTGGCGTTAGCACAACAAGCAAAACAAACCAATGCGGACATGATTGTATTTTGTGGTGTTCATTTTATGGCAGAAACAGCCAAAATACTTAACCCAAAAACTACAGTCGTTTTACCTGATCTCAACGCAGGATGTTCACTGGCCGATGCATGTCCTGCAGATCTCTTTGCACACTGGCTTAAAAAATACCCTGATCATACTGTCATCAGTTACATTAATTGCAGTGCTGAAGTCAAAGCACTCTCTGATATCATTTGCACATCATCCAATGCCGTGAGTATTGTTAAACAAATCGGGGATAAGCCTATTGTGTTTGCTCCAGACAAACATCTAGGTGCATTTATAGCCAAACAAACAAATCGTGATGATATCGTCATGTGGCAGGGCTCTTGCATTGTTCATGAAACCTTCAGTGAAAAACGCTTACTGCAATGCAAAACAAAATATCCAACTGCGAAGATTATTGCTCATCCAGAATGTCAGCAACAAATTTTGCGTCATGCTGACTATATTGCCTCCACAACAGGACTCCTCAACTATGTCAAAGAAAGCACCGAAGATGCGTTTATCATTGCAACCGAAGCAGGCATTTTACACAAAATGCGCCAAGAAGCACCTAACAAAACGTTAATTCCCGCGCCACCAGAAGATGAGACCTGTGCTTGCAATCTCTGTCCATACATGCGACTTAACACCTTGGAAAAGCTTTATCTTTGTATGCGTGATGCAACACCACAAATTCATATTAACCCTGATATTCAATCTCAAGCGTTATTGCCCATTGAACGAATGCTTGAAATGAGTGTATAAGAGAATCACTTATGTCACGAGATGATAACGTTCAATTAGAAGGTGAAGTGGTTCATGTCGGTGCGGGCGGAAATTTCCGCGTGAAATGCGACAATGATCATGAAGTTCTTGCGCATCTTGCAGGTCGGATGCGCCGTTTTCGTATTCGAGTGGTTCTTGGTGATCGTGTTACCGTTGCTGTGTCACCTTATGATCCATCACGCGGTCTTATCACGTTCCGTGCACGATAAATATTTTCTAGCAACAATATCATAAACCACACAAATCACTTTGATTACCAAAGTTATAGATAGTGTTTTGGAATGAGTGGTGAAGGACAATCATCGACAACCACCCAAAGTTGATGAATGCTTCGACTCGCGCCAATATGAAGACTATGTCTTGCCTCTAATGAATCGGGATAACTTGCCGAATTGACACCCATCAAAATGACATAATCAAACTCAAGACCTTTAACTTGTGAAATATCCGTAACATCAATACCTGGTGTAAAAGAAAACTCACTACAAACAATATGTCTTAACTTAGGCACTTCAGCAGAAACAAGGCTGTCATAAATTTGTTTTGCTTGCTCTGAGTAACGGGCAATAACAGCAACCGATGCGGTTGCTTCACGTTGCATCAATGATCGTAATGCTTCACCAACAAAATCTGCTGCAGAGCCTGCGTTGTTAAAATCATGGACTGTAACGGGTACCTGACTCGTTCGAGCAATCAAAGGATCTTTCGGAGCAAGCATGGGACCCAATACTTCATGTGTAAACGTCATAATCTCTGCTGTAGAACGATAAGAGAGTTTAAGAGGTGATACTGCGACATCTCCATATCCTGATTGAGCAAGAAGCACCTGCCATGAAACAAATGAATTATCGAAGGCAAACCGTTGCGCAGTATCTCCTGCAATAGTTACGGAACGACCTTGATCATAAGATTTTGTTGCACCCAAAAGCACCTGAATTTCTATGGCTGAACGATCTTGTGCTTCATCAATCGCAATATGTTCATAATTCCATCGTCGTCCACTGCAAATAAGTTCTCCATGCCGCAATTGAATCAAACGAAGTAAAATCGAATCATCTGTAACATCAAATCCATATAGATCTTGATCGATCACATGATCATCAACTCCGCGAAAGACTTGACCTTCACTATCAAGCATTGCAGCTTGTGGATCTTCGGTTTGCTTCGTACAAAATAAAACCGTATCTTCAATCATGCGCTCTGTCACATCTTCTGCCAACGCAAACCCTTGTAAAAGCCTGGATTTATCTGTCATCACCGAAGCCCAATCCGAAATAATATCATTATCTCGACTTGGATTGTCCTTAACATAACGATCTAAAATATCCAGAAGCAGCGGATGTTTTTTAACAAACGATACTTCAAAAGGAATATCGTGTATCACATCTTTGTTTGAATCCGGCAACAAAGCACACCGACATTGATATGCCCAATTCTGATAAGTACGAACTGCAACATGCTCAACACCAAGTTGCGGCAATACCGATCCAACATAGCGTGCCAATCCTTGAGTGGGTACAACAATCAAAATTTTATTAGCAGCAAAGCGTTCAGGATCTTGAAAGTTGAGATATGCAATGCGATGTAATGCAACGGTAGTCTTGCCCGATCCCGCTGCACCTTGAATGACAATCAAACCACTATTGGGTTTTGTAATCAGTTCAAATTGAACAGGATCAATCAATGCTGCAATCTCTGGCAACTCTTTATTAATACGATGCACATGACCTTGTCGATCTTCCAACCCTAAATGCATCTGTGCATCCGAAGACACTTTTGTCACTTTGCATGCCCCTCCTTGCAGTACAGGCACATTGTTATCATCGCTATGATTCCAATTTCCTCGAACATCCTTGACAAAAATGCCGTGCTTTGGTGTTCCAATTCGTCTCAATATTCTACCGATAATAGAGATATTACGCCGAACTGCTAACACACCACTCATGACTCTTCCGGCAACTTTTTCTTCATAATCATCATCTTCTGCATAACGATAATAAATTTTAGAAATCGGTGCGTTACGCCAATCAACAATTTGAATATCATTGCTTCGATCAATAAAACCACGTTTTCCAATCAAAACATCACGTCGTTTATTTTCTTCTTGAAGGGCAATATGCGCAAAATAAGGTGACACAATATCTGCCGGTGGTTCTTTGATCCCAGAAATTGTTCCTCGTACAGCAGCAATACGTGTCATCTGCTCTATAATAGGTGCTTTATCTTCCTGTTTCGCATGAGCGATCTCATCGCGTAATGCAAGCAGGTCAGTATCTAAACCTTCTTGTATGTTACCCATAGGAACACCGGAAGGTTTGCAATCAAGGGCTTGTTGCACCTTGTCATGTATCGCGTTCTCCTCTTTAATAATAGCAAACGCTTTATCTGTTGGATCAATGTTGCCTTTTAACATACGAAATCAAACCTATGGATCATTACTCTATGGATAATAAAAATTCGCATTATGATTGGTCTATTGCTCAATCAAATGCACTCTATGGAGTATCTTCTTGGAGTAGAGAATATTTTAAAATTAATGAGAAAGGGAACATTGTCGTTACCAACGAAACAGCTACCGTAGAATTATGTACAATCATTGAGGATTTAAAACAACGAGGGGTTAAACTTCCTGTGATTCTTCGTTTTTCCGATATTCTCAAAGCACGCATTAAACTAATCAATGACTCTTTCAATCATGCGATTGAAGCCTACGAATATCATGGAAATTATCAAGGGGTATATCCTATCAAAGTTAATCAAAGTCGAAAAGTAGTCGAAGAAATTATCGAATTTGGAAAACCGTATCATTTTGGATTAGAAATAGGATCCAAGCCTGAATTGCTTGCGGTCATTGCGATGGCTAGCACAAATAATCCACTCATTATATGCAACGGCTACAAAGATACCCATTATATTGAGATGGCATTGTTAGCGTCCCAACTCGGACAAAACATGATCATCGTTATCGAAAACGAAGATGAGCTTCTATTGATTCGTGAAGTCTCACAACGACTCAAGATTAAACCACGGTTAGGAATCCGTGCATGTCTCTCTACACGAGGATCTGGCCGTTGGGAACAATCGACAGGTGATCGCTCTAAATTTGGACTGCTTGCTAGTGCAATCTTACGTGTCATTCAAACATTAAAAGAAACAGATATGCTCGATTGCTTTGAGCTTCTCCATTTTCATATTGGTTCTCAAATATCATCCATCCATACCATCAAAGCTGCCTTACAAGAAGCAAGCCGCTTTTTTGTAGAATTGCATCAATTGGGTTGCCACAATCTTCACTATTTTGATGTTGGTGGGGGACTTGGTGTTGATTATAATGGATCACAAACTAATTTTAATTCTTCGATCAATTACACCATAGAGGAATATGCCAACGATGTCGTCTTTTCAATTGCCGAAGCGTGCATAGCAGCGAAAATTCCTCATCCTACAATCATCACAGAATCAGGACGCGCCATTGCTGCATACCACTCTGTCTTGATCGTCAATGTATTAGGCACCAAACCCATTGATACATTTAAACTGCCTTCATCAGAAACCCCAAGACATCCAATAGCGCATAATCTATACCAGACCTATCAAGCAATTACGGAAAAAAATCTCATTGAAAGTTATCATGATGCGATTGAATACAAAGACAAAATGTTACAACTGTTTAATCTTGGACATTTATCTCTCGCAATGCGCGCGGAATGTGAACAACTTTTTGGATCCATTTGTCATTGCATCTTGAAATACGCACAGAGTAATAATGAAACTCATGACGAATTAGAATCGCTCACGACATTATTAAGTACTGTATATTTTTGTAATTTTTCAATGTTTCAATCACTGCCTGATATATGGGCTATCAAACAACTCTTTCCCATTGTTCCTATTCATAGACATCAAGAAAAACCCGCTCAGGAAAGTATCTTGGCAGATATTACATGTGACTCAGATGGCACTATTGATCGCTTTGTTGATACAAAAGGTGTCAACAAAACAATTCCTCTCCATGATATGATTCAAGATCCCTATTATCTTGGTGTCTTTTTAGTTGGAGCGTATCAAGAAATTCTCGGTGATATGCATAACTTATTTGGAGATACGCATATCGCACATGTATCTCTAAATAAAGATACTAGGTATACGATTAATGAAGTGATTGTAGGAGATTCAGTCTCTGAAATCCTTCACTATGTTGATTATCACACGCAAGACCTTATTGACTCTGTCAAAAGACATATTGATTTTTCTCTACAGAAAAACCGACTCACAACTAAAATTGCAGAGACTATTTTACAACATTATATTAAAGAACTCGATAGTTATTCTTATCTTGACACGCATCAATAATCTTTATTTTTACAAAGGACAATATGACAATCAATCAAACCGTAACGATACCTATTCCCTATAATGAAGTTCCTTATAATTATCATCCATCAAGCACAGAAAAAGAAACACTCAAACAAGAATTGACACGGTTAAGCAATGAAACCCCAACGATTCCTTTGATTATTGATGGAAAAAAGGTCACAACAAAAAAAACCAACCCTGTTGTCATGCCTCATCGACATCAACATCAACTTGCCACATGCTGTCATGCCGAAGATGCTCAGATCACTCAAGCCATTAATGCGGCCAACAAAGCACATCTCACATGGAGTCGCATGCATTGGGAAGATAGAGCTTCTATTTTCCTTCGGGCCGCAGAATTACTCGCAGGACCATGGCGTGCTCGCATCAATGCCGCAACCATGCTCAATCAATCAAAAACAGCACATCAAGCAGATATTGATGCAGCTTGTGAACTCATTGATTTTTGGCGTTACAATGTTCATTACGCAGAACACATTTACAAACAACAACCCTACAGTGCACATGGCGATTGGAATCGAATGGAATACCGTCCCTTGGAAGGTTTTGTTTTAGCGATAACCCCGTTTAATTTCACATCGATTGCGGCCAACCTTGCCACAGCTCCCGCATTGATGGGAAACACTGTTCTATGGAAACCTTCTTGTGCCGCAGAATTATCGGCTTATTATACGATGGAACTTCTCAAAGAAGCTGGGCTTCCTGATGGTGTGATTAATTTTATTCCTGGAGACGGCAAACAAGTTGCCGATATGGCATTGCGTGATCCAAGTTTTGCAGGGTTGCATTTTACAGGTTCCACACAAGTATTTCGTGCACTTTGGAAACAAATTGGGAACACTATTGATACCTATAAAAATTATCCTCGTCTTGTTGGTGAAACGGGTGGAAAAGATTTTATTGTTGCACATAGATCTGCCAATGAAGAGGCACTCTTAACGGCTATCGTTCGTGGTGCTTTTGAGTATCAAGGTCAAAAATGTAGTGCTGTTTCACGTATCTATATTCCAGAGACATTGTGGCAATCGCTTAAACCACGTTTGATCGAAGAAGTTCATGCACTCTCGATGGGTGACATCACTGATTTTACCCATTTTGGAGGGGCAGTCATTCATAAAACGGCATGGAACAAGCATAAAGCAGCGATTGAAACAGCCAAACAAGCTTCTGATGCGACAATCATTGCAGGGGGCATCACGGATGATTCAGTGGGTTGGTTTATATCACCAACCGTCATTGAAACTTCAAATCCATTCTATGAAACAATGACGCAAGAATTATTTGGACCTATTGTCACATGTTTCCCTTATGCAGATGATGATTTTGATTCGATCTTACAAACCATTGATCAAACATCCCCCTATGGATTAACAGGTGCTGTTTTTGCCAATGACAAAACGGCTATCATTAAAGCATCTCATACACTGCGATACAGTGCAGGTAATTTTTATATCAATGATAAACCTACTGGAGCAGTTGTTGGCCAACAACCATTCGGAGGTGGACGTGCTTCAGGTACTAATGATAAAGCGGGAAGTGCCATGAATTTAGAACGATGGATCTCTCCACGAACGATCAAAGAAAATTTTACACCAGCTACTTCCATCCCTTATCCATATATGAAAGAATGTTAAACATCTTGATAGAAACGATTAACAATGATGACCCAAGAAGCAATTATTGAAAAAATTAAACAAGCCATTCCTGATGCCGAAGTAACGCTTCGAGATTTAACAGGTACATCTGATCATTGGGAAGCACTAGTGATTTCTAAACAGTTCCACGGCAAATCAAAATTAGAACAACATCGTGTCGTTTTTGATGCACTCAAAGAAGAAATGTCTGGTCCCATTCATGCCTTAACTCTAAAGACCTTAACTCCTTAACTCCTTAACCCATTACCTTATCCATTATGAATTCAATGATCCAAAAACAAATTAAAGAACAAATCAAAGACGATCGTGTCGTCCTTTATATGAAAGGAAATAAATCCTTTCCGCAATGCGGATTTTCAGCACGTGTGGTCGATATTCTCAATAAACACAATGTCGACTACCAAACACACAATGTTCTGACTTCTGCTGATATCCGCTCTGGTATTAAAGAATATTCAAGCTGGCCGACTATTCCTCAATTGTATGTTGATGGAACCTTTATTGGCGGTTGTGATATCATTTGCGACATGGAACAAAGCGGCGATCTCGAAAAATTACTCAACCAAACGACCGCAGGTTAAACCAAACCAATAATACACATTGTTATTCAAACATGTTATCGGCCAACCACCACGATCTGACCCTTCATCATATTCATACCACATTGAAATGAAATGATGCCTGAAGGACCTGCTTGAACAGGAACTTTAATCGGTTGCTTCATGATGAGTTCATATTTTTTATCTGAACCTGTAATCGTTACATAGCGATTGCACATACCTTCTTGCGTTCGAGTAAAAACCAATTCAAGTATCTCGTTAGGGCTAGCTTCAATGCGGCTAGGTTCATAGACGTTTGTTACTGAAACAGGAATTGTGCGAACAGATTTTATCTTAGATATTTTCTGAGCCCGATTAGGCATCATCGTCATCGTGTCAATCTGTCGTTTTCGTAAGCGTGAAGAGCCGTCACTCTCTGTCTTTTTATCAACATTAGCTTGATGATTCGAAGACATCTTAGCATCCTGCATGTTTTCTTGACCACAAGCACACATGATCAAAAGCAATCCCGTAATTATCATTGTTTTTTTCATAGAATCCTTTATAGGAAACAATTGTAAGCGATCTTGTTACTGTATACGATAGTTGATCTATGAAAAACAAGAAAGATTCTTATCATATTGTCCTGTTGCCTGGTGATGGCATTGGCATAGAAGTCGCTCATCAAGCACATCTTCTTCTTGAAACAATAGAACAAAAGATTGATAGACGCTTTTCCATTCAAGCAATTCCCTGCGGTGGATTGTTTTATCTCAATCATGGCAGTCGCGATTGGCCCGAAACTTCCGAACAAATATGCCATGATGCGGACGTCATCTTATTAGGCGCAGTAGGACATCCTTCACCCACAGGACAAGGACCTGTGACCATGGCAGATGGTCGCATGGCAGGCTATAGCCCTGTCATCGGCAACCGTCTTGGATTAGATCTGTACGCTAATGTTCGCCCCATCAAATTGCTACCAGGCATCCAGCACCGGATCAGTGAAACATGGCAATC
>JABAAV010000066.1 GCA_014238595.1 Myxococcales bacterium | reverse complement strand
AGGAGCAGTGATTTATATATTGGTCCTAAAGATGCGCTTTTGCGTGTTGTAGAATTTTTTGATTATGGCTGCCCTATCTGCAAAGAGGTTTCACCTGTCATCAAAAAGGTTGTTAAAGAATATCCGCAGGATGTGATGCTTGAGTATAAACATTTTCCATTAGCATCTCACCCTAATTCAAAAATGGCTGCACGTGCTGCATTGGCTGCTGGTCGTCAGAATAAATTTGAAGCAATGCACAAGATGTTATTTGACAATCAGAAATTACATCAACGTGACGCACTGTTCTCCTATGCTCGAAAATTAAAGCTTAATCTGAAAAAATTTAAGAAAGCTTTCAACAGCAATGAGATAGCATCCATTGTTACCAAAGATAGACAAGAAGGTATAGATATTGGGTTGCAAGGCACACCTTCTATCTATATTGGTGGACGACAATATACCGATCCGTATCTTCCCATATTTCTTCGTTCTTGGATCGAAGAAGAAATTGCAGTTAATCACTAAAATTGCGCTTCTTTGAGTGCTTCGGTTTGATAATGTGCACGAAGTGCATTGATGATTTCATCTAAATTACCATCAAGAATTGAATCCAAATTGTGTTTAGTGAGATTGATACGATGGTCTGTTAATCGATCTTGTGGAAAATTGTAAGTACGAACTTTTTCTGAACGATCGCCAGATTTAATTTGAGTGCGTCGTTTGCTGCGTTCTTCAGCTTCTTGTTCTTTCTTTTTTAAATCTAACAGTCGTGCACTGAGAATTTTCATAGCTTTTGATTTGTTTTTGTGTTGAGATTTTTCATCTTGACAAATAACGATAAGCCCTGTGGGCAAATGTGTAAGGCGTACTGCTGAATCTGTTGTGTTCACCGATTGTCCTCCTGGTCCACCAGCACGCATGACATCAATACGTAATTCTTTGTCATCAATATTGATATCTACGGTATCTGCTTCAGGGAGTACGACCACAGTTGCTGCTGATGTGTGAATGCGTCCAGACGATTCGGTAGAAGGTACTCGTTGAACACGATGTACCCCTGATTCATATTTTAATCGTGAATAGACGCCAGCCCCTTTGATCAAAACAAATACTTCTTTGATACTACCAGGCATGCTTGTTGAGACACTCAACGTTTCAATCGTCCATTGGTTACGTTCAGCAAAGCGCATGTACATACGATACAAATCACCTGCAAATAATGCTGCTTCATCCCCACCGGTTCCTGCACGAATTTCTAAGACTGTATTTTTTTCATCATGTGGGTCTTCCGGTAATAAAAGAAGTTGGAGAGCTTCTCCGGTTTGTTTTTTTGAAATTTCTAATTCAACCAGTTCACTTTGTGCTAAATCTTTCATGTCTTTATCAGATTCTAACAAAAAATGTTTGGCATCATTAATTTCTTGATTCAATGTACAATAAGTATGCCATGTTGTGACCAATTCAGTCAGACGTGCATGTTCTTTTGAAAGTGCAGTAAACTCTTTACGGTTTCCTACGATTTCGGGTTTGATTAATAATGCTTCAATCTCTCGATGCCGTATTGCTAATTCTTCCATCTGGGAAGCCAATGTTTCCACATTGAACATAATAAAAGTTCTCAGGTAGCAAGAGGAAAATCGATATCACAGATGTTGTTATATGTTTCAATGATTGGCTCTGATGCTTCGGAACAAGGTTGATTTTCTCTCCATAATGTTTTCCTGATCGCAATCAAAGCAATTTCAAGCTGATTGTCTTCGGGTTCTTTCGTTGTAATACGTTGTAAGAGCATGCCGGGGCGAGCAAACATTTTCGCAATTGTACTCGTTTCACATCGTTTTCCTGAGATTTTGATCAATTCATAAGAGATGCCAGCAACAGGAAGCATGAGTGGTATTTTGACTAATATTTTCAGAAGATGATCGACAATCGTGTTTTCTGAAAGAGGAATGGTCAACAATCCACTAAATACAATGGTAGAAACCATGATGACAATTAAAAGGAATGAAGTACCGCAGCGAGGATGAAAGCGAGATTGTTTTTTTGCATGCTCTAAGGTGAGTGGCAAATTTTGTTCATAGGTGAAAATCGCTTTGTGTTCCGCACCATGGTATTGAAATACACGGTATATGTCAGGGAGTAGAGATATGATTGCCATATAACCAACAAGAATGAACATTTTGATCGTTCCATCGATGATATGAAACCATGTTGAGGTGATATCGAATGACAACAGAGAGCCTAACGCCCATGTTGCCGCATGAGGTGCTGCAACAAAAAGGCCAATAGCAAACAACACAGATATCGCAATTACGGGAATCATGGCAGCTTTGCTTTGCTTTGCTTTGTTTTGCTTTGTTTTGCTTTGTTTTTTTTCTTCTTCCTGTTGTTCAGCTGAAAATGATAAAGATGACATGCCATTCCATAGCGATTCAATAAGAACAATAATCCCTCTGAAAAACGGTTTTCGAAGGAGTGACATGTCTTTCCATAGAGGTTTCCAAGCTTCTTCTTTGATGATGATACTTTGATCTGGTTTTCGACAGACCACGGTAAATGATTTAGCTGACCGCATCATCACACCTTCGATGACAGCTTGTCCGCCCACATCAAAGGAAGGCTTGCTTGGAGAAGATGACATAAAAGCTAACTAGGCTTGTTATCTCGTTTATATTTGCGATTGAATCGTTCGATACGACCCGCAGTATCGACTAAGTTTTGCTTGCCTGTAAAAAATGGATGGCACGCAGAACAAATATCAATATTGAAACTTCCTTTTGTAGAACGTGTTTCATAGATGGCTCCACAAGCACAAACGATGGTAGCTTGAAGATATTGAGGATGATTTGTAGATGCTTTCATGATGTTTCTCACGTTGTGAACGCTGCTTGTAGCAGACTATGTCCGTTAGGACAATCCTAATATGTTTTTGACAGCATATTGACCAGGGGGCTTATCTACAAGCCATAAAGAGGCATCAAGTGCCCCTTGTGCAAATATATCCCGTGAAAGTGCCTTATGGGCGAATGTCATGTGTTCACCAGCATTGCTGAACAATACGACATGCTCTCCATAATTGTTTCCTGTACGCAAAGACGTTATATCCACATGACGAAATTGTTGCATTTGGTTGGCAAGCATTTTTGCTGTACCTGATGGGGCATCTTTTTTATGATGATGGTGGGTTTCAATGATGGTTGTATCAAATGTTTGTGGCAATGCTTCTGCTGCTTGTTTCATTAATGCAAAAAAAACATGCATGCCGAGTGCAAAATTAGGTTCAATGATGACTGGAGCCACTGTAGATAACTTTTCAATAGCAGTATGATGGACTTTACATAGATTTGTTGTTCCAAGAACGATAGGTTTTTTGTGTTGATAGGCTGCATCCAAAAATGTAAGTGTTGCATCAGGCGTTGTGAAATCAATAATCAGATCAGCTTCTTTAAATGCAGCATCGATATTATCACTATAGGTGATGTCGGTCGTTGTTATCGGAATACCTACAGATGTATGTCCTTGACGAATTAAACCTACTGTTATCTGTGTATTATTGTAAATCGCTGCTTGTTTAATCAACGATTGTCCCATGCGTCCCAAAGCGCCCGTGATACACAATGAAATCATGGGAGGAGTTCCATGGTGTGTAATATCTCTTTTAATTGATTTTGTAATAACGGAGTTGCTTCACACAGAGGAGCACGGATTTCAGGTTTGATTTTTCCACAGAGTGCTAGTGCTGCTTTGATGCCTATGGGATTGGATTCTTTAAAGAGCAATTGTGTGAGTTGATAAACTTTATAATGAATATCTCGTGCAGCTTTGTAATTGTTGTTTTGAACATGAATCCACATTGAAGCAATCAATGAGGGAACAATATTTGCTGTTACGGAAATGACACCTTGTCCTCCAATAGAATAAAGTGGCAGTGCTGAGAAATCATCACCCGACAGAACCGCCATACGATTGCCCAACAGAGACAATAATTCTGTGCCTCGCTCTAAATTTGCTGTGGCATCTTTGATACCAACAATTCTAGGATGATTTGCAAGATGATGTGTTGTTTCAGGGAGAATGTCTGATGCGGTGCGCGAAGGTACATTGTACAGAATAATAGGAACAGATACATTGTCAGCAATTGTTGTGAAATGCTTAATAAGCCCTTGTTGGGTTGGTTTGTTGTAATAAGGGGCAACATGAAGTAGGCCATCAACACCAGAATCTTCGTATGCTTTGGACAGATCAACAGCTTGTTGTGTGCAATTATGTCCTGCGCCAGCAATGATGGGAATGCGTTGATTTGTTATGGTAATAGTACGTTGAATTAATGCAATACGTTCATCAAAAGATAATGCTGCTGCTTCTCCTGTGGTTCCTGCCAGAATCAATGCACTAATCCCCGCTTGAATTTGTTCTTCGATAAGATGTTCTAGCGCGTTGTTGTCAATAGTACCCTGATTCATTGGAGTAACTAATGCGGTCATGGCTCCTGTAAACATTATAATTGTAGTTTCTCTCGGGCTTCGAGACAGTCTTGTTTTATTTGTTGTTGCAATGCTTTAATAGAAGCAAATTTTGTTTCTTTACGAATCAAAGACTTGAATATGATACAAATATGTTGGTCATACAAATCTTTATTAAAATCAAAAATATGCACTTCTAAAGAAGGCATGGATTTTGATGTGAGTGTAGGACAAACACCTAAGTTCGCAATCCCTGAATATAATTTTTCTTGATATTTGATATGGACGGCATAAACACCATAAGGCGGTGTGAGTTGATCGCTTTCTATGGCAAGATTGGCTGTGGGAAAGCCGAGGGTTCGTCCAAGTTTTTTTCCTTTGATGACCACGCCATCCATATCAAAGGGTCGTCCTAACAACGAATGTGCAAGATCTAAATTTCCCTGAGATACGACTTGTCTTGTTGTGGTGCTTGATACTTTTTTATTCATTGTTTGGATTGGATGTATGACATGAATGTCTAATTTATGTTTCTTTCCAAACGAAAGAAGATGAACAACATCACCTTGTCGTTTGTGTCCATAGCCAAAGTTATGTCCTACAATGATATGTTGAGCTCGGAGTGATTGGACTAATACCGTGTCCAAAAAATCATCAGGAGATAGCAATGATAAGGTTTTCGTGAACGGTTCGACAACACAAATCTCAATACCTATGTTTGCCATAAGTTCAAATTTACGTTTATTTGAAGTAATCAGTTGAGGTGGTTGTCGTCTTGGAAGGATATGGGCAGGGTGTGGCTCTAAGGTAAAGGCCAGGGCATGTCCGTTGGTCTGTGCTGCGATATCGACTGCAGTGCCAAGCAGTTTTTGATGTCCAATATGTATGCCATCAAAATTTCCTAAAGCCACTGCAACAGGATGACGCAATGGAGGAAGGTGTTGATGTCCTGTAACAATATCCATTGCAGCAATCTTTATGGAAATATGCCACGGTCTTTATAAGCTGTCGCTAATCGTTGAATCCCGATGATATATATGGATGTTCTCATAGAGATGTCATGTTCACGACTGTAGGCAATAACCTGTCTATAGGTTTGCTGCATCTGTCGTTCTAATTTGCGTAATACTTCTTCTAAATCCCATCGTTCAGACCGTTTATTTTGGAGCCATTCATAGTAAGATACGATGATACCACCTGAATTTGCCAGAACATCTGGAATGATTTCGATACCTCGTTTTTGTAAAATTTGTGCAGCTTCAGGGTAGGTAGGACCATTGGCTCCTTCAACGATCAGGTTACATTTTAAAACGGAGGCTTCTTGAACTCCAATTTCTAGTTCGAGCGCCGCAGGAACACAGATTTCACAGTTTGTTTCAAAAAATTCTTCACGTGAAATCGATTTTGACGCGCTATAATCAACGATGGAATTTGTCTCCTTGACATGCTCTAACAATTGATGAGGATCAATCCCCTTTGGATTTGCAATGTATCCTTTGTAATCACCAACAGCGACCAATGAGGCGCCTTGTTTTGTCAACATATTGGCGCAATGAAAGGCAACATTGCCAAATCCTTGTACAATGAAACGGCATTCACTGAGATCAATGTTGTTATCCATAGCCCATTCTTGGATGCAGAGAACTAACCCTCGTCCGGTTGCCGATCGTCGTCCGTGAGAGCCTCCTGATGAGATGGATTTTCCCGTGACAATGCGTCGGACTGAATTTTTTTCTGCATGACCTGTGAGATTCATATAGGTATCCATCATCCACACCATCACTTGCGCATTAGTGCCAATATCAGGGGCGGGGATATCCCACTCAGGACCAATGTTATTTCCAAGGGCGTGCGTGAAACGACGAGTGATTCGTTGAAGTTCATCTAAGGAATATTTTTGAGGATTTAATCGAATTCCACCTTTGGCGCCTCCAAAAGGGATATCATGCAAGGCCGATTTGTAAGTCATCCATGCTGACAGTGCTCTCATTTCATTGAGTGAAGTCTTTTCATGATAACGAATGCCGCCTTTGAATGGACCCAAAACATTGTTATGTTGGATACGATAGCCTTTGAAAATTTTTAATTTTCCATTATCTAATTGAACTGGAAAATTAACGATAATTTCATTTTTAGGGTAACTCAAAATACTACGCATCCCTGGTTCTAAAGAATGGACGTCAAAGGCATGTTCAATTTCGGAAAGTGCGATCCGAAACAGATTTTGCGTTCTAGATTCTCTAGTAGACATGTAAACCCTACCGTCCTGTTAACATAAAAACATTGTTATGAGATAGTAGATAATGAAATAATAGCATGAATGCTGAGATATTTTCATCATCAAGCATCTAAATAGGCACAAAATACTTATAGATACAAAATACTTAAGATTAGAAACCCTGAGCCTAGAAATGACAATTTCTGGGCTATTTGGGATTCCATTGATCAATTCTCTAAATGATCACATGATTTTTTCAATAAAGAGTGATAGGCTCGGTCGTCATAATCGTTGGATCGGCATCATGTGTGGTGTGTTCTGGCTATATGTATGAGGTTATTTATGAAACGATATTATTCTGTATTTTTTCTTGTTCTGATTGTTGTTTATTCAAGCATGACATTCGCGCATGCTCAAAGTTCTGATCCAACTGCGCGTATCAAAGAACATTACACCAATGCGCAAGAGAATTATGATATTTTAGAATTTGAAGATGCACGTACCTTGCTTAAAAAAGCTTTAGTGATTGTTAAAAAGAATAATATTGATGCGCAATGGATTGCTAAGATACATGCTTTTTATGCCGTCGTTGAATTCGTCGGTTTTGAAAATAAAAAACAAGCACACAAACATCTTCGCATGGCTGTTAAAGCGAATCGCCGTATTCGAATCCTTAGAGATTATACAACACCTGAATTAAATGAATTATTGATTACGGTCAAACGATCAGGTTCTAAACGCAAAAGTAAACAGAGAACAAGAAATATCATTACTGATCTATCTCAAGAAGATCCGTTGCTTAATCAATCAGATTCCAATGAAACACAGGAGCGTGAAGAATCCGATGATGATGATACGGATGAAGATCTGCTGAGTGATGTTCTTGTTGATGACAATGACGATGTTGAGAGCAATCATACGAATACATCGCCTCGTTTTGTCTTATACGGTGATCTGGGAACTGGGTTTGCTATACTTCAAGGAAACACTGAACAGGTTGATCCACCTGCTGTGATTGAATCAGGCGGTATTGCTCCTGCATATGCACATTTCCATCTTGGAATTGGATATCTCATCACACCATCTTTTACATTAGGAATCATGGGACGATTAGGATTAACACTCGGTGCCAATGTCGAGAATGCCTCTTCGGGTACAGCTGCAGGATTTATTCGCGGAACATATTCTATTACCGACTATACTCAAGGTTTTCAGCTTAGTGCGTTTACTGGTATGGGTCTGATACGTAACGTTGTCGAGATTGCATCTGCAAACGAGACAACAGAGGCAAAGTACAACACTGCAGCAACAGGTCCTTTATTGGGTGGTGTCGGTGTCACTTATTTGTTTGCTATCAATCAGAGCTATAGATTTTATATTGGCGCAGATGTTTTTGGAAATATTCCTATTGAGACAGAATTACTGAGTGATGTTGTCTTGACCGATTATGGAATACAATTTGATTTGAATGCTGGTATTCAATTAGTTTTTTAATGTTGAAGGAATAGGTTGTCATCGTGGATGAGCTCTATTTTAATAAAAAAGCGGAAGATGAACTGAATTTTCTTGAACTTAAATTTGATGATATCGACCCTGATGATGTTGAACTGTCTTCGAGTGAGGGTGTCTTAAAGTTAGAGCTTCGCAATAGAACAGTGATTGTTATCAACACCCAGCGGCCGGCACGTCAAATTTGGATGGCCGCAGTGGCGAGTGCATGGCGGTTTAATTTTGATGAAACGCGCCAACGTTGGTTCACAGATAACAACGAAGAATTCAGACAGGTTTTATCCACAGTTATCCATGATGAAATCGATTTAAAGATTTGTTTATCCGAAGCTTAAAACATAAAATTCCGTTAACACAGTTAGCCAAACGGACGATGTTGGCTTCTGTGAGCAATCTTGTGATTGGTTCCGGTGTTTATCCTTTAGTGCTTCACACAGGAATGTCGATGAATCGCCGTCGGTTAGGCAAATCTAATATTCCTCATGCAGGCAGGATTGCTATGCAGGAATGGGCCTTGGCATTGTCATTTTCAGCACTTCGACCATTGGGGTTACTTGGATTGCCTGGACAGAAAAAAGAAGGATTACGTCCTGTGATTTTACTGCATGGATATGGGATGAGTCGTGCGAGCTATCTTTGGCTAGCAAGGCAATTGTCCGCCAAAGGATTGGGACCTGTGTTGGGGTTTGAATATTGGACGTTAGGATC
>JABAAV010000065.1 GCA_014238595.1 Myxococcales bacterium | reverse complement strand
ATCGCAAGTTCCATCACAACTAAATGCATCACAGTCAGGCCAGCAGAGTTCACCCCAGCATTGAAATCCTGTGGGACAATTGGCAGTCGTCCCTTCTTCATCACAAGTGTGAAGAGGGTCAGCCTCGGCTAAGCAGATGCTATTAAGACAGACACCTGTATTAGAACCAGACGAGGTACAATCAGCATCACACGAACAGCTACTTCCAGGCGCCGCAAGCGTTTCGGCTGTTGGAGTTGTTTCACCTGTAACAGCTTCACCTTTAGCGGGTTCATCATCACCGCAAGCTGTTAAAGCAACGAAGATAAGAAGACAGGCACTATAGCGTAAATAAATGGGAAGATTTGATATAAGTTTCATCATGGGGTCACTGTAGATATTGACGAATGAAAAAGCAAGAAATGGCGCAGTGTATTATCGCCATTCCTTGATTAAAATAGGATTAATGAATCGTTAACTTTACTCAACGACTTCAATCAACAACAACAGTTCGTGATCGTTATCCGGCTGTACAATAGCGTGAGCAAGTGCTGTCACATGCTCCCATAAAAAATTCAAAGCCGAAGTTTATATTCTTAAGTACAATAGCGTGAGCAAGTGCTGTCACATGCTCCATCAGGCAGATAAACGCAAGAACCATCACTATCGCAAGTTCCATCACAACTAAATGCATCACAGTCAGGCCAGCAGAGTTCACCCCAGCATTGAAATCCTGTGGGACAATTGGCAGTCGTCCCTTCTTCATCACAAGTGTGAAGAGGGTCAGCCTCGGCTAAGCAGATGCTATTAAGACAGACACCTGTATTAGAACCAGACGAGGTACAATCAGCATCACACGAACAGCTACTTCCAGGCGCCGCAAGCGTTTCGGCTGTTGGAGTTGTTTCACCTGTAACAGCTTCACCTTTAGCGGGTTCATCATCACCGCAAGCTGTTAAAGCAACGAAGATAAGAAGACAGGCACTATAGCGTAAATAAATGGGAAGATTTGATATAAGTTTCATCATGGGGTCACTGTAGATATTGATGGATGAAAAATCAAGAGATGAAACAATCAAACTTTGCGATAAAACAGAGACAGACACTCAGTAATAAGCACAGAAATTGTGCTTATTATCCTTAAACATATATCGTGAATGATGTTCAACAAGAGATGATCATCATGATGTATGACTGCTACAAACAGAAAAGCGAACAGGTATTGTCACATAATAAAGTGACATCTACGCTAGGAATACAGGAATCATCACTGTCACAAACCCCAGCACAGTCGAAACTGTCACAATCAGGGAAACATACGCCTCCCCAACAGCGAGAACCTTCGTAACATCCTTCAGTTCGATCCGCGATAAGACATCCACCCGCTTCGAGTTCAGTCTCATCAACGCCTTCAATTTCAAGTGATTCGGCCATACAGATACCTGCAACACATACACCGCGGTGGGATCCCGTTGTGGTGCAATCATCATCGCAGGTGCATAATGACCCTGGTGGAGGAATATTGCAGTATTCAGAACAGGTATTATCACAGATGGACTCATCAGATTCCCAGATGCAGGAGTTATCAGCGTCACATGTTCCATCGCAGCTAAATGCATCACAATCAGGAAAGCAGATAGGTGCTATAAAAAAGAGAGGATCACCAAGGCCGATATTCCAACATCCGAATCCTTCTGCACATTCTACCGTCGAACCAGGTTCTTCACAGTATTGAGCCGTGCCTGTGAATACAGGTTTTGTCATACAAATACCTTGAAGACAAATCGCTGCATTGTTTCCGACATCTGGACAATCAGCATCGCATGTGCATGCTGATGCAGGAGTATTGCTGTCGGGTGTGGGTTCTTCTGTGGGTATGTCGATAGGTTCTTCCGTGGGTATGTCGATAGGATCGGTGTCTTGAATACAAAACTCTGAACAAGTGCTGTCACAGGTTTTGTTAAAATTGTTAGGCTCACAGCTATTATCCAACGATGCACAAGAGCCGAAACAACGGTTCTGGTCGCAGTCAGCAAGGCATAGAGGTACTATTATCGTGAGGTTATCAGACTCAACAATAGTTGTGTTTTTACAAAGGCTATTGTCAGGACATCCTGTTGAAGTACCTTCTTGGAGACATTCATTGAGAGGCACGGGTGAGTCACTAATAGGTTGTACTGCACAAATACCTTGGACACATAATCCTTGATGGTCATCAATGGTTGCACAATCTTGATCGCAGACACAGGACCATCCAAGAGGGGATTTAGTGTCCATAGATGTGGGTGTCTCAGTGGGAGTATCAGAAGGTAATGGTGGTATGATGGTTGGTGGAGATGGTGGTGGCTGTGGTTGAGACGATGGTGATTCCGTTATCGCTGATGGTTCGACTTGAGGAACAGAGGGTGTTTGTTCACTGACAGGATCAGGCGTTTCTTCAACGGCTTGGGTACAAGTGACAAACACAAACAATAGAAATAAATAGCGTAGTTTCATGATAAGTGGGGCGATTGTAATATAAGAATTAAAGTAATGTCTACAACTAAATGATGAGGTGGATAGTCATGGCAGTGATCTGTCCACCTCATAACGGATTAATCATCCCTCAAAATGACATGATCAATGATGTTAGGGCACCATATCAATGATTATGTCGTATTATTTTAGATGAGACAGTAAATCATGATACGCACGGGTAATCTGTTTTGAGATTTCGCTGGACACTTGGTGTGATTCAGGATCCATTGCGTGCAAATCAGGGTGATGTTTCCGCATTAATGCCCGAAAGGCTTTTTTAACGTCCTGTACCGTTGCCGTAGAAGAAAGTTGAAACATTTGATAATATTCATCAATGGCATTAGGGACAACCTGTTGTCGTGCTATGGCTTCAGCAATGCTTTGGCGCCGCGCTTGGCGTGCATAAATGCGAACAGCACGCTCTTTGGCTGCGGCAATACGCTCAACTTTGGCCCAAGCACCTGCATGGTGCGCTACATCAGCGCTTATGGTGTAGTTTCTATGGCGAAGCCGTGCCCTGTCTTGTAATACTTGCTCAACTTGTGCCCTAGTGCGTTTGGGATGTTTTGAGATTGGGCTTGCCATTGCACTGTCATAGATATCATGTATGCATGGGTTGCCAAAACATTTGTATTGAATCGCCCATTTTTGAATCACAATCGATGATTTAAACGATCATCAGCCAGCCATCAAACGCTCATTATTCAACGACAATGAAGCATCCAGAACGGATTGTCTTTGTCAGTTTTGTCTGTTGGGTATGCCTGAACCGTCGTTGTGGAGCGGGAAAGGGGATTCGAACCCCCGACGTCAACCTTGGCAAGGTTGCACTCTACCACTGAGTTATTCCCGCGTTGCGGTGTGATGTTATAATTGTGGTGAAGAATGTGTCAAGGCAGGGGCTAAATTGTCTCTTGAGAATGCTACACTGAGCTTCTCTAATGTGTGGAATTGTTGGATATGTCGGAACGCGGGATGCGTTACCGTTATTGTTGTCAGGACTTCAGCGGCTTGAATATCGCGGTTATGACTCTACAGGTCTTGCGGTATGTTCGGCCGATACCATGCGTGTGGTGCGTAGTGAAGGCAAGCTTCAACAATTGCAATCCAAAATAAATCCCACTGATTTTGTGGGTCACACAGGTGTTGGTCATACACGATGGGCAACGCATGGCAAACCTTCAGATCAAAATGCGCATCCACATTGTTCAGAACATATTGCCATTGTTCATAATGGGATCATTGAAAATTACCATACCTTGCGAAACGAGATTGAATCGGATGGATATCAATGTGTGTCAGAAACAGACAGTGAAATTATTGCGCATTTGATTTTGAAAACACTACGTGATGGTGCACAAACATTATCGTTAGCACTAAGAGGTGTATTGCCAAAACTTGAAGGGTCATATGCCATTGTCTTGTTGTCCGAGCGAGAGCCCGAGCGTATTGTTGCTGCGACCAACGGATCACCGTTAGTGATAGGCAAAGGTAAAAACGAAATGTTTTTAGCCTCTGATGTGACGGCGTTTTTAAGTGAAACCAATCATGTGGTCTATCTCGAAGCCGGTGACGTGGTGACATTGGAACAAGATAGCATCGATGTTGTTAACCACGATGGTATGCCTGTGTCGAAATCGAGTTCTGAAATCACATGGAATATTACGCAAGCAGAGAAACAAGGGTTTCGACATTTCATGCTCAAGGAAATTTATGAACAACCGCAAGTATTATCCGATACATTGTCAGGACGTATTGATGCGGCCAATGCTCATGTGGTGTTGGATGAAATTTCTATTGATCCTGCGTTACAAAAATTATCATTGATTGCTTGTGGGACATCGTTTCATGCGGCATTGATTGGACGGTTTTTGTTTGAGCAGTTGGCGCGCATTTCTTCGTCATGTGAATTGGCGTCTGAATTTCGTTACCGCAACCCTGTCATTGGTACCGATGAATTAACTGTCGTGATCAGTCAATCGGGGGAAACTGCCGATACCATGATTGCAGCCCAAGAAGCCAAGCGGTTAGGCTCTAAAATTCTTGCGATAAGCAATGTGATTGATTCAAGTCTGCCTAGATTTTCGGATCATGTTTTATACACGAGAGCAGGGCCTGAAATTAGTGTGGCTTCAACGAAAGCATTTACAACACAGCTTGTCACATTAGCCCTGTTGGCCATTCACATTGGTGTTCAAAAAAATACCATCGATGACACAACTCGATCGCACTTGATTGATGAACTGATGATGCTGCCTACCAAAATGGCAGACTCTATTCGCAGCAGTGAATGTCTTCAAGACATCATTGTTCACTATGAAAATGCGCGCGGCTTTATATTTTTAGGACGTGGGAATTTATATCCCATCGCATTAGAAGGTGCGCTTAAATTGAAAGAGACCAGTTACCTTCATGCCGAAGGATATCCTGCAGGCGAAATGAAACATGGACCGATTGCGATGATCGACAAAGATTTTCCTGTCATTGCTTTAGCACCTCAAGGTGTTTTATATCCAAAAATGAAAACCAACATTGCCGAAGTGAAATCTCGAGGTGCTCGAGTCATTGCCATAGCGACAGAAGGTGATAAAGAGATAACATCACTGGTTGATGATGTTGTGTTTCTACCTGACATCCATCCCTTGTTTTTACCTGTTTTAGCGTCAGTTCCGATGCAGCTTTTTGCTTATTATGTTGCAGATCGCAAAGGTACTGATATCGATCAACCACGCAACTTAGCCAAAAGCGTCACGGTGGAATAGATTACAACAGTAAATTAAAGAGGGGGCATTGTGGAAGGATTGGCAGTAATGGGGTTTGTTTTCGGAATGATAGGCGTTGTAGCGCTTGTTCGTTTAGAGAAATTAACAAAAACGCTAAAAGAAAAAGGAATCCTTGAAGAGAATTACAAGGAAGAGTAAATGACTGTTGTAAAACACGCTGTAACGGTGGAATAGGTTGTGATGATGCGTGCACATAGACACACCATAGGTGTTGTCATTGATGTGGTTATTCTCAACAGTCTTTATAGTTCTTAGCGATACAAAGCCGTGCGCGGTCTTGTGCTTGTTGAATTTGTGATGAGGTCATTTTCTTTTCAAGGTTGTCTCGTTCGTTCATGGCATCCATATGATTGAATTGAGATGCGGCAATATTGAGCCACATATGGGCAACAATTAAATCTCGAAGAATCCCTCGTCCAGTGGCATACATCAAACCTAGATTGCGTTGAGCAGGGGCATGACCTTTTTTCGCAGCAAGTTTATACCATCGCACCGCCATCTTATTATTTTGTGGAACACCGCGTCCTTGTTCATACATGGTACCTTGCTTGCTCTGTGCAGGTGCATAGCCATGTCCTGAAGCATTTTTGTACCATTTAAAGGCCTGCTTGTCGTCTGCTGGAACCCCTTGGCCTTCAAAGTACATGTCACCGAGTTTTGTTTGAGCAGGGGCATGGCCTCGTTTTGCAGCCTTTGTGAACCATTGGGCGGCAGTTTTATAATTTTGTGAAACCCCTTGTCCCTTGGCATACAGGTTACCTAAGGCAAGTTGTGCAGGCGCATATCGTTTCATCGCAAGGAGTTTCCATTCGCGAAGCGCCGTGTTGTAGTCACCTTGTTTGTATGCCTTTTCTCCCATTGAATAATCACCGAACGGTGGCGTGTTCGGGTTTGTAGAGTAAAGAAATTTGCCATTGTTCCATACACCTTCTTTGACACTGCCATCGGCAGAGACATAGGTGCCTTGACCATGGTGTTTGCCATGTTTCCATTCACCAAAATATTTGTCACCGGCATGGGTATAGACACCAAAACAATCAGTCCATGTCGTCGCCGTGTAATGTCCTTGGCAAACAGGCAAACTGCTTGTCGCTTGTTCAATTCTTTCCAGACATTTGTTGTAACGATTTTTTCCTTTGCATGGAGGCTGACTCCACCCTTGTGTTGAGCACAACAGAAATGTAGTCACTATGAAAGCTGTCAGCAGTTGTTTCATGATTCAATGATGACAGAAAATGAGAAAAATAAAAATGTGTTGGAGACATACAATCATCAATCGCATCATTGAAGTAGACGCATCACCTTTGCATAGAGGTGCTATTTGATTTCTCATTGAAATGCTGCTAATTAAAGGTGTTGTTTATGATGCCATGCGAGTTTGATTTTAAGAGATTTTGTAATTATGAAAAAGAAAAAGAAATCGAAACAATTAATAGAGTTTATTGAAGGACTCCATAAACATATTATTGATAGCCCGCAGTTTCGCAGAGACACGCGAACGAAATCAGAAACAGACATTCAAAGAGAATTGCGATCTTTGATTATTCAGTATCTAGCCATAGAATACAAAAAGAAAGGCAAAAAAGATTGCACCCAAAAAGCAAATGAATCGTTTTATTGGGAAGGTCAAGAAGGGAAATATGGCAATCAAAAAAGAATGCTCTTTGCTAGTCGGAACTATCCAGACTTCATCATTAAAAAACCTTACTTAGTAGCCATAGAATATAAAAAAAGTGCAAGTGGCTCAGACGTTAAACGGGCCATTGGACAAGCCTTGATGCATACATTATCAGACGAGTTTGATTTTGTTTATGTTCTTTTTCATGACGAAGATAAAGACGGCAAAATAAGTGGGTTTCAATACAAATTAGAAGATTCAATGGAATCTAAAATCATCAAAAGAATCTGGGATGATTTTAATGTCTTTATGAGATTTACCAGCTTTAAAAAATAGATCATGTCGTTAAGACACGGCTCTAAACTATATTGAGACAAGTTGGTGAATCATTATAAGATATGGTATTTATCACTATCATGCCTCTGATTCTCTTGCGCCGAATTGATTATCTTGTTTAAATGGTGTTTCCGTTAACACATCATTATGTTGAGATTCGGATGGATGATAGGGTGGTGTTTGTTATGGACGATGGGATCTGTCCATGCGAGTGCGAGTTCATTGACAAACTCATGGACAACGTCATGGATAACTCCAACGACATTGCCTGCATCTTCAACGACCAAAGCGCCAGTAACGTTTGAGATTATAAACAACAGTGATCAACCGCTCGTATTGAGTACAGGGCATGGTTGGCAGGCTGTTGTGAATGCCTATTCAGGCAAAAAAAGAAAAGTCAAAGGGCATTTGCTGTTTCCTAAACATTGCACTCAATCGTGCAAAGATGACAATTATTTTCCCCAATGTACCTCTATCGATGTCATTGATGCCAATGCACAATCTGAACGAATATCAATCAAACCTGGTGGGCGTTTTTCTATTCCATGGGATGGTTTGTTTATTGCCTACAGAGATAAAGCAGCATCGAGGCGTTGTTTTGTGAAAAAATTTCCACGTCGTAAAAACTATACTATTGTTGTACAAGGTGTGAGAATTGCTAAACCCAAAACAGGATGTCGTTCGCGACTTCAACGCGTTGAAACGATCGTGAGATTCCCTTTGTCAAAACAACCATCGATTATACCCATCATTTTTCCACAACCTGAACCTGTGGTTCTTGAGCCGTTGTCAGAGACTCATTCACCGAAACTGCACTCTGATGATGTGCCATTGCCTAAAGTATGCCTATGACCACGCCATTAACACATCTCAACGATCACGGAGAGTCACACATGGTCGATGTCAGTCACAAAGATGAAACCATGCGTTGTGCACGCGCGCGTGGTGTGGTGCGTTTGTCACAAGAAACAATCACACAAATTAACAAACAAGCGATGAAAAAAGGTGATGTGCTTGCGACAGCAAGGATTGCGGCGCTCTCTGGATTAAAACAAACATCATCATTGATTCCATTATGTCATCCTATCCGCATGACAGGCAGTCAAGTTACGTTCGAGATTTCTGAGACCTGTATTGATATTACCGTATCGGTTTCTGCCTACGATCGCACTGGCGTGGAAATGGAAGCATTGATGGGAGTCTCTGTGGCTGCATTGACTATTTATGATATGTGTAAGGCCATGGATCGAAGCATCACGATAGAATCAATTCAGTTAGAAGAAAAAACAGGTGGCACTAGCGGTCACTGGATAAGGAGCCAAAAACCATGAGTATCGAAAAAAGTAATGTTGTGATTATTGGATCCGGTCCTGCCGGATATACAGCCGCTGTTTATGCTGCACGTGCCGAATTGAATCCGATTTTGATTGAAGGGTCACAACCTGGAGGACAGTTGACCATTACAACGGATGTTGAGAATTATCCGGGATTTCCCGAGGGCGTGTTGGGTCCTGACTTGATGACGAAATTTCGTGAACAAGCACTTCGATTTGGCACCAATATTCTTGCCATGCAGATAGATCGCGTTGATTTTTCAAAGCGACCATTTCGATTATGGGCAGGAGAGCGAGAGATTCATGGTGACAGTGTGATTATATCCACAGGAGCTACCGCGCAGCTGTTAGGATTGCCCAGTGAAAATCGCTTAATGGGGTATGGTGTTTCGGCTTGTGCCACATGTGATGGATTCTTTGCCAAAGATCAACATGTATTAGTTGTCGGTGGTGGA
>JABAAV010000064.1:8246-9050 GCA_014238595.1 Myxococcales bacterium | reverse complement strand
ATCATAAACGATATCTTGCTTCATTTATTGGGCTTGCCCCTATCCAAAATCCTTTAATTGCTCTTGCCATCCTTATTGATGAACCCAAAGGAAAATTCCATTCTGGTTCGACAGTCGCAGGTCCGGTTTTTAAACGTATTGTTGAAGAAACACTACGTTATCTAAATGCTCCGATGTATAAAAAAAAATCCACGTCAACAACTACCAACGTCACCTCCAGAGCAATAATACAAGCATCAATTCCCTTATCTCATGAAACACCTGTATTAAAACAAACACAACCATCCTTGAACATCCAAGACACAACTGTAGTACCTAATTTTACAGGCATGAATTTAAGACAAGCACTGATTCTTTCAAAAAAAATAGGACTATCCATCACCACTGAAGGCACAGGTCTTGTCATCGATCAATCCATCGCATTCGGAACAGCCATCACAACAAACACTTGTCATCTTATTTTACGGTATTCGGAACATCCATGAAATTATCAGAACTTCTTTTACCATTAACAGGTTGTTGGCATTCCAATACCATAGATCAAACATCGATAGAAATCGATGCACTATGTGATGATTCACGGCAAGTGACAACAAATGATTTATTTGTTGCGATTCGTGGTCTCAATACGGATGGTCATCAACATCTTTTACAAGCACAACAACGTGGAGCAATCGCTGCCGTTGTAGAAACCGCTATAGATACCGTTGATATTCCACAATTTATTGTTACAGACTCTTCGTATGCACTAGGAATTCTTGCCGCCACAATTCAAAACAATCCAAGCCAAGAATTAACGCTTAT
>JABAAV010000064.1:3849-8236 GCA_014238595.1 Myxococcales bacterium | reverse complement strand
TAGGAATTCTTGCCGCCACAATTCAAAACAATCCAAGCCAAGAATTAACGCTTATCGGCATTACAGGAACTAATGGAAAAACAACCTGTGCTTTTATCATTGATTCCATTTTGAATCATGCCAATAAATCTTCAGCAATGATTGGAACATTGGGTTGTTATATTAAACAACAAAAAGAAACACTAAGTCCATATACAACACCAACTCCGATTGTCCTTCACCAAACACTTCGAGATATCGTAACACGAGGATGTACTCATGTTGTTATGGAAGTCTCTTCAGCAGCACTATCGATGAACCGTCTTGCAGGCATTGAATTTGATGTTGCTCTGTTTACCAATCTCACTCAAGATCATCTTGATCTCCATGGTTCAATGGAAAACTATGGGAACGCTAAACGTCTTTTATTTCGTGACCATCTTAAAAAAAATGGCACTGCAATCGCCATCATTGATGACAATTATGGCAATACTATGCTCAACGAAATCGATCAGAATACAATTCGAATTTCTACTCATCATAAAAATGCCGATGTCTTTGTTAGACAATCACAATCTTCGTTACAAGGCATTAATCTTTCACTGCAAACACCTCTTGGAATCGTGTCATGTCAAACATCGATGTTGATTGGTGCTCACAATATCTCGAACATAGCTACTGCAATTTCAGCATGCCAAGCCTTAACATTGACCACAAAAACGATACAACAAGGCATCCAAAATCTTTCTTGCATTCCAGGGAGATTACAACCAGTTCCTAATGATCGTCATTTATCGATCTTTATCGATTACGCACATACACCCGATGCGCTACAACAATGTTTAACAACACTACGTCCCTTGATCCAAGGTCGTCTGATTTGTGTTTTCGGATGTGGCGGTGATCGCGATCAAAGTAAACGTGCACTTATGGGTAAAACTGTTTCTGACCTAGCAGATGTTGTTGTCGTAACGTCCGACAATCCTCGAAATGAAAATCCCAATGAAATAATCGACATGATTACATCGGGCATGTCCAAGACACCCTTTTATTCACACCCTGATCGATCCATTGCCATTGGAAAAGCATTGGCCATTGCCACAGATAAAGATCTGGTGCTGATTGCAGGCAAAGGACATGAACAGTATCAAGTACAGAACGAGCAAACCGTTTATTTTTCTGATTATCATGAAGCTCAGGCCGCCATGGCTCGACAAACAACAACACAATGGATTGTTCATGCAACAGGCGGTTCTCTTTCAAAAACTAATGATAAAAATAATCTCTATTCGCGCATTGTGATTGATGGACGCACAACCTCTGATAATAGTTTGTATGTTGCCATCAAAGGAACACATTTTGATGGGCATCAATTCTGCACTCAAGCTGCAACGCAAGGAGCCATGGGTGTCGTCATTAACAAAGGAGCAATGAATCTTTCAGAAATTGATTCATCTATCGTTGATATTATTGAAGTACCTGACACACAGAAAGCTTTAGGATCTCTTGCACAAACATTTGCACAAGATTGGATGTCTAATTCTGATAAGCATATGATTGGTATCACAGGATCTAGTGGAAAAACGACAACCAAAGATTTTCTAGCTGCGGCACTCTCTGCTTATGCTCCAACGTTAAAAAATCAAGGCTCTTTCAATAATGAAACAGGTGTTCCTCTAACCCTATTAGAGCTCAAGCCTTTTCATCGTTATGCTGTGATTGAAATGGCAATGCGTGGATTGAATCACATTGCTTATTTAGCACAACTTGCCCAACCCGACATTGGAGTCATTACCAATTTAGGCAATGCTCATATTGGTGTTGTTGGTTCAGAGCAAGCAATCATACGTGGAAAAGCAGAATTGTTTGAATCGATTTCATCATCGGGACATGTCATATTGCCTTTTACTGAAAAAAAACGTCTGGCTCCGTTTATCACCAACAATCAAAATCAATTAACATTTGGAACCGATAGTAATGCTGATATCTGCATCAAACAGTATGACCTCACACAAAATCGTCTTGAGATTTCTGTCTGTCAAACCTTGATATCATTACAGCTTCCATTGCTCGGAAAACACAATGCATTCAATGCTGCTGCTGCCTTGGCGGCTGCTTATGCCTGTGGTGTTCCGCCTGAAACAGCCGCCAAAGGATTAGAAACTGCTCAAATAACCCCACTTCGCAATCAAATAATAACGAAACATGACCGCACAATCATTGCAGATTGTTACAATGCCAACCCTGGTTCAATGAAAGCTGCCGTGGATATGTTTTCCCAAATTACCCCGTTACAAAAAAGAGTGGCTATCTTGGGAGACATGTTAGAACTCGGCACTGATGCACAACAAGAACACCAACGTTTGGGAATTCATTTGGCACAATTTCCCATCACACTTATCGCTATGGGTGAGCATAAATCTGATATGGCACAAGCTTGTATCGAACATGGTGGTCACGCCTTGATGGCTGATTCGATTGAACAGGCCGCAACATTGGCGCTACAAGAAACACAACCCAATGATTGGATTCTTCTGAAGGGCTCTCGTACCATGAAATTAGAACGTATTATCACCGCACTAGAAACTCTGTCCCATTCTTAATTATTCATCTTCTTAACCTATGCTCTTTTATTTTTTATACGACATCCTCTCTAAAATCGATGGCTTTAGTGCGCTCCGTGTTTTTCGTTATCCATCAACACGCATCATTGCTGCGGCAATCACATCATTGATTATCTCATTTATTTTTGGACCATGGTTTATTCGAAAAATTAAAAACTGTGGCATTGGTCAACAAATTAATCCCTATACATTGAAGTCGCATCAAAGCAAAAGCGGCACACCAACGATGGGTGGAGCCATCATATTACTTTCGTTGATTGCATCGACATTGCTTTGGTGTGATTTGAACAATCCTCTTGTCTGGCTTGTTATTCTTGTAACCATGGCTTTTGGTTGCATTGGGTTTGTCGATGACTATCGAACCATTCGTCATCAAAATAGCAAAGGACTTTCAGGAAAATTACGTCTGTTTATACAGTTTACGATCACAGGATGTGTTTTTTCGTATCTTTATCTTTCCGATGTGCTTGATCCATCCATTCGTCTTGCATTGCAAATTCCTTTTCTTGATTTCTATGAAAATCCCATCACAATTCCAGCATGGCTTTACATTATATTTTCCAGTTTCGTTGTTGTTGGAACAGCCAATGCCGTTAACCTTACCGATGGCTTAGATGGTCTTGCTATTGGTCCGACAACAATTAATGCAAGTGTCTTTTTAGTTTTTGCATATATCGCTGGTGTACAAACATCGATCGTTACAATGATGGCCGATGGCGGGATCCAAAGCCAAACCATTGCTGAATACCTTCGTATTGCACATATTGATGGCGCTCATGAACTTGCCATCTACGCCTCTGCAATGTTCGGTGCAGGCATTGGATTTCTTTGGTATAATACATACCCTGCATCAGTTTTTATGGGAGATCTTGGTTCCCTCTCTTTGGGCAGTGGCATTGGAATGTTAGCCGTTCTTACCAAGAACGAAATTACTTTGCTTATCTGTGGTGGTATCTTTGTCCTTGAAGCATTGAGTTGTATTATTCAGGTTGGAAGTTATAAATTACGTCGTAAACGTGTGTTTCGTATGGCACCAATCCATCATCATTTCGAACTAAGCGGCTGGGAAGAACCTAAAATCATTGTTCGATTTTGGCTAATCACAGCACTGTTATCACTGGTTGCTTTAGCCACAATTAAGTTTCGCTAATACATAATGTCCGGTTCGTTCAATCTTTCTGGAAAACATATTGTTGTTGTTGGACTTGGCCAAACAGGTGACGCCGTTATTGCTGCCGCATTAGCACGCAACGCAATCGTCACGGCTACTGATACAAAATCAAAAGATCAATGTCATAAAATCATAAAAAAATATGGTGATGCTGTTTGCTTTGATCTAGGAGGACACACGCTGGATTATTTTCTTAATGCGGATTTGATTGTTGTATCTCCAGGTATTGCCATCAATAAACATCCTGAGATTCTTGCTGCACAACAAGCACATATTGAAGTGATCAGTGAAATTGAACTTGCCTTTCGTCTCTTTGATCAACAAGCAACGCTCATCGCCATTACAGGAACTAATGGAAAGACAACAACAACAACATTAACGGCAGCATTGTGTCGACAAGCAGGTCCCACATTTTGTGGTGGAAACCATGGTGATAAACCCCTCATTACAGCGCTTGATCACCCGGCCAATACTCATGAAGGTTTTATCGTATCAGAAATTGCAGGTTTTATGCTTGAAACCTGTGTTGATTTTCGACCGACCATTGCTGCATGCCTTAACATTTCTGATGATCATCTCGATCGCTTTGAGACTTTAGAAAACTATGCCTCTG
>JABAAV010000064.1:2896-3461 GCA_014238595.1 Myxococcales bacterium | reverse complement strand
CAAAGGAACAAATGTTGCTGCATCAACTGCAGCACTGTCGGGATTTAACAAACCAGTCGTCCTCATTGCAGGTGGTGTTGACAAAGGTGGTTCCTACATACCACTGCTTAATGTTTTAGATTCAGTAGCCCGTGGGGTTGTTTTATTGGGAGAATCTTACCCCAAAATATTGGCTGCAATGAAAAATCATAACATCAATTACCCTGTTATTATTGCTTCTGATATTAATGATGCTGTTTTAAAAGCAAACAAACTAAGCAAACCCGGTGATGCGGTTATACTTTCTCCAGCTTGTTCAAGTTACGATATGTTTTCTAACTTTGAAGAACGTGGCACTCTGTTTTGTGAAGCGGTGAAACATCTTTGTACGTGAGTTTGCATACCATCTCACACAGAAAAACAATCGACATAAAAACGCTACTGATAAGCCATGTCTCTGACTTAGTCTGATTTGTTGTCATTTTTAAAGATTGAGTTATCATTCATAATTCTATTGATCCTGTGATGAATATCCCGAATACGAATAAAAAAGCTGCGGGCAAAAAACAAGTGACTCTTCCCTGCA
>JABAAV010000064.1:0-2886 GCA_014238595.1 Myxococcales bacterium | reverse complement strand
ATCCCGAATACGAATAAAAAAGCTGCGGGCAAAAAACAAGTGACTCTTCCCTGCAAAAACAAATTTGATTTGTTTTTGCTTGGTATTGTTATTTGTTTATTATCCTTGGGGATTACACAAGTCTTCAGTGCTAGCACCACATATGCTTTTGAAAAAACAGGAGACAACTTCTTTTTTTTCAACAAACAATTAATTTGGATGGGTCTAGGCAGTGTTGCTTTATTCATTGGTTATTATTTCCATTATCAATGGATGGAAACTTATTCGTTTGCTATTTTAGGTGTTGCTATCGCATTGTTGATTGCTGTTCTTATTATTGGTCATGAAATTAATTACGCAACTCGATGGATACGTATCGCAGGATTCACATTGCAACCTTCAGAATTAGCAAAACCTGCATTGATTATTTATTTAGCAACCTATCTTAGAAAAAAATCCAACAACATTTCTGTCTTTAAAACAGGCTTTCTTCCGCCGTTTGTTATTTGTGGTATTATGGTGTTGCTTTTACTAAAACAACCAGATTTAGGTATCTCCATCATTTTAGCCACCACGACAGTGGTGATGCTTTTTGTTGCTGGTACTAAATTAATTTATATCTTCGGGCTTGTTTTGGTTGCTATCCCTGGTGCTTATCTTGCCATTGTAGAAACACCATGGCGCATGAAACGTTTTCTGGCTTTTTTGAATCCAGAGGCCTATCAAACAGGTGCAGGGTATCAAACCATTCAATCACGACTTGCCATTGGTTCTGGAGAATTATTCGGTACAGGACTTGGTTCTGGAAGACAACAACTCGGTTATCTTCCAGAAATACATAACGATTTTATTCTTGCAAGTATCGGTGAAAACCTTGGTTTTCTTGGAATCGTTTCAGTGTTTGTATTATTTATGCTTCTTATTTGGCGCGGTATTAAAGCCACACTGGCTGCACCTGATATGTTTAGTTCCTATTTAGCTTTTGGCATTACATTTTTGTTTGGATTCCAAGTTTTTTTCAATGGTGGGGTTGTCCTTGGAGTTCTTCCTTCCAAAGGATTAACGCTTCCTTTTATTAGTTATGGAGGGTCTTCTTTAATGATATCCATGTTTCTTATTGGTGTTCTTCTTAATATTGGTCATACATCTCGATTGTATCTCAACAAAAAAACATCGCTCTCTGGTGCCACGCCACTGCGTCCTAAGGCTATTTTCGTACGATCATGACACGTCTTCTTATTGCTGGAGGTGGCACAGGTGGCCATGTCTTTCCTGGTGTTGCTGTTGCTGAAGCCCTCAAAGAGGTTGACCCTACTGCCGAAATTCTTTTTGTAGGAACAGCACCAAGTTTTGAATCTCGTCACTTGCCTAAACTTGGATGGACATTAAAAACCATCACAATTTATGGCATTAAAAACAAAAAACTCAAAGATGTTATTAAAACACTGTTCTGTATTCCATGGTCATGTGTTCAATCGCTACGTATTTTACGTTCTTTTCGTCCGGATGTTGTTTTAGGTCTTGGAGGTTATGCCTCTGCACCGATACTTTTGGTTGCCCGTTTATTGGGTATCCGAACTGCCATTTTAGAACCCAACACGACTGCAGGCTTAGCGAATCGGTGGCTGAGTAAAATTGTCAACACTGTTTTTCTCGCATATGCTGAAGCCAATCGTTTTTTTCCAAAAAACACGCTTCATATTACTGGAATACCACTGCGTCAAAGCATTCGTAATTTGGCACAAAAGCCCGCACACCCTCATGATCCCACCACCCCATTCAATATTTTGATCATCGGAGGATCTCAGGGTGCTGAAGCAATTAATCATGCTGTTGTCGATGCATTGCAACAGCTACAATCTCAAACATCGATCACCGTCACCCATCAAACAGGTGCAAAAAACCTTGAACAAACACGCAGCAAATACAATCAACATGCTAACAATCCAGCCATTCAAACCCTAGAGACTGTTGCGTTTATCGATGACATGAGTGCCGCCTATCACGCTGCAGACCTCATCATTTGTCGTGCAGGTGCCATCACACTGTGTGAGCTGCCTTTGGCCAAATGCCCTGCCATTGTTATTCCATACCCTTACGCGACAGATAATCACCAACAACGCAATGCTGAAGCCCTTCAGAATCAAGGGGCAATCATTATGCTCTTAGAAAAAAATCTAACCCCTGAACGTCTTGCCACAATCATCGATGATTTAATAGAACATCCTCATAAACGACAAAGCCTTACGACAAATTTGAGTCAACAATTTTCCGAGAAAGCTGCTTCAAGAATTGTTGACTGGTGTCAATTGTAATGCTGTATTGTCCCTTGTGTTACACTCATCAGATCTTCATATTTATTTTATCGGCATCGGTGGTATGGGCATGTGTGGTATTGCCGAAGTATTACACAACATGGGGTACACTGTTTCAGGATCCGATCTTGCACAAACAGAGAATACCGAACATCTTGCTGGGCTTGGGATTACCATTTTTGATTCTCATGATGCTTCACATGTAACCAATGTCGATGTCGTTGTCGTCACTTCTGCAATTCGTGGATACAATTCAGAAACAGAAGCGGCACGTGCTCTAAAAATCCCTGTGATTCCACGCGCCGAGATGCTTAGTGAATTGATGCGTATGAAATACAGCATCAACGTTGCTGGCGCTCATGGAAAAACAACGACAGCCGCCATGATTTCAGCAGCACTTCTTGAAAACAATCTTGATCCCACGGTCGTTATTGGTGGACGCGTGAATGCTCTTGGCATGACAAACTCACGCTTAGGACAATCTGATTATCTTGTGGCAGAATCGGATGAATCCGATGGTTCATTTTTAAAACTTCATCCAACCATAGCGGTTATTACCAATATTGATATTGAACACCTTGATCACTATGGT
>JABAAV010000063.1 GCA_014238595.1 Myxococcales bacterium | reverse complement strand
GTTCAAATCCTGCCCCCGCTACCCTTGATTATTTGTAACGAAATCGCGGTACGCTCTTGTCCATGGTGTTTTTTTGATGTTTCAAGATCGGTTTTCAGATCAAACGATCGGCATAGATGGAAAAATGACACATTGTGTCACTATCATTGGCTTAGCATTTGACGCAGTGGTGGGCTTGCTGTTATCTCGGTGAGCATGATTTTCCTGTCATTTTTAACTCAAGGAGATACGAATCAATGAATAACAAAAAATGTATGATTACATGTGCGGTTACTGGTGTTTTAACCGATCCTGCACAACATAATGTTCCTGTAACGCCAAAAGAAATGGCTCAATCTTCTCGAGAAGCTTATGATGCCGGTGCATCGATTATCCATTGCCATTTCCGCAGTCAACAAAAAAACATGGGACGTATGCCCACGTGGGATCCAGATGTTTGTGCTGAAATTGTAGATGCTATTCGTGAGGCATGTCCTGGTGTGATTATCAATATGAGTACAGGGGCTGTGGGACCTCATATTCAAATGGTTTTGGATGCATTGGCTCGTGTCAAACCCGAAATGGCAGCATTGAATGCTGGTTCGTTGAACTATCTTAAACTTCGAAAAAGCGGACAATGGGCATGGCCTCCACTTTTGTTTGATAATCCTGTCGATAAAATACAACAATTTCTTGATGTGATGACAGAACATAACATCATGCCTGAAAGCGAATGTTTTGATACAGGGATTCTTCGTAGTGTGAATCTCTTTGTTAAAAACGGTATGATGAAAGGGCCACCTGCAGTGTCTCTTGTCATGGGTGTTGCATCAGGTATGCCTGCTAAATCATCGTGGCTTCCGCTTCTGGTCGAAGAAATGGAACCAGGAACGCATTGGCAAACCATTGCCATTGGTCGCGAAGAAGTATGGGATCTTCATCGCACGACGGCACGAATGGGTGGCGATTTGCGTACTGGAGTTGAAGACACATTTTATCTACCTGATGGTTCGAAAACATCTGGGAACGGTCCACTCATCGAAGCACTCGCTAAAGTTGCAAAAGAAGAAGGTCGAGATGTGGCATCACCCAATGAAGCCAGAGCAATGCTAGGCATTACGCCATCTTCTTAAAATGCTCCGTACAGATGTTCATGATAAAAAGACTTTGTTTAAATATGATGCTAGTTGGGCTTTGTGTCATATCTTGCGGTGAAGCACAAAGCAAAGAGATTACGATGCATATAGGACCATCTTCTTTGATACATCCGGGCTCAAAAGGGTTCCCTTCGGATATTGCCGATGCACTGACTCAGGCATGGAATAAACGATCCAAAACCTATGAGCCTCGAACAATGCATAAAAACAAAGATGGAACACCGTTGTTCATCAATCGTTTGTTTTTAGAAGCAAGCCCTTATTTGATCCAACACGCACACAATCCTGTCAACTGGTTTCCATGGGGGGAAGAGGCTTTTGCCCTTGCGAAAAAATTAAATCGTCCCATTCTCCTTAGCGTAGGATACTCCACATGCCATTGGTGTCATGTCATGGAGGAAGAATCGTTTGAAGACTTAGCCGTTGCCAAATATCTCAATGAAAACTATATCGCTATCAAAGTTGATCGTGAAGAACGTCCTGATGTTGATGGTATTTACATGTCTGCTGTCCAGTTAATGGTTGGACGTGGAGGATGGCCAATGACTGTATGGTTGATGCCAGATCAGACACCGTTTTATGGAGGCACATATTTTCCACGTGAACAATTCTTAGCCGTGCTGAATAAATTATCTCAAGTTTATCAGGAACAACCTTCAGAGGTTGTGGATGCAGCCCAAGAATTGGTTGGACAAATGCGTCAACAACTGTCAGGGCTCAGTGAAAATGCGACATCGACATCTCACAAATCTGCTATCACTCAAGCTATTCGTATCTATATGCATCGATTTGATGCAATTCATGGTGGCATGAAAGGAAGCCCTAAATTCCCGAGCAGTCTTCCTGTGTCGTTATTGTTTCGTTTGGATAAAACCCCAGGGGTAGGGCAGCTGAGCAAAATGGCGTTTACCACATTGAATCACATGGCTTCAGGAGGAATCTATGACCATGTTGGTGGAGGATTTCATCGTTATTCCACGGATGCTGCATGGCTTGTTCCTCATTTTGAAAAAATGCTCTATGACAATGCATTGTTAATTACGGCCTATCTAGATGGCTATGTTTTGTCAAAATACGATCAATACAGCAGGGTTGTCCGTGAAACAATCCAATGGGTCTCTCGTGAAATGACATCACCTGAAGGAATGTTTTATTCAGCAACAGATGCCGATAGTTTATCAGATCATGGAAAACGAGAAGAGGGTATCTTTTTTACATGGACACCCGCTGAAATAGATGCGTTGTTTTCTAAAAAAATCGCAACATGGTTAAAACAATATTACCATGTGACAGATCAAGGTAATTTTGAAGGTCGTACTATTTTGCATACCGATGCAAATAACAATGATGGTGTCGATTTTAAAATGCTTGCAGAAGCAAAAGAAACGCTATACAAAACACGTCAGCTTCGCCCACCACCAATACGTGATGACAAAGTGCTTGTGGCATGGAATGGCTTGATGATTTCTGCTTTGGCTCGTGCTGCTTTTGTATTGAACGAACCACACTATGCCACAATGGCAGAAAAGGCTGCGGAGGGCATTTTAAAGCATTTATACATCAACGGACGTTTATATCGGAGTTTTAGCGGAAACAAAGCAAGACACAATGCGTATCTCGATGACTATGCGTTTATGATTGAAGGATTTTTGACACTTCATCAAGCAACGAACAATCTCAAATGGATAACCCATGCCATTGAATTTGATCGTGTTATTGAGAAACATTACGCTGACAAAAAGAATGGGGGATTCTTTATGACCAGTGATGATCATGAATCCTTATTGATTCGAGAAAAACCTTCCTACGATGGAGCCATCCCTTCAGGAAATTCGGTCACTGCAATGAATTTGCTTCGTCTTTATGAATTAACAACGGATAACAGATATTTAGAGCGTGCTGAGATGCTTTTTTCTTCATCTTCTGCGATGCTGAAACGCAATCCAACATCTGTAGCGACTATGCTTGCTGCGATTAATTTCTTCACAAGTGATGTTAAAGAAATCGCATTAATTACAAAGGGTTCTAACGAAGATGCTAAACCTTTTCTTGATATATTGCGTAACCAATATATCCCCAATCAAGTATGGGTAGTGGCACAAGAAGGGGATGATATAATCAATGCCACAAAGACAATCCCATGGTTAAGGGCTAAAAAAGCATATGGCGGGAAAACAACAGCTTATGTGTGTTCCCGCCATATATGTCAGATTCCAACGTCGGATCTAGACAAGTTTACTCAACAAATTAATTCCGACGTACGTTAACTGCTTGTAGTCCTTTAGGACCATCTTGTACTTCAAAGGTAACCGTTTCACCTTCTTGAAGTGTACGAAATCCTTCGACTTCAATAGCTGTTTGATGGACAAAAATATCTGGACCATCGTCCTGAGAAATAAAACCATAACCTTTAGAATCGTTAAACCACTTTACTTTACCTGTTTGTTGCACAATATTCTTCTTTTCTACGCTACACCATACAAAACGGCTTACCGGCACAGCCGCTGTGGTTTACGCAATTAAACTAATTATTAAAAAACTAACTATCCGTGAACGAATGTTAAACGCCGATAATGGGTGCATAGTGCTGATCCATAGAAACATTGTCAAGCATAAACTGAATGGATCGTGATATTTTGAGCCATTGAAGCAATATTTGACCTCAAAATCGCTCATAAGACAGTTTTAGCATCGTAATCAGTCGTGCAATTAGAATATCGTTATCAGAATACCTATGTTAGAGTGAGCTGTTATGAGGCGTCAATGGTCATTAATCACTGTGTTATCCGTATCGATTCTTGTTCTTTTTTATTTTCAATGTACAGGGAATGCACCATCTGAATCTTCAGATAGTGTTAGTGAGTCAATCGAAACATCATCGTCCAATGATCCAGCTGACACACTGTGCAATAACAACGGTGTTTGTAATACGGGAGAAACTTGTGCCACGTGCCCTAGTGATTGTCAGCAGGATTGCATATCTGAAAACACATGCAATAATGATGGGGTTTGTGATAGCAATCTTGGAGAAACAACGCTTAACTGTTCCAACGATTGTACACAGAACACCACACCAACGTCTCCGTGCAATTTTAATGGGACTTGTGATGCCAATAGTGGGGAGACGACATCTAACTGTTCCAGTGATTGTGGCTGCAACAATAACAACAATTGCGAATCAAACCGTGATGAAACGAGTAACAATTGTAATGATTGTATCGATGCACCTACGTTCAATTGTAACAACAACAACCGATGTGAAGCTGCTCTAGGAGAAAATTCAACCAACTGTGCTCATGATTGTCACTGTGGTAATGGCATTTGTGACACACAATGGGGCGAAGGTATCGGAGATTATTGTCTTCAAGATTGTCCTTGCAATGGAAACGGTGTTTGTGAACCACCCAGAGAGAATAATCAAAATTGTTTTGTTGACTGTCCGTGCGATGAAGATAACCAATGTGAACCCAACCGTGGAGAAACAATATCGTTATGTGTGAATGATTGTTTCTGTGGCAACAACACATGTGATGCAGGTGAAAACTATGCATCATGCTCGGAGGATTGTTCGTGCGGCAATGATGTTTGTGAACCAAGCAAGGGTGAAAGCTACACATCATGTCCCCATGATTGTTTTTGTGGCAATAATATCTGTGATCAAAATAAAGGTGAAAATGGCGACAATTGTTACATAGATTGTCATTGTGGTAATGGTGAGTGCAATGCTCGAACCATGGATGGCATACCGCCAGAAAATTACACCACATGTCCTATAGATTGCGATCATCCAATAGCGACCTGTGGCAATGGTATTTGTGAATCAAGTCAAGCGGAAGACAGTTCTAATTGTATTCCAGATTGTACTTGTAACAACAACGGTGTTTGCGAAGCATTCCGAAACGAAAAGGGAAACAATTGTGAGTCTGATTGTTTTTGTGGCAATAGAACCTGTGATCCGAGTGATGAAACCGAAAGAACCTGTCCTCTTGACTGTCGTTGAATCAATTTTGTGTTTTTGTTAACTTTGATGTGATACACTGTAAACTCTTTATTTGATTATCAAATGACCACTTATTTTTTCCTATAATTGCACTGTAATATTCCAAATAGCTTATGTTATTAAATCGCGCATTGAACTATCGTGAGTTTTTCATACCGTCCCCAATTGTTTTTGGAGTGATGCTTCTGCTTTTCTCTTGTACGGGAAATGTTCCATCCGCCACTGAAGCATCAGATGCGAATAACCCAATGACGCAGGTACCACCATCCGTTCCAGATGTGTGTGGTGACAGCTTTTGTTCTATTGATGAAACCTGTGGTGATTGTCCCGAAGATTGTGGAACTTGTAGTTCAAGTACCCCCAGTAACTGCGGAGATGGATCTTGTTCCATGGGTGAAACCTGTGATGGTTGTCCCGAAGATTGTGGAACTTGTAGTTCGGATATTCCCAATGATTGCGGCGATTTATGTTGCGGTGATGGCACGAGTCTCTTTTGTCCAAATACAGGAGAAGACTGCATGAACTGCATGTCTGATTGCGGGGTATGCCCTACAACCCCAACACCATGCGGCGATAATATTTGTGATACGGGAGAGACATGTACAACATGCCCATTTGATTGTGGTGTATGCAATACTCCACCAACAAATATCGATCCCCCATTAACCTGTACGGTCAACCAACAGTGTGAAGTATTACGTGGTGAGAATTGCTCCACCTGTGCTGCTGATTGCGGCCCATGCGAATCAGTGCCAAACACAGGGATATGCGGTGATGGGGTATGTCAATCAACAGAAACTTGTAAATACTGTGCCACGGACTGTGGTAGATGCAACCAAGAAACAGGTCCTTGTGGTTTAATGTTTTGTCGAACAGGGACAGTATGTAGTGGTTGTCCTTCAGCATGCGAATGCGTTGCCGTATCACCTAATACGCCTACAAATAATACGCCTACAAACACACCGCCGCCATTAACAAGCAATCCTGTTGCGCTAACATGTGGAAACAACCTATGTACACCACCAGAAAACACAGAAAATTGTCCTTATGATTGTGCAAAATCACCAACATCTTTGACAGTCTATCTTCATTTTGATGAAATTACATTGGATTGTACAAACAGATTTTATGCACCAAACAATGAAGTGTCTTCTGTTTTTTGTAATCTGATGATTCCTGAAAGGGGTGAGGACGGAACGCAAACCATTCAAAAACCTTGGCTTGGAGGATATTGTCCCAACACAGTATTCTCAGAAACACCTCATGAAGATTGCGTTGAACAAATCAAAAATCAAGTTTCCGCGATGTTGGAACCTTACAACATTACCATTGTCACAGAACGACCCAGTCAAAATCCATACACGATGATTGTAGTAGCAAAAGGGAAATCTCCCACCAATCTTCCTAGCACAACTGGTCCATATGTTTGCGGAGTGACATTTGAAAATACAATCGGCATGATTTGGGCAGAATCGGTATATGAAAAGCTGAATCCGGGCTGTGTAACACTGGCCAGCAATGGGCTGACACGTTACATGACACGTTACATTCTCACGATTCTTGGAATGCCACTCAACACAAATGAAACAAGTGTGATGTCAACGGATCCAAATGCGGCATGGTGTCGTTCAACATTGGAGGAATGTGGTGAGAGGGCATCTGATTATTATGACGATCGATGTACGGAAGAAGATGAATTGAACCATGTTTATTGTCCCGATCAATACATCAGAGAGACATTAACGGGTGCATGTTCATTTGTTCTGACTCAATGCGGTGGTGAACATCCTCAGTGCTGTGCAGGTCATGGAACAGTATGCTCAGATGTCACCGATACCAATGACACCCCTGTGTGTTGTAGACCATCAGGTGCCGAATTTACATTCAGCGCATCAGAATGTTGTTCACAAACAGCCACTGGGATTGTTTGCAATTAATCGTTAATACACCATGAGGTTCTGAGATTCTGTGTCAAAACTTCTTAAAGACAAACATATTGTTCTTGATATAACCGGTAACATTGTTGCCTATAGATCTGCTGAATTAATACGTCGTTTTGCTGAATCTCATGCATATGTGCGTGTGTTGCCATGACGAAAAACGCTTGTGAATTTATTGACCCTATGACGTTGCAAGCATTAACAGGACAGCCTGTGGCAACAGATCTGATGAGCCTCACCGAAGAATCACTCATCGGACATATTGCTATTGCCGATCAAGCAGATGTGATTGTCATTGCGCCTGCTATGAATGCATTATACTTATGTTAAAAAATCGCACGTTTTTATGTGTTTTATTAATTTGGTGTGATACATTACAGCTTATGTTAAAAAATCGCGCATTGAATTGTCATAAATTTTTCATACCATCCTCAATTGTTTTCGGAGTGATGCTTTTGTTTTTATCTTGTACGGGCAATGTTCCACCCGACACTGAAGCATCCGCTGTGAATAACCCGACGACAAATGTTTCACCCAATACTGAAGCATCCGATGTGAATAACCCGACGACAAATGTTCCACCCGACACTGAAACATCCGATGTGAATAACCCGACGACACAGGTAACACCATCTGTTCCAAATGTGTGTGGTGATAATCTTTGTGATACGGGAGAGACATGCACAGGATGTCCATTTGATTGTGGTGAATGCAACACTCCACCAACAAACGTCGATCCCCCATCAACCTGTGTGGTCAACCAACAGTGCGAAGCATTACGCGGTGAGAATTGTTCCACCTGTGCTGCTGATTGCGGCCCATGCGAATCAGTGCCAAACACAGTGGGGTGCGGTGATGGAGTATGTCAATCAACAGAAAATTGTAATCACTGTGCCACGGACTGTGGTCAATGTAACCAAGAATTAGGTCCTTGTGGTTTAATGTTTTGTCGAGAAGGAACAATATGTAGTGGTTGTCCTTCAGCATGCGAATGCCTTGCCGTATTAGATGATACGCTTATAGACGACACGCCACCACCATCATCAAGAAATCCTATTGCGCTAACATGTGCAGACGGTCTATGTATACCACCAGAAAACATAGAAAATTGCCCTTATGACTGTGCAAAATCAACAACAGCTGTGACTGTTTATCTTAATTTTGATGGAGTCACATTGAACTGTACAAACAGGTTTTATGCACCAAACAACGAAGTTGCTTCTGATTTTTGTGATGTGATGATCCCTGACAGAGGTCTGGACAGAAAGCAAACCATTGAACCGGTGCTTCCTTGGGATCTTTCGGGATATTGTCCTAGGACTGTTCCTGGGAGTCGTGTATCGTGCGCCGAACAAATCCACGAGAAAGTTTCAGAGATGTTGGAACCTTACAGCATTACCGTTGTAACAGAACGACCCAGACGAGGCCCATATACGATGATTGTAGTAGAAAAAGGGTTATCTCCCACCAATATTTCTAGCACAACTGGTCCATATGTTTGCGGAGTGGCATTGGAAAATGCAATCGGCATGATTTGGGCAGAAACAGCATATGAGATGAGGCCTTCAGGCTGTGGATTCAAGGCCTTCGATATGCTGGTACGTTACATGACACGTTACATTCTCACAACTATTGGAACACCACTCAACACAAATGAAACAAATGTGATGTCAGCGAATTTAAGTGAGGAATGGTGTAGTTCGACATTGAGTTCGAGATTGGAGGACTGCGGTGAGAAGGCATCTGATTATTATGATGATGGATGTACGGAAGAAGATGCATTGAACCATGTTTATTGTCCCGATCAATATGTCAAAGAAACATTACCGGGTGCATGTTCATTTCCTTTGGCTCTATGCAATGGTGAACACCCTCAGTGCTGTGAAGATCAGGGAACAATATGCTCAGGCCTCCCCAATAGCAATGACCCCCCCCCTTTGTGTTGTAGACCACCGGGTGCCGAATTTACATTCAGCGAATTAGAGTGTTGCTCACGAACAGCCACTGGGATTGTTTGCAATTAATCGTTAATCGTTAATACATCATGAAGTTCTGAGATTCTGTGTCAAAACTTCTTAAAGACAAACATATTGTTCTTGGTATAACCGGTGGCATTGCTGCCTATAAATCTGCTGAATTAATACGTTGTTTTACTGAATCTCATGCACATGTTCGTGAAAAAAAAAAAAAAAATGCTTGTGAATT
>JABAAV010000062.1:3702-9417 GCA_014238595.1 Myxococcales bacterium | reverse complement strand
TTGAAATAGGAAATCCTGATTCTAAGGCAAGAAAGCATATTTTTGAAATTCACACAAAAAAGAAACCACTTGAAATTTATACCTTTGCCGATTTATCTATGTTGGTCACACCGCTCATCAAAGATTTATCCTACGAACCTCCCGAAGCACGCAAAGCGGGAGTCATTGTCACTGATGCCGCAGAACTCGTCAAAAAACTTCACGAAGAAGCAAAAGCACTCTAACACAACAACTTTGTACAGGAGAAACCATGGGAAATATTCTTACATTCTGTGAAGTCACTGACAATCAATTACGTGTCAGTTCAAAAGCTGCCATTTCTGTTTCGAGAGACTTAGCAAGCCATCACGGAGGTGACGTGATATTGTTATTAATTGGAAAAGGAACAACTAACGCACAACAAGATGCTTGTAACTATGGGAATCAAGTGATCGTTGTCGATGATCCGAATCTTGAACATTATACAGCTGAGATCTATGCACCGATCATCGAAGCTATAGCAAAAAAGAATAATGTAAGTAGCATTGTAGCAACGGCAACCAGTGTTGGAAAAGATGTCATGCCACGTGTTGCAATTAAAATGCAAAGTGGATTGGCTTCTGATATTTCCGCGGTCGTTGATAAAGATCAATTTAAACGACCTGTGTTAGCCGGTAATGCCTATGCCACAATACAAGTATCTTCGCCCATTATGTGTGTTACGGTACGACAAAGCGAGGTTGATCCAGCACAACCACTCCCAACACCAACTTCAGACATCGTTAACGAATCAGCAGGAACATTATCTCCCATAGATGCTTCGGTGCTTCGTATTGAGAACAGTGTTAGTGAACGCCCTGATCTCAATGAAGCCACAATCATTGTTTCGGGTGGACGTGGTATGAAAAACGCAGAAAATTTTAGTCACATTGAAAAACTGTGTGATCTTCTTGGTGCTGCTATGGGGGCTTCTCGAGCAGCTACCGATGCAGGCTTTGTTCCTAGTGATTTACAAATTGGTCAAACGGGAAAAGCTGTCGCACCTAATCTTTACATTGCAATAGCAATTTCAGGTGCCATTCAACATTTAGCAGGAATGAAAAATTCAAAATTTATCGTTGCTATCAATAAAGATGCAGAAGCACCGATTTTTCAAATTGCTGATTACGGATTGGTTGCCACATGGGAAGAAGCACTACCTCTACTCATGGAAGAAATTACAAAACTCAAAAATACTCATAACTAATCGATGAGTAGTCCAAATTATATCTGGGGAGTTTCTTGTCATCCAAAACCAAGAGAAGCATTAGATCAGCTTATTGCTCATGCACATGAAGCAGGGCTTAACACCATACGATATGAACTGCCTTGGCGTATGGCACAAGACATTACAGACAAGCAAAACGTACTATACCGTCAAATTAAACATATTACAGATTCAGGATTATCAGTCATTCCTATTTTGGCGAATGGTTTTTGTCATTGGCTTCCGGATTCCATATCTCCTGGATCTTTATACGACACAACAACTCAACAACAATACATCAAACAAGCATCACAACATGTGATGACCTGTACCAACGTTCTCAACGATTTAGGGGTGACTATTTATCAGGTTGAGAATGAGCTTAATGCTGCAGGGATGGCACGTATGCCTCCTTATTCATGGCGTAAGGGATCGGCATGGCATCGAGAATCTTTTAAAACAGAACTCATTAAGACGCTTTGTGACACGGTTCGAACAGCCGCACCATCAGCAATATTGTATACTAATTTTCATAATCGAATCAGCGATCCGCCTCATCGACTCAAACATTATATGACAACATGGATGAAGCATTTTGATTGGGCAGGTCTCGATTTTTATCAAGAGATTGATTTTTTTAAGTTTGATTGGAACGATGCCCTATTGAAACATATTACAAACTATAAAAAATGGTCCGATGGAAAACCTGTATTCATTTCAGAAACAGGATATCCTTCTCAAGGCTATGGTCATAACATTAAACGCCAATCTCAATTTGTACAACAGATTATTCCATTAGCAAAAAAACATGCCATCGGTATGATTTATCTCCATCTGATCGATCGTGTTCGAGAGGAACAAGTCCCTTCCAAACAGACAGGTCTCAATCGATTAGGACCTTTGCATCGTCTTGAACCTTATTGGGGACTCATCGATCAAACAGGGGTTCCCAAAAGTGTCACAGAAGATGATACAGTCATTTGTCCCTGGGAAACATTTAAAACTCACATTAAAGCCATGACATCGTGCGAGGAGGGGGACTCGAACCCCCACGGTTTTATCCACTAGATCCTTAGTCTAGCGCGTCTACCAAGTTCCGCCACCCTCGCGTATTTCTAAGCTGTTGATAAGCACCATATTACATTCTGTCAAGCTAACAATCATTGACATCTAAGAACCATTTAAAATAAATTTATCAACACCAAAAGTGCCACATTGTCTATTTCCTCTGTAGAATCTCCAATGCAGATAAACTTTATTGTCATAAGATCGAAGTACTTGTGGTGTAGGCAAAAAAGGAGCTGCAGCATTAATCACAGATGCTGCTGCGACATCAAACAAAAATTCACCGGAAGATACAACAATACCAGCCTTATCTACTGAGCCATTTGGGTTAAGGACGATCTCAATTTTAGACATTAAATTCATATTATTTAATGGATCGTCAGCGTTTTTTTCAGATAAAACAACCAAGAACCCATATCCCCATAAGCTGTGAATTTTACGGTGCATACGTGCAATATATAAAGCAAAGGGATCTGCACGTGTTCGCAACGCATCTTGATTGCCTGATCGAACGGATGGAATAAAATTTTCAATCGCAGACAATGATTGTGAAAGAGCACCTGTCCATGACGAAGAATTCTTGCGTTCAAGAGTATTTTGTTTTTCTTTTTCAAGGGCTTTTTTTCCTATGATTCTCGCATAGTCATCGTATGTTATAGAAAGATTAGGTGTCATCAACGATGATGGTTGTTGCCAATCTTGTCGCATCGCTAATAGTTTGTCAGTCATAGTACGTTGTTTATTTTGTGTTTGTTCAGCAACATCGCGATTTTTATCTGATAAGAATTCAGCATTTGAAGGTGCATGATCAACAATATGAGTATCAGAGTTTAACTCGACGCTAATGGGTGCATCAGGTCGTATTTTCTTGTCTTTCAGTGTGTTTTTTTTGACTGTTTCCGGTAATTTTGTTTGCCATGTCACATTAAGTTTTTTTGGAATTTCTGGAAAAATTGCATCAACATCAGACGATGTATTGAGATGAACAACACAAAACTTATCAGATATACTCTGGCGACATACCCCTCCCCACGAGGATATTTGGTGTTGATAAGTAGGCAATACAATGACCGAAGTCCCCACAGGAAATGAATACGTACAATCTGAATTACATCGACCAAGAACTGAAGCAGCCATGGGAGATGCCTCATGAACATCAAAAGATTCAATCTGTATTTCACCATTGCCAATCACATGAATACGAAGCATCGGTAACGGCACCGTCTTGAATATCATATAAGCACTTCCAATGAACACGTGAATGATTAGTGCGAAAAACAGCCACAAAAACACATGGGAATGATTCAAATGTCTTGTTTTGTTCAAAGAAACCTCAGAGTACAAGGCACGATCTATTTGTCAAAGGTATGATCGTTAGATTTTTCGATAAACACCAACAACAACACCGATAATATCTATGGAACGCATATCAGTTTGACGGACAAAGATAGGTTGCATGGCATCATTGGCAGGTTGGAATCGAATTTGATCACCTTCAGGATAATAACGTTTCACAGTCGCTTCACCTTCGATCATAACCACAACAATCGAACCTGTAGAAATCTGTAATGTTTTGCATACAAAAAGATAATCACCATCATAAATACCATCATTAATCATCGATTCACCTACAACACGCAGGGAAAACACTTCTTGATGATTGCCAATAAAAAATCGATCCACTTCAACCGTGTCTTCAATGTTTTCCACAGCAAGTAATGGCTCCCCTGCGGCAACATTACCGACAACAGGAATCCGAATACGATGGGTAGATGGCATGTTTGTCGGACGAATAGCTCTTGATTTTGAGCCACTGCGCACAATCGTTTTTTTTCGCTCAAGTGCTTTAATATGATCGCTGACACCATTGGTTGATGAAATATCAAATTGAGTTCCAATTTCACGCAACGTAGGCGGATACCCATTAACATCAATAGAATAAACAATGAAATCTAAAATTTCTTGTTGTCTGTGTGTTAGTGCATTATTGTTATCGTTTCTAGACATAATTTCCCTTTCGCTCTTACCCCTATAAGTACTGAACAAATATAGAGTATGTCAAATAATGATGCTATTTTCTCAACCAATATCCCGAAAAAGCCTAGGCAATACATTAAGTCTTATGACAAAGGCGACCATATTATCGCGCGTTCTAGGTCTTTTTCGTGAACAAATGTTTGCGGCACTATTGGGTGCTACCGCATTTGCTGATGCTTTTATCATCGCATTTCGTATTCCCAACCTTCTTCGAGATTTATTTGCAGAAGGTGCCTTATCACAAGCTTTTATCCCTGTTTTTACTAAAACAACACACAAACATGGATTGCAAAATGCCTATACCGTAACAAACCGCATTATTGGCAATTTAATTATTATTGTAGGGAGCATCACGCTTCTGTTAGGTATTTTTACACCAACGGTTGTTTATGCCATTGCGGGTGGCTATGCCACAGAACCTGACAAAATAGAAACCACAGTCCTTCTCACACGAATCATGCTGCCTTTCTTGCCTTTCATTTCGATTGCGACTGTAGCCATGGGGATGCTCAATGCTCAAGATCATTACAAAACTCCTGCATTGGCTCCCATACTGTTTAACATCGTCGCATTATGCGTTGGTGCTCTTCTATGGTGGAGTACATTCCCTCCTTATACACTGGTTATTATTTGGTCAATTGCTGTCGTTTTAGGAGGTATGGCACAACTCATCGTACAAATACCTGCGTTGTACAAGTTAGGCTATCGTTTCAAGCTATCGTTTGATCTGTGTTTTCGCAATGCAGAAGTAAGAAAAGTTGTACGACTTATGGGACCTGCTGCTTTAGGCGTTGCAGCTATTCAAATTAATATTTTTGTTAACTCTTGGTTTGCAAGCACTGAACCGGGTGCCGTTTCGTGGCTTAATTATGCGTTCAGATTTCTTCAATTACCTATTGGTGTTCTAGGTGTGTCATTGGCAACAGCTGCCATACCACGTTATGCTGATGCAGCGACAACATGGGACAAAGAAACGATTTCAAATCAAATCTCTCAAAACATTCACTGGCTCTTATTTCTTACAGTACCGGCAACCATAGGATTATTATTATTGGGTGAGCCAATCATTGCCCTCATCTATGAACGCGGAGAATTTACGTCAATAGATACAGCAAACACTGCAGCGGCGCTTTCGTTTTATCTTCCAGGACTAGTAACCTATGCCGGTGTCAAGGTGATCGCACCTGCATTTTACTCTCTTGAAAATACTCGTATCCCCATGATAGCTTCGATGATTGCCGTTGCTATCAATGTGATCCTCAATGCAACTCTTCACCCCATTTATGGATATCGTATTCTTGCCATGGGTACTGCTATTGCTGCTTTCGTGAATTTCTTTATTTTATATGGTGTCGCACAAAAACAAATAGGCTCCTTGGATACAAGGA
>JABAAV010000062.1:0-3511 GCA_014238595.1 Myxococcales bacterium | reverse complement strand
ATTCCACAGTTGATCCAATTAATTCACGGGTTAAAGCATAAGATATAACCAGATTAATGAATCTTTCAGTCACATTTTTCTCCATTGCAAGCTTGTTATTCATCACAACAAATCTCTATGCAGATGAAAGCAAAAATCTCTACAATACCTACTGTATGCCTTGCCATGGCATTACAGGTAATGGCCAAGGTCCAGGTACTCCTTGGTTGTCTCCGAAACCACGCAGTTTTATCACAGCAGATTATAAATGGCGCACAACTAAAAACAATCAAATGCCTTCTGATGAAGATCTGGCCACTACAATTGCATATGGCATTCTAGGTACTTCTATGCATCCCTTTGCGCCTTCACTCAGCAAAAAAGATATCGAAAAACTCGTAACAACAATCAAATTTTTTGCACCCAAGAAATTCCAAAATAAAAGAATAAAAATATCATTTTCTAAAAAACCGTCAGTAACACCGGAAAAAATTAAACGTGGTCAGCGATTATGGAAAGAATTAGGTTGTGTCTCCTGTCATGGCAACGAAGGCAAGGGTGATGGATTGGCATTGAGTGGCACACAACATGCAAATCGCCCTTATGATTTAACGATGACACCCTTACGACGGCCTACGAACCACAATGATGGTATCACGTCTATCTATACGACATTAATCACTGGTATCCACGGAACCACCATGCCTTCTTATGTACAGGTTGCTTCTGATTCTTTATGGAATGTTGCCATGTTTGTGGATTCCATTCGTTATCCCTACTCCACTCCACCCAAAGCAATCTCGTCAAATCTTCCAACAACCACACAAACCGATGTTTATTCATCTCATCCTTTGTTTGGAAAAATTATTTCTAAACAAGATACAACACTCACACAACTTACCCCAGCACAACAATCATTATCGGCTAAACAATGTGCACGATGTCATGCAAAACAATATCGAGAATGGCAAAGCTCGTTGCATGCCTTAGCATCTTCGCCAGGGTATCTTGCACAGTTTGATGAAACATCCAAACCTTCTTCTGTTGAAGCATGTTCTGTCTGCCATGCTCCATTGACTGAACAACAGGCCTATCGTCGCTCAAAAAACGCAACACCCTACGAAAAAAATTCAACATATGATGAATCATTACATCATCAAGGTGTTACTTGTTCAGCATGTCATATCCGTCAAGGCAAACGATTAGGTCCTCCCAATACTGCAACATCTTTGCTTAAACAACATGGGTATCCGAAACAAGAACGTTCTATTTATGAACGTTCTGATTTTTGTTTGCCTTGTCATCAACTATCACCAAACAATGCACTCAATAAAAAGCCACTTTTAAATACTTATATCGAATGGCTACAAGGCCCCTATATGCCACGTGGCATCCAATGCCAACATTGTCATATGTCTAATCGTGAACATCAATGGCTTGGTATTCATGACAAAGAAACATTGCTACAAGGCATTACTCTCAATACATCATTGTCCATTCAAAACAATGAACTGGTTGCTCAAGCAACATTGGCCAATACAGGAGCAGCACATTATCTGCCAACAACACCTACGCCTGCTTTGTGGATGTCATTGGAATTATTAAATTCTGATAAAGATCCTATCGATGACACATATCATGAACAACGCATCGGAAGACATATCAAATTTAACCATGGAAAATGGACAGAAATTGAGGATACGAGGATACCACCAGGACAATCAATACATCTGATTCGACGTTGGAAAAGCGATTCTGTTGAAGATACATCATACGCCAAAATCCAAATTAGAGTAGCACCTGATGACTATTATGAATATTTTTATATGAGTCGATTACGTCAACAAAATTTGTCCGATGATACACGAGAACAATATGAACAAGCATTACAAAATGCTCAACAATCTCACTATCGTGCGTTAACAAAAATTATCCCTATTCGTCCTCATGTGGCATCTTCTTCCGATCGGTATAAAAGGAATAAGAAGGTGAAGAAAAATTAGAGACACGACATGTATATAGATCAGCGTATGCATGGAGCTGTGTACTGAAATAACTATTCTTACTGTTTGCTCGAAACAAAGACCCCCAATATACATTATAAGATCTATTGATATAATCTTGTGTTGTTTTCATCTTTTGATTGAGATGTTCTAATTTGTTTTTCAAAGCATTGATCTTTGCAACATCGTTATCTTTTTTAGATTGATGCTCAATTTGATAGACAATATCACGGATTTCTCGTGCCATGTATTCCATGTTTAAAAATTGTTTTTGTAATTGACGGCTTTTATTTTGTTCTTCGTCTAATTCTTGGATCACCATAGCTGTTCGCCATGTGTGTCTCTTCTTAAGAAGCAACATATCATCATAAATGTGATCTCCAATATAAAGGATTTCTCCTCCTTGATATCCTGTCATTTTCTCAAAATCATAGAGATTACCTCCCTGATAAATCACAGAGGACGATAATTGAGAACCGCAATGCTTAAAATTTTCTCCCATACCTGAATCAACGACATCAAAAGGTTTTTTTTTCGTAAAAAACCTTGGTTTATCTGCTCCTACAACAATGAAATCAAAATAATCATGCCATGGCATATCCATCGTATCCAACAAATAATTCATCAGTGCATTGGTGTATGGAAACAACGAATTGGTAAGAAGAAAAAGCTTCTTATTTGACTGATGCATGGTCTCGATCATGGAACATAGATTATCATCGCGCTCAATATATTTTGTCATGTCATTGCAAATAACCGATTTGAATGTTCCATCTTTATGAGATTCATCAAGACTCTCTCGGATATCCACACATAATTGTTGATAAAAAGAATGTTTGTTATTGTCTTTAAAAAAGTCAATCAAGACTAAATACATAATAACTTCTGGTAACGAGAACAAGGTATCAATCCAATGATATCGCGAGCTTGATAGTTGAATTCTGCGCACACCATATAAGCGATGTCGTTCTTTTTTGCTCAACGTTGTTAATCCATGCATCACAATGCTAGCACGACCATGTTGATCGAGTTTAAAGACATTGCCTAATCGTTTATCGATCACCAATCCTCGGATAGCCAGAGCTTGGTCATAATGCAGTGAACCAATGGCCTTGGGATAGTTTTTGGCAATCAACTTTTCCGTAGCAAGCTTAATAAGCAAGGTATTTAACGCTTCTTGTTTGTAAAAACTAAGCGTGTAATCCATGTCGAAACCCACTAAATTAATCGATTCTAGCAATAAATTATGATTACAATAGATTCGTTGGGAAGAAGACATCTTATTATCCGTTTACAACAAATTGAATTGAAATATCAATTGCTCTTAAATATGTTTTGTTGTAGCCATAATCTATCATGACTTTGAACGTAGCTTATCGTCCTTATTGCATAGAACACCATTATGGAACTAACGTTCACATTTTGAAAGATCCTTTTTCTGAGACATTACTTAGCCAATTATGCCAAGCAAAAACACAACAACCCCATTTAAATCAATTGGTCACATTATTATATCAACGCTTACTCCA
>JABAAV010000061.1:8488-9441 GCA_014238595.1 Myxococcales bacterium | reverse complement strand
CCTTGATCACTATGGTTCGATCGATAAAATTCAACAATCATTCTTACATGTTATCAATCAAGTTCCTTTTTATGGGCTTGCTGTTCTGTGTATCGACAATCCTAAAGTCAAAGAGCTTTTACCTCACATTGAAAAACATTATGTGACCTATGGCATTGATATTGACGCGGACTATCGTGCCTGTAACTTACGGTATCAGGAGATGTCTACTCGCTATATCGCTTGGCACAAAAACAATGAACTTGGTGAAATTTGTTTAACATTACCTGGACTTCATAACGCACAAAATTCTCTCGCTGCCCTAGCAGTTTGTGATTTTCTCAAACTTCCGTTTTCAAAACACATCCAAGCTATGGCGCATTTTCAAGGCATTCAACGTCGTTTTACAGTTCGTGGTGTCATCAACAATGTTACCGTCATTGATGATTTTGCACATCATCCCACTGAAATACAAGCAACATTGTTGAGTGCACGCCTTGGATTTTCAAGCCATCGCATTATTGCAGCTTTTCAACCACATCGATTCACAAGAACACGCGACCAATTTCACGAACTTGCCACATCTTTTTCTAATGCGGATATCGTACTGATCTCCGATGTATTCTCCGCAGGAGAAAAACCCATTGAAGGTGCTGATTCAAAACATCTTGTTGAAGCTATTACAAAAAATAATCATCCGCATGTCGTTTATATTTCTGACAGGGAAAAGATTGCATCAACAATCCATAAGCTTTCTCAGCCCAACGATTTAATCATCACCATGGGTGCAGGGAATATTCAAAAAACATGCGATGAACTTCTCACGCTTCTTTAATGGACATTATGACTGTTATTTCTCCTGAAGTAACCAATCAATTAGCGTCATTATGTGGAGACATGATTGCTTTTAATGTCTCTATGGCAAAGCGTACAACATTGCGTATCGGTGGTAAGGCTGATGCTGTTTTTGAACC
>JABAAV010000061.1:0-7917 GCA_014238595.1 Myxococcales bacterium | reverse complement strand
GGCGATTATGCAGGACGATTGATTGAAACAGCAGGAATGAAAGGGCATTGTATTGGGGATGCGCTATGTTCTCCTATTCATGCCAATTGGATTGTTAATCAAGGGAAAGCGACATCTTTAGAACTGATGACCCTCATCAAAGAAATACAACAACGTGTTTTTGATGTACATCACATAAAACTTGACCTAGAGGTTAAACTCATTGGTGATGAGTACTTGGATCAATAAACATATCGGCATATTGATGGGCGGATCATCTTCAGAACGAGAAATTTCGTTATGGACAGGTGAACATGTGCTTAAAGCCTTACAATCAAAAAATTACAAATGCACCGGTATTGATTGGAATCCTGCACAAAAAACTAAAAAGGGTGTCGATCAAAGTGTTTCATTGATGATTGAACAACAGATAAAAACACCCGGTGTTGATGTCGTCTGGAATGCACTTCATGGCACCTATGGAGAAGATGGCTATATTCAACAAGCGCTATCGGACAACAACATTCCTTACACAGGCTCAACAGCATCAGCAAGCCGATTGGCGTTCAACAAACAAAAAACCAAACAAATTTTACAACAACACAACATACACACACCACCAGATATTAATGACGATACCCCATGGACAGGGTCTCGCATTATCAAACCCAACACTGAAGGTTCATCCATTGGAGTTTCTGTGGTGCATGACCAATCCAAATACAAAGCAACCCTGCAAAAGGCCAAAGAGACCTACGACGATGTCTTAGTGGAACCGTATCTTGATGGACCAGAATTGCAAGTAGGTCTGCTCGATACAAAAGTACTCGGTACAATTGAGATTCAAACCGAACAAGGTCTTTACGATTATACGGCTAAATACAATTCAAAAACGACACAATACATTATTCCACCGCATGTGCCTCAAGCACTCTGTCAACAAGCACAAGACATGGCTCAACAGGCGTTTTGTGTATTAAAATGTCGTGGCCATGCACGTATAGACATACGCATGGATCAACATGGTCATGTGTTTGTTTTAGAAATCAACACCCTACCAGGTATGACACCTGTCAGTCTTTTGCCTAAAATTGCAGCCCATTTTGGTATGGATTACACAACACTTTGTGTAGAAATTCTTAATCTTGCTGATATTTAATGTAACCTATTGTGTCTATGGCCTTTCATCGTAAAAAACCGGTTCCATACCGAAAAAATCGGCGTACCTCGAACAAAAAAAAACAACGCTACAACGAGAGGCTCCGACAGAGTTGGAACAACAGTCGTCATATTGTTTTTGTTTCATTAGGAACACTCTTTTTTATGTCAGCCATTGTTCTCGTTCCACATTTGCTCATGACATCACAAGGGTTTCGTATTACATCCATTGATGTACAAGGCATCAAATATCTCTCCAAACAAACGGTTCTCAACGCATCGGGAATCCAACCGGAACAAAATGTTTTTGATGTTCAGTTAGATACAATTAAAAACAATCTTCAAGAACTTCCTTGGGTTGAAACCTTGTGGCTTTATCGCAAATTACCCAATACCATTGTGATTAATATTACGGAGCATAAACCTTCTGTCGCCATACATCTTGGCAAATTTTATTTAGCCAACGAACAAGGTATTGTTTTCAAACAATATCATGGTGAACGTGCCACAGATCCGATGTTTCCCATTATTACAGGGCTTGATCGCAAGGATTATCAAACCAGACCCAATGCCACAAAACATACAATCCGCAAATCTATGCAATTTTGGAAGGATTATATGACCAACAGTCAGCGGCCCCAGTTAAGTGAGCTTCATCTGGGTTCACAACAAACAATCACGCTGCAAAGCTATGATTCACCGCTCGTTATGCATTTTGGAAAACTCGATGACCCTAATTATATCAAGAAATTTCGTAGTTTCGATGCAGTGTGGCAATCTCTAACCATACAGGAAAAAAAACATGCGCAAATTTTATATGCAAACGATACTATCCATCCCAACCGCCTTGTTATGCGTTTTTCGAAATCTATATAAATCATGAGTGCTACAGAAGAACTTTTTGTCGGTCTTGATATTGGCACCAGCAAAATAGCTGTGGTGGTTGCTGAGCTTGCCCAAGATGATACATTCAATATCATTGGTGTTGGTCGTACACCATCATCTGGATTACGCGAGGGATCAATTGTCAATATTGATGAAACTGTCTCCTCAATTAAACAAGCCATTACAGAAGCCGAAGTATGTGCGGGCTGTCAAATTCATTCCGCGTATATCAACATCGGTGGTGAACATATCAAAGGAGAATTAGCCTTTGGGATGGTCTCCATTAAAAAAAACGCCAATGTTCAAGAGGTTACTGCCGAAGACATTCTCGAAGTCAACAACATCGCCAAAAACATTCCATTAGATCCAGGACGACAAGTTGTTCAGTTGCATCCCAATGAATATATTGTAGGCAATCAAGATGGTATTCAAGATCCACGTGGTATTGCTGGAACACGCTTGGAATGCAAAGCCCATGCAATCACTGCATCTTCAACGGCATTAGACAATATCATCAAATGTGCCGAACGATGTGAACTTCATGTTTTAGAAATTATCCCTGGCTCTTTAGCAGCAGCCCATGCCTTACTTTCCGAGGATGAAAAAGAATTAGGTGTGACACTCATTGATATCGGTGGCGGAACAACCGACATCATTGTTTTTGAAAACAGTCAAATCATTTATACAGCATCGCTTCCTATCGGGGGTGAATACATCACTAAAGATATAGCTACAGGGCTTTGTACTCCTAAAAAAGCCGCTGAACTCATCAAAAAAAACTATGGATCGGTGACCAATCAACAAATGGGTGCCGATACATTAATCGAAGTTCCCTCGGTTGGTGGTCGCCCCCCACAAAAACAACCCCGTAACCGTTTGGTTGATATTATTAGCCCACGTGCAGAAGAAATGCTTGAAACAGTCTGGGACAACATTCAACCATTGTTTACCGGAAGAGAGGCGACCAATGTTACTGCCGCAGGTGTTGTTCTTACTGGTGGCACAACGCAACTTGATGGGTTGACAGAATTAGCTGAAGAAATATTTCGTCTACCGACTCGACAAGGGACACCGAATAATTTGGCAGGTTTACAAGATCTGGTTGACTCACCTGAATATGCGACCAGTATAGGACTGATCCGTTATGGCGCAGATACTGCCAAAAATACACTATCATCCCATTTTGAAAAGCCAACGACTCTAGGCCGCGTTAAAAACTGGTTCTCAAACGTTTTTTAAGTTTCGCATTAAAAACTTGCCCAAATCCTGATCCCACATAGGATCATCCTTCAAGGAGAACGTTATGGCTTTTTTTGAAGTAGATAATTTCAACCCAACCAGAATACATGTTGTTGGGGTTGGTGGTGGTGGTGGTAATGCACTCAACACAATGATTTCTAAAAAATTAGAAGGTGTTCAGTTCATTGCAGCAAACACCGATTTACAAGCATTGGATTCAAATCGTTCTGATATTAAAATCCAATTAGGCAAACATGGATTAGGTGCTGGTGCCAACCCAGGTATTGGACGACAATCTGCAGAAGAAAGCGTCGAAGATATTACAAAACAACTTTCAAACGCAGATTTAGTGTTTATTGTTGCAGGTATGGGTGGTGGTACTGGTACTGGTGCTGCCGCAGTAACGGCGCGCATTGCACGCGAACAAGGCGCACTTACCATTGGTGTTGTTACCAAACCGTTTAACTTTGAAGGGCGTAAACGTATGCGTAATGCTATTGCAGGCATTGAAGCCCTTGAAGAATTTGTCGATACATTGGTTGTTATTCCTAACGAACGGATTATTTCAACGGTTGGTGATACAGCGATTCCAATGGTTGAATGTTTTAATACAGTTGATGATGTTTTAGTCGGTGCCGTACAAGGCATCAGTGACATTATGGTTAAACCCGGTCTTATCAATGTTGACTTTGCCGATGTCCGCACCGTCATGACTGATACAGGTCGTGCACTCATGGGAACAGGTACTGCAAAAGGAAACAACCGTACTGAAACAGCCATTAAACGAGCGATTGAATCACCACTGCTTGAAAATGTATCCATCCAAGGAGCAACAGGGCTTTTGGTCAATATCACCGCAGATAAAAATATTAGCATTCAAGAAATTAATTCCGCGATGAGTTTTATAGAATCACAAATTGATATTGATGCTGAAAGTATTTTTGGAACTGTTGTTGATTCGTCATTAGAAGACACGGTCCGTGTCACTGTTATTGCAACAGGGTTCCAGAAAGACAACCATCAAACTATGGAACCCCCTCAAACACCGAACATGTCCTATGATTCATCCGTACCACGTGTACCTGTGCAATGCCAAGGATCTGGCCCGACACAACGTCCTGCTTCAACCGGTCAAATGATGGGAAATCACATCACTGGGGAGAACGCTTCAGCTAAACATCGCCGTCGTAAAAATAACTCCACCAATCCAATGCAAACAACAATGTCGCTCTCTGAAACTGAGTCCGAAAATCATTTTGATGTCCCTGCATTTATCCGTCGGCCATCGCTTCACGGAGAATAATTCAAACCACACTGATCTGTTTAATAGATTGGATAATCAGATAAGGTCGCTACGATTACAATTCGCAGCGGCCTTGTAATGCACGAGCAATCGTTGCACGGTCGGCATATTCAATCTCACCACCGGCAGGAAGTCCACTGGCAATTCTTGTGACACGAATACCAAATGGCTTGATCCGTCGTGCCAAATACATGGCTGTCGTTTCACCTTCGACATGAATCGATGTCGCAATAATGACCTCAGTAATGGAGGTATCCTCTCCAGAGAGTCGTGCGATCAAATCATCAATATGTAAATCATCAGGACCAATACCTTCAAGAGGAGACAAATAACCATGAAGGACATGATAAAGCCCCCGAAATGCACCACCACGTTCAATCGCCATCACATCAGAAGGTGTCGCCACCACACATAACAACGCATTGTCACGCCGTGTGTCACAACAAAACGTACAAGGATCAGCTTCCGTAATATTTTTACAGGTAGAACACAAACAGACATTGTCAGCAACATCAATCAATGATTGAGCCAAATTGCGTACTTGCTTGCCTTTGCGTTGCACTAAATATAATGCAAGTCGCATGGCTGTCTTTTCACCAATGCCTGGCAACCGAGACAGTTCGCTAATCAAACGTGTAATGGCATTTTCTGAAGACACGTTAAAATAACGAAGACATCCCAGGAATAGAAACACCACCTGTCAATTTGGACATTTCTTCTTGTGTCATTTCACGCACTTTTGAAATACCTTGATTTAATGCTGCACGTACTAAATCACAAAGCATTTCTGGATCATCGGGATCAATAATCTCTTGTTCAATATTTAATGACAATATCTCATAGTTTCCATTCATGGTCAGCGTAACCATGCCACCGCCTGAAGAAACATCACAGGTCAACGATGCCATGTCTTCTTTGGCTTTGGACATTTTGTTCTGCATCTCCTGTGCCATCTTCATTAAATGACTCATATCGGGCATTTTAAATTCACTCATGTTTTTTAATCTCCTTAATTTCTGCACCAAATAGATCTAACATTTGTTTCACTTGAGGTGATGCCTCAAGTTCTTCTTTACGACGGTTTTTTGCCTCAGACCATGTTTTTGTTTGTGTTTCTTCTGTTGCTTTCGGGACAATACCTTCTGGAGGCTTTTGGGGATCATAAAACATAATCTCCAACGTTACCTGCTGTCCTAAATAACCAGACACTGCGGCATTCATCATCGTAATTTTATCTTTCTCTTTGCCACGACGTCCCTGAATGGATTCTTTTGAAAACGCAATCACAATCAAATCATCCGTTGCACGTAATACATCCGCATCACGATAAATCATAACAAGCGTTTGATTGGTTAAAGAATTAAGAATATTGCCCCATTGTTTTGCGAGCGCTTCTGGAGATAACGATTGTAATGATATTGCTTTGGATTTTTGTGATGTCGCCATTTTCGATGGCTGAGGCGATGGTGCTGATTTAAGTGAAGATTTTTGAGGCAACGATGAACCACGATCAGGAGATGATGGCGCAAGACTGGCAGGGCGTGGAAATTTTTTGGGCGTTGTTTTTTTTGATGACAAGGAAGTGTCTTGTTGTGTGTCTGTCATCGCCATCTCTTGTGGCACCGCATTGATGACATTAGTGCGCGTCTGCATCCGCTCTAACTTCTCAATCAAATCACTCAATGGAATCAATGCTTCTGTGGTTGCTATGTCAATTAAAGCTAAATCCAATGTCTGTCGTGGCAAGAAGGTATGTGCCAATTCATCACAGGCATGAAGTAATCTGTCAAACATTTGTGTAATTCGAGCAGCAGATATGGTTTTACCCATGGCTGTTAATTGTGTGCGCTCTTCCTTTGATCCAACAACCAAATGATCGGCATCAGGTGCTGCTTGAATCACAGCAATGTCGCGCAACAAGCGAACCATGGCTCGTGCAATTTGAACTTCACCGATACCAGAAACAATAGCTTGATCAACCAAGGTTAAACTTTCACGAATATCCCCTTGAGCTAACTGTGTGATTAAATTAGTTGTAAACAGATAACCTGCAACACCTAAGACATTTGCTGTTTGCTCTTCAGTAATTTCTTCATCACCGACATAGGCAATCACTTGATCCGAAAGTGACAAGGCATCCCGCACTGAACCACCCGACTCACGAACAATGAGTTCGATGGCTTCATGTGTCGCTGCTATTTTTTCTTGTTTAAACACCTTAACCAAATGATCGGTCAGTTGTGGCGTAGAGACCAATCGAAAATCATATCGTTGACACCGTGACAAAATGGTCATGGGTAATTTATGCGGCTCAGTGGTGGCAAGAATAAACACCACATGCGGCAACGGCTCTTCCAATGTTTTGAGCAACGCATTAAATGCTTCAATCGTAAGCATATGGACTTCATCAATCACATAGACTTTTTTTCGCCACATGGACGGTTGATATCGTGATGCACTACATAAATCGCGTACGGCATCAATACCTCGATGTGATGCACCATCAAGTTCATGATAATCAATGGTATTGCCTTCAACCATGCTTTCACATACAGAACAAACACCACATGGATCAATCGTAGGTCCTTTTTCACAGTTTAACGCTTTACCTAACAATCGCGCGGCCGTTGTTTTTCCAACACCACGTGGACCACAAAATAAAAATGCATGATGAACGCGCTCTTGTTTAAACGCATTGGCTAATGTTTTAGTGACATGACTCTGTCCAATAACTTCAGAAAAAGTTTGTGGTCGGTATTTGCGCGCTAAAACAAGATAAGACATGATTGCTTGATTGATTAAAAAAGGTCCCAGGCACCCGCGTCTTTGCTTACCGTTGCTCCCTTCCAGGCCTGGCGGAATTTACAAAGGATACGTCACCTAGGGACCAGCACTTGTCATAGCATAATCCACTGAACCACGATACAGGCAAAAACACCTTCAAAAGCATCATTCGTTCATCTTTAGCATCTCAACCACCAAAAACCACCATGGATCAACCCTCTCGCCTCATCACGGATCAACACATAATCCTGCGACAATAAGCGCACAAATTGGACAAAAAAAACAACCCCTATGTTTTTTCAAACATAGGGGTGAAACTTACCAGTTGACATAAATTGTATCAAAAGTCGAAATGCAGAAGAGATCATTTTTGAATCTTTAATACCGTTAGTGAAATTCCTGTATCTGAAGCTAACAGTGTTCATATATAGCTATTAGTGTGTTGTGTATCTGTCTCGCGTATTTGAGATTTTAGCAGATATATAGCTTGATTTGCTTGATTTTTTTATTAAAATCTGCTAAACAACACTAATACTATCGTTTCGATAGTATTAGTGTTGTTTAGCTCA
>JABAAV010000060.1 GCA_014238595.1 Myxococcales bacterium | reverse complement strand
CCCGAAAGTGTTGTTAATGCGATTTTAAATCCATGATCAACTTCTCCCAACAGAGCATCTTGAGGAATACGTACATTCTCAAAAACGATCTGACAAGATTGCGCACCGCAAATACCGAGTTTGTTATCAGGCAATTCACAAATAATACCTTCAGTATCCATAGGCACAATAAAGGCAGAAATTCCATGCTGCTTTTTTTCACGAGAAGTCATAGCAAACACTATTGCCACATCGGCAATAGGACCGTTTGTGACCCAGTTTTTTCGACCATTGATAACCCATCCGTCACCGTCTAATGTTGCTGTCGTTGTTTGCGCCCCAGCATCACTTCCCGCATTGGATTCCGACAAACAAAAACATCCTAGTTTTTCCCCAGAGGCTAACAATGTCAGCCATTCTTGTTTTTGTTCTTCACTGCCAAAAAGAACCAACGGATCGCAAATCAGTGAATTATTGACACTAATAATCACAGAAGATGATGCACAAATTTTAGCAATTTCCATCAACGCTACAACATAAGAAACATTATCCATTCCTGTCCCTTTATATGTTGTCGGGACAGCAATCCCCATCAAGCCAATCTCTGCCATTTTGGTGATCAAATCACGCGGATAACAATGCTCTTTGTCAATTGATTGTGCTTTAGGTTTGATTTCATTGACAGCAAACGAACGTGCCATCTCTTTGACTTGCTTATGAGATTCGGAAAATTCAAACATCATTATTTTCCATGAAATTGAGCTGTTTTTTTGTTTAAAAAAGCAGTCATGCCTTCTTTGAGATCATGCGTATCAAACAAAGCACCAAATCGATTCTGTTCTAAAGCCATCCCTTGTTCTAATGAAACAGATTGGCCTTGATGTATGACTTGTTTTGCTTGGGCAATGGCACAAGGACCTGCTTTGCAAATCATCTCAGTTGTTGTTGTTACTTTTTCCATCAAAGCTTCACAGGTATCCACATCAAACCATTGATTCACAAGCCTCAAAGAAAAAGCCTCGTCTGCTTTAATCGTTTTACCTGTGTAAATAAGTTCTTTAGCTTGAGCAATGCCTATGCGTCGCATTAATCGCTGTGTTCCACCAAATCCAGGAATGACACCCAATGTCACTTCAGGCAGACCGAATCTCGCTGTTTTAGAGGCATAAATCAAATCACACGCCATTGCTAATTCACAACCACCACCTAATGCAAATCCATGAACTGCCGCAATGTAAGGTTTTTTTGAATGTTCAATAGATGTAAATACATCTCCACCATGTTTTGAAAAAGCTTCTGCTTGTTTGGAATTCATATCACACATTGCTGCGATATCAGCTCCGGCAGCAAATGCTTTCTCTCCTTGTCCACGAATAACAACGACAAGAATGTCAGAAGCTTTTTCAAGATAAGCAACAACTGTTTTTAAATCATGAAGCAATCCTTCATGGATAGCATTGAGTGCTTTGGGTCGATTCAAAACAATAGTGGCACTTTTTGTTTCTTTGTGAAGTATGAGATGTTCAAAATGCATTTTAATTATTGATACGAATAAAACCCTTGTTTCGATTTTCGCCCTAACCATCCAGCAGAAACATATTGTCGCAACAATGGACACGGACGATATTTGTCATCACCGAGTTCACGATGCAATACCTCTGCAATATACAAACAAGTATCTAGCCCAATCAAATCTGCCAGAGCTAATGGTCCCATGGGATGGTTCAACCCCAATAACACACCTTTATCGATATCATCAGCGGTTCCAATACCTTCGTAGACAGCAAAACATGCTTCATTGATCAAAGGAATGAGAACACGATTCACAATAAAACCAGGAACATCTCGAGAAACAATGGTTTCTTTTCCAAGTTTTTTTGCAAAGTCCAATGTTGTGTTTTTCGTTTCTTCATTGGTAGCAAGTCCTGGAATAATTTCAACGAGTTTCATCAAAGGTACAGGATTCATAAAATGCATCCCGATACATTGTTCTGCCCGGGTTGTTGTGGCTGCCAATGCCGTAATAGAAATTGATGAAGTATTGGAAGCTAGAATTGCATCTTTATCTAAAACCTTATCGCACGAAGCAAACACCGATTCTTTGATTGATTGTTTTTCCGTCACGGCCTCAATAACAAATTGACACGCGCTCAAATCGTTATAGCTATCAGTTGCTTGTATATGGTTTAAAATATCAACACATTCTTGTTCGGAACATTTGCCTTTTTTTTGCAATGCATGGATCCGTGTAGAGATTGTTGTTACTGCTTGAGTTGCAAGATCAATCGATGCATCTAATATAATGACATCATGCCCGGATTGTGCAGCTACTTGAGCAATACCTTGCCCCATTTGACCGCCGCCTATAACACCTATTTTTTGAATCACATTCATTGTTATCTCTATGGTTTCACCTTCAACAAGAAACTATAAACGTTCTACCAATAGTGCAATACCTTCCCCACCACCAATGCACAGTGAAGCACCACCTTTTTTTGCATTTTGCTTTTGCATCGCATAAAGCAAAGTAACCAAAATCCTTGTCCCTGATGCACCAATGGGGTGTCCTAATGCCACAGCACCCCCATGGACATTGATGCGTTTAGGATCAATGTCTAACAATTGATTGTTAACAAGCGAAACGACAGAAAATGCTTCGTTGATTTCCCATAGATCAACATCGGAGACGGTCCAATCTGCTTTGGCACAAGCCGACTGAATCGATTGTGCAGGAGCCGTTGTAAACCATACTGGCTCTTGCGCATGCTGTGCCGAAGAAACAATATGGCACAGAGGTGTGATATTGTTTTTTTCAGCAGCTTCTTTTGACATCAACACAACAGCTGCAGCGCCATCATTCAATGAAGAGGCATTACCTGCTGTTACTGTTCCTTCTTTGACAAACGCTGTTCGTAATTTGGATAATTTATTGATGTCACCACGATGTGGTTCTTCATCAGCAGAAATGATTGTCTTTTTCTTTTCAATGGTAACAGGAACGATTTCCTGATCAAACACGCCCGAATCAATTGCTTCTACGGCGCGTCGGTAACTTTCTGCAGCGAACGCATCTTGATCTTCACGTGTAATATGATGTTTGGTCGCGCAAATTTCGGCACAATTTCCCATATGAATATTGTCATAAGCATCCATTAATCCATCGAGAACAACATGATCATCCATCGTGGATTGTCCTAGTTTCACGCCCTGACGCAATCTACTGACAAGATGTGGTGCATTTGACATCGATTCCATACCTCCTGCAATGACAACATCTGCTTCACCTGTTGCAATGGCTGAAATACCCAACAACACAGATTTTAATCCAGATCCACATACTTTGTTGACTGTAGTACATGGCACAGACACAGGAAGACCTGCGCCAATAGCTGCTTGCCGTGCAGGTGCTTGACCCATACCTGCGGGTAAAACACATCCCATATAAACATCATCAATATCATTGACTGAAATGCCCGAACGATTGACTGCTGCTTCAATAGCAATCGAACCTAACTGAGGTGCTGATAATGATGAAAGGCTTCCTAAAAAACTGCCTATAGGTGTTCGTGCTGCTGAAACAATCACTACATCGCGCATGATATTCCTTTCTTAATTGTTTATGTTACGGATTCGAGAAAGTGTGGACGATAACACTTTGAGCGTTCTATGAATATCCCCTATCTGACTGTCTGTTCCAAGGCTAAATCGTACAGATTGTTGTGCTTTTTCCTTTTTTATGCCCAATCCAACAAGCACTGGTGATGGCATTGACATTCCAGATGAACATGCCGCACCTGCAGACACTGCAATACCTTCTATATCTAAAGAAGCAACCAGAATATCTCCTTGAAGATCATGAAAACAGGCATTGATTGTATTGGGTAGCCGATCAACATGTTGTGCATAGATAGACACACCATCTAACGCCAAAAGACCTTCTTCAAACAGAGTACGTTGATAGATTAATTGTTGATAAGCAACAATCATCGTGTCAAGCATACTAGTCACTTGACCCAACCCAACAATACCTAAAAGGTTCTGTGTTCCTGGACGACGACCATATTCTTGTTTTCCACCTTCAACGATCGCAGTAATATCAATGCCCTGTCTCACACGTAACGCACCAACACCCCAAGGAGCTCCAATTTTATGTCCAGAAATGGACATGGTATCTATAGGACATCGCTGTAAATCCAGCATATCTTGTGGCAATTTTCCAAATGCTGCCACAGCATCGCAGTGCACTAAAATCTGATGATCATGGGCCATAGTAACAATTGTTTCCATGTCTTGGATGGTACCTATTTCATGATTTGCCCATGAAAACGCCATAACACTTGGTTTGTTGCGGCATTGTTTTTCTAATGAATCAATGTCTATTTTACCATCTGTATCAACAACAATGGGTTCTATTGTAAAGCCTTTCTCTCGAAGAAATTCAGCCGTGCCCACAATACAAGGATGTTCGATGGGTGGAAGAAGAATTGATTTGTTTTTTCCTAGTCGCTGAGCAAGGTATGCTAGCCCGATCAGTCCAATATTGTTTGATTCTGTGCCACCGCTAGTAAATATTATTTCTTCAGGCGTCGCACAAAGAGATTGTGCGACAGCAAGTCGTGCGTTCTCTAAGTACTGTTTCGCTTTTCGTCCTTCATAATGAACACTTGATGGGTTTCCAACAACATCAAGGCATTCCATCATTGTTTCTTTGACTTTTGACAATACAGGTGCTGTTGCATTGTAGTCCATATAAATACGCGGATGACTCATTGCGATTGACAAAGAAGTTTTTTGATTTCCAAAAGTTTTGTATTGTTCGCTTTCTTTTGTTTTTGAGCAAGCGCAACAGTATACAACCCTAATGAACAATACGTTTGATAAAGCATGTCATCTTTGTTTTTAAATCCATCGAGATGTTTTTTGACGGTATCAACATCTCCACGAGAAATAGGCCCTGTTAAAGCCTCAACACTTCCTTGTTGTTGAAAATTAGCAATGCTCCCTTGCGTTAACAACAACAAAGCCTCTTTGCTTTTGTCTTTGTTTATGCCAATGCTATCAAACATTGTACAGGCCATATCTATCACAGATACAATGTAATTTGAAGCAACACAGTTTGCGGCATGATAAATCGCTATTTGTTGCGGTGTAAGAATCAACGCTTCACCACAAAGACAACGGATCAAATCATTCACAACGGACAATGCTTCTTTGTCACCAGAAACTCCAAAACAAATCCCGCTCATCAACTGATTGATCGCTTGTTTTTGATCCGAAAAAGAATTCATTGGATGCATCATGGCATGATAGTTTAAATCATTGTTAGGAAACGCATCTTCAACAGTACGTGAACCACTGCAATGAATAAGCACTTGTTTTTTATCTGTTTGTCGTAGGGCGAGAACTCTGTTTGAGACATCACGAATCACATCATCATTGACCGCAAAAAACAAAACATCTGCATCATCAACAATTGTTTGTACATCTTCAAACACAAAAAATGGCACCTCTGCAATAACAGCAGCTTTTTGAGCTTGAGATTTTTGACGGCCACACAACCCCAACACAGGAATGTTTTGTCTCTGGAATGCCCCTGAAAACCCTGTCGCCAATATACCAGATCCTATAACCAACACAGATGGCAATTTGCTCATTGGTATAATCCTTTTCGTTTTATATACTGTGCAACATCTAAAGATAACAAACCGTTCGTACTCTCATTGTTTGAAATTTTTCTTCGAATATCTGTAGATGATACATCGGGAATAACAATATCTTTTGTTTGATACCCCTCTCTACTAACAACAATTGGATTGGCACGTTGAACTATTTCTTCCCATTGATGCCATTTGTCAACTTCGTCGAGTGTATCGGATCCAACAATCAAACGAAATTTGTCATTTGATTGTTGTTGTAAAGCAAGCAACATATCGAGTGTTCGTCCAGATTGGTTTACCAATGTCTTTTCAACATCAGATACTACAATGCGTTCAGAAAACAACGTTGTTGCCAAGCGACACATTTCAATACGATCATCAAATGGGGCGAGAGATTTATCAAAAGGATGTTGGTAGACAGGAAGCATCCATAATTCATCAACATCAACAGTGCTCAAAATATAAAGACATACCATTTGATGTCCAATATGAGGAGGATTGAAACTGCCACCAAACAACCCTATGGTTTTAGCCATCAGTATAACCACCATTGTGTCGCTGATTGACGAAAACCGTCTTCTTCAAGTTGCCATAATGCTTTTAGTTCAGCAATGGACATACCTTGCTCAAGATTATGTCTGATAGATTCATTCCCAATCAATAAATCAATCGCAAGACGATCAGAGACAAATTCATATGGTTTTTCACGCCAATGAAATTGTTCGGGACATTCTTTAACCAGTGTTGATAAAATAGCAATGCCTGTCAAATAAGGGCGAAATATTTTTTTGTTGAACACATGAATTTGCACACCATGACAAAGTGTGTTTGTGTGTTTTTGAAACATGGGTGTAAATGAAACATCTCGAAAAGAAACACCTTGAAGCTCTATGTTGTTCAATGTTTGAGCAAACAGATGACTATCAATAAACGGTGCGCCAATCATTTCGAAAGGTTTTGTGGTGCCACGTCCTTCACTGATTTCGGTGCCTTCTATGAGACAAGAGCCAGGATAAACTAATGCTGTATCCCTTGTTGGCATATTGGGTGATGGCATAACCCATGGCAAGTTTGTATCTTCATAAAACATCTCACGAGACCATCCCTGCATGGGAATCACTGTTAAATGGCAATTGATGTTTTCTGTTTCATTGGCCCAACGAGCAATTTCTCCAACAGTCATACCATGTCGGTTTGGCAATGGACACAAACCAACAAATGAACGCAATGGATCAGCAATTAATCCCCCTTCAATGTCAATGCCATTGATAGGATTTGGCCTGTCAAGCACAACAACTTCTACTCCAAGATCAGCGCACACACGCATCATATAAACAAGTGTCCACACATAGGTGTAATAGCGACTACCTATGTCTTGAATATCAAAAAGAACCGCATCTAAATCAACGAGAAGTTCTTTTTTTGGCATTAAAGATGTTTCACTCGTCCCATACAAACTGTGAATAGGAAGCCCTGTTTTTGTGTCACAAGAAGACTCAACGGAAATCATGTCTTGCGCATCACTTCTGATACCGTGCTCTGGGCAAAAAAGCCGAACAAGATTAACTTTGTCCCACACAGATAAAACATCAATACTATGCTGAAGATCAGGAAGCACACTGGTGGGATTGGCGATCAAACCTATTTGTTGACCCTTTGTCCATTGTGTTTTGCCATGCACAAGAGAAGCAAGCCCTGTTTGAACAGTCATCGTGAAAAATTACCTCATGAAATAGCAATTGTCTGCGATCGATCAATGTTATTTCGCCATGACATTAGTGCTGGATGATCTGTAGCAAGAAAATCGCTGATCAATGATCGATATTGATCAGGATATTCAATAGGGCCATAATGGGTTGCTTTTGGAATTTCAACAAATAATGCATCCGCGATCTGTTCATCGATATGTCGAAATAAATGAGCAGGTGTGATGACATCGCATGTTCCTGCAACAAACAACGTTGGTTTATCAATGCTTGATAAAAGATCTTTCGCTGTATGCTGCCCAAGGTTTTCTAACGTTTTAATATAACTTTGAAAATTAGCTGTTCGAAATAAAGTAATCAAATGATCAAACAGTTTCTTATCGACATTCCATGACAACAAACCTAATATTTGAAATATGCGTTTAATCAATTGTGCGTTAGAAGTTTGCTGTATGATTTTTCCTGCTGGTGATAATGACTTTCGACTCAATTGGAGCAAACTTGGAACTAATTTGTTTATATAGCGAGATGGTAATGCAGTACGGAATGGCTGTGCATAGGTACCATGCAGTCCAATCATACCTGCTACTGCATGAGAATTTTGCCGATAAAACTCAAAATTAACCTGAACCCCCATAGACCATCCAATAAAAACAGCATGTTTGATCTTTTCATGTTCTAAAATTGCTGCCAAATCACGACTGTGATTTTCTATCGTTAGTGCGTTTTTGCGTTCACAAGGTGATTGAGGCATACCTCGATAATCCCATGAAATAATACGATATGTTTGGCTTAATCTTTGATAGATCTTTTCATAGAGTTGATACGAACCACCTAGACAATTGGATAAAACCAAGGCAGAACCTGAACCAAATGCTTGATAGCGGATACTCGTTCCATCAAAACTTCGAATTCGATGTTGTATTATTTCGATATTCATTCAAAAAACTTGTTTAAATAAGGGTGTATTATGCTACGAAAAAGATAGAAAAGTATATACTCGCCTTGTTTTTCACTTCAACCATATCTTTCCAAGGAGACTCTTTTGTCCAAACCAAAGACACCCGATATTAATGCATTAAAAGATAAGCTACGCAATCTTGAAACAAAACAGCCGTTCCAACAAGCAAAAACATCAAAGTCTGGAAGTTCCAAGAGATTTGATCATCTTGTTAAGTCGGATAGGACAGCACAAAAAATAGACCAACCTATTCCAACCAACAAAAAATCTGATATCAAACAAGAATCTCTTCCAAAACAAAAAGCTGCACCCCCAAAACCAGCTATGCCAAAATCAGTCGTACCAAAACCAGCCATGTCAGATCAATCAATTAAAAACATGCCTTCTGCATTCGACATGACTGATCTAACAACTCAATCTTCATTTGGAAAAATTGCCAAAATCGTACTGTTGGTTCTTGCGCCATTGATTTTGGGTGTCGTTGTTGGACAAATTGGAACCAAAGCATCTCGTTATAATCAAACCATCCGTGATGCTGGAACACTGGTGACTACCGTTGATGGTACGAACAAAGAATTGCTCAAATTACGTAATATTCTTTATGAACACAAAAATTATGGCGTTAAAAAAGACGACTACAAAGTCCCTGACAACAAATTAATTGAAGCCTTAACTACATTTCGTATGAGCAATATCGACACCGGCAAGATCTATGAGTCAAATTTATATGAAATGGAACAAGCTGTCATTGATCAATTGTTTGCCTTTGTTACTGATGTGCGTACGTTGCAAATCAATCTTAAAAAGCATCGTGAAATGTCAAAAGAAGATTCTAAATCATTTAAAAATCTTACTTCAAAGGCACGTAAAGGCGCAGAACCGTATGGTGTGTATATCGACACAACAAGAAACTCACTAACATTGAAATTTGTTGAAACAGGACACCCTATTTGTTCAGACAACAAACCAAACAAAAAAGGTTGTGATAACAAAGAAACTAAAGGATTTTTAATACGTTCTAGTGCACAAAGTCCTTGGAGATCGATGGATTTAGCCACTGATCACAATGGAAGAAATAAGCTTTATCTTCTTTCGTCAAAGATAAATCCTGTTTTTCGTGCCCTTCAATATGGCTCAAAGAGCACATTAAACGAACGTAGTTATACTCAAAGGATTAAAGAAATAGATCAATCGGTGGATATGTTGATCAAGCGAGGCAAAGATCTAGAAAGAACATTACGTGTTTCATCAAATCAATCTTTGCGATTTTCGTTTTTTATGGATTAGATTTTTTTCTTCAAAGACGTTAATAAAATAAGCGCATCAACAGGGGTCATGTTGTTGAGATCAGCATGTCGAATGTCATTTAAGACCACCAATT
>JABAAV010000005.1:31919-40421 GCA_014238595.1 Myxococcales bacterium | reverse complement strand
GGTTTTTGTTTAGCAGCAGGTTTTTGTTTAGCAGCAGGTTTTTGTTTAGCAGCAGATTTCTTTTTAGCAGCAGGTTTTTGTTTAGCAGCAGATTTCTTTTTAGCAGCACGTTTTGTTTTGTTAAGTCGTTTTGCTTGATTCGTAGCACGTCTTGATTTGGTTTTGTCTATGACTTTATAAACAAGGACAGTATCTCCTGCTTTAAGCTTTGTGTGTGGTGATTTTCTGTTGATTCGTGCAATATCATATTTGCTTAGACCAAATTTCTTTCCAACATCAGCAAATGTTCCACCATGTTGTACCTTATAAATAAGCCGTTTTCTTCCGATACGGTTTTCAACTAAATCTAAATGTTCTGATGAACCGCTGGTCACGATCAAAATCTTGCTGCTATCTAATGTTCGTACATTATTTTTTTTAGGTGAAAATGATTTTTTAGTCCATATTTGTAAGATCATTTTCGGATGGAGCCGCACATTTTTATCAAGACCATTCCAGCGACCTAAATCTTCTATTGATACATCAAATAAGTTGCTAATTTTCCATTGCGAATCACCACGGATGACTCGATAGAAATGACGCGTTGCATCAGGAATTCGAAAATCTTTGTTGGGTATAGCTACAATGAGTGGTGCATCGACATCGGTTGTTTTAATACCGGAGCGGTAAAAATTCATAACAGCAACACGTTTGTTTTTTTGTTTTTCCGCTTCACTAATGCGTGGAACAACTAAAACAACACCTCCGTCAATTTCCGAATATTTTTTAACCCCATTGAGCTTGAAAAACTCTTTAGAGGTGAGGCCATAGGTTGTGGCAATATCTTCCACTCGCTCACCATGGGTGACAACATGAGTGTCGTATTTGTCCCATTGTTGCCGCATCTGTTCAAGGCGTCGTTTGAAAAGATGACGTTTGCGTTTTGGAATATAAACCGTGTAATTTTTGACATGAGGAGGTGTTCGTCCCCGATATAATTGTGGATTTAATGTCTCAATAGTTTTAACAGAGGTTGCCGCTGCTTGAGCAATAATATCCAGTGACATAGAGACAGGTACAGTGACGGTGTCTGGTTCTAATGATGCATCTTTTGGAATATCATCAAATCCAAAAATATGGCGATTGTGATCAATAATCGCTGCGGCTTGTATTTTTGCAGCGTAAATTTGTGATGCCCAAGGAAGCCCCGCTTCTTTTTTGATCAATGTCCATAAATCATTGGTGTTGTACTTTGCGATGGATTGAAGCACGTTACCTGCCCCTGTGTTATAAGCTGTAAACACGAGTTCCCAACTGTGAAAGCGTTGATATAGATCTTTGAGAAATAACAAGGCAGCCTGAGTGGATAAAATAGGATCGTTACGTTCATCGACCCAATAGTCTCTTTGAAGACCGTAAATACGCCCTGTTCCTGGCATGAATTGCCAAAGCCCACTTGCACCCGTGCGTGAATAGCGTGTTGGATCATAAGATGATTCAATCATAGCAACATAGAGCAACGCTTGAGGAAGATGATGCTCTTTAAGCTTTTTTGTGATCATAGATTGATATCTTGTTTGACGACGCAGCCAACCCCTCATTCGATAGCGTCCATCAGGATCATTTTTGAAATGCTTTAAGAACCAGATGATTTGTTCATTCCATTGAATACGAATGTCAGGCAATCTTAACGCCGCAAGCCATGGTATGCTTGTATAGGCGTAGTTTGTTCTATGTGATTGTGTTGTTAGTGGACGATTGTTTTTTGTGCTGTTTTTCCACGGAGTTTTATCGGAATTTGTTGTTGTTGATACGCGATATGTTTGTATGTCTGGCGTACAACGCAGTTCGTAACATCCTCGAACTCGTTCACGTTGTCTTTGATTTGTTTCAAAGGAAGCCGTTATTGTATTGGCCAAAGACCGTTTTTGCAGTGAAAGTGTGATGCTTGTTGCTATGCTTATAATTAATATGATTCGCATTGTAAAAATACGCTTTGTCAGAAAGACCGTTATCGTACTCCTTTGTAGGCTACAATTGCTACTTATCAAACGAAGAAGTCGTCAAACAATGGCTATATCTTGACGTTGTAGTGTAAATCATGAGAAAAGCCAAGATATCCTCTTTGATTAGGAAAACAATGATGCCAGGTTTACCTGAATTACTTATTCTACTTGTGATTGTGCTGTTGATCTTTGGTGCGGGAAAATTACCTGCGATTGGAGAATCTTTGGGACATAGTATTCGTAATTTTAAAAAATCATCAAAGATAGGCAAAGAAGAATCTTCAGAGGACACTGATTCTAAGGTCTAGTTTGGGGATATAACGTTAATTCATCATTCCATTGTTGTGCCATCTGAAGTCGCTCAGTGGAATTGGTTGCTACGGGAAGTGGTCTTCTTCCACGACCATCGATAATAATACCACATTCACCACCTCGAATGATTTTTTTCATCCGAATGCCTGTACCATTACCTACATCAATTTGTTTAGCAGGGGTCAGTAAAGTTTCAGCGGTTTCGTTTAGTCCTAATGGGATATGTTTCAACATTCCAGATATGACATTGATGGTTTGTTTCTGTCCGTTAGAAAATGCGAAATCTATAACAACAGATGGTTTTCCTCGCGGTGGTTTGCCCACAGGTGCAATACATGTGCCCAATCGGATTAGACAGTCTTTTTCGAAAACTTCTATGGCTATTTGAGGATGTATTGTCGAAAGGATACCCAAGTGAGGCATCATAAAAATGGAATCAACTGCAATTTCTGTAATGGCTTCTACTTCAAAGGCATCAATCATCATCATCATACTTTGTATTCGTCGCGGTGCATGAGATAAAACACCTCCTGAACCTACGAGTAGTTCAAGTTGCATAAGATTGACCAACGAATGATCCGTGTTTTGATTAAAGGCATCGCCAATGCCTCGTTTTCGTTCAACACCTTTTAATTCAACTGCGAATTCTTTGTGATGAAGAAATGCCAATCGTAGCGCTTCACGTGCAATTGATTGTTCAATTTTCAGTTCTTCTAAGCTTTGAGGGATTGTTGTTGGACGAATCATTTTATTGCCAATACGATCCCGTAACGAAGCTTCATTTAAGTCAAAAGGTACCCATTGTTGTATTTGTTTCATTCCGGATTCTGCAAGCACATTGGAAATGGAATAACTCATACCAAGATTTGCAGATACTGTTCGATTAAATGTTTCATGAAAGACTGAAAAAACATCCGTTGTTGCTCCTCCAATATCAACACCAACAACATTGATTTTGTTACGTTCAGCTAATGTTTTAATCATGAGACCTACAGCACCAGGCGTGGGCATGATAGGTATTGCTGACCAAGTCATTAATTTATCATAGCCAGGTGCTTGTGCCATGACATGCTCCATAAAGAGAGTATGAATAGCATCGCGTGCAGGTGATAAGTTTTCTTTGTCTAATGTAGGGCGTACATTATCAACAAATTGAAATGCCGCCTTATCTTCCAGTTGTTCTTGGACTTGTTGTCGTGCTTCATTGTTGCCTGCATAGATGATAGGTAGATTATAGCTTTGGCCTAATCGCGGTTTGGGTTGAGCTGCCGCTAAAAGTTCAGCCAAAACAATAGGATGCTTTGTTGTTCCTCCATCGGTACCTCCAGCCAAAAGGATCATATCAGGGCGAAGTTTTCGAATGCGTTCAACCTTTTCATGGGCAAGGCGATGATCGTTAAAAGCAATGGTATCCATGACAATAGCCCCCGCACCAAGAGCTGCGCGTGCAGCAGATGCTGCTGTCATAGAATGGACAACCCCAGCAACCATCATTTGTAAACCACCACCTGCAGATGATGTTGATATATATATGTCAACACCCTCGTTTTTATTTTGTGGTGTGATGATTTGAGAGTGATCATTGTTTAGTAATGTGCGTCCACGTAGCTCTTGGACTTCATAGACAGAATTTAAGACACCTTGGGTGACATCTTCGACGGGAGCTTCTACTGTTGTAGGGGCTTCACCACGTGTGACCAGACGATATTCATCACCTTGTTGTTCAATTAAGATGGCTTTTGTTGTTGTTGAGCCACAATCAGTGATGAGGATAGAGCGAATGTTTTTCATAAGGCTTGTTCTTCTTTTTCAAGATAGGATAAGAAAATCTCAATCGTTCCACGCCTTGAGAGCAATGTTGTTATTTGGTCATATTTTGCAGGATTTGACCACAGTGTTTGAATGATAGGGCGAAAAAAGATCATCGCCTGACTCCCAACGAACGATAAAGGTTTCATCGATTCTAAAAAGAAAATCGCAGGAGCGGTTAATCGTCGTTTAACAATACCTGAAGCCAGTTCAAGCAGAAGTTGTTGCTCTTGCTTTGTTAATGTATTGGATGGCATATGCTTGGTTTGATTTGATGTTCTAATAGGGTCTTGACTTGATCACGATCGGATTGATTAAACAAAACAGTGATACCTCGATATCGTTCTAGCCATAGATTTTTTTTTGTGAAAGGGGACAGAAACGCATTATAAGTTCCCATGTCAAGACGATGAATATGACTCCAATATTTCATTTGTGATTGTCCCATCCGTGTTATATGTAACCCTTCTTTGGTGGCGCGATAATGTGTTGGCATCCAAAAAGGTGTTACAGATATGACAAGAATGACTGCCGCGAGGAAAGCGAGAAACATAGAATTCCATGCAGCCAAAATAATTCCTGAAAACAGACATGCTGCAGCAATAATCAGAAAACTATGTTGAGGACGATCTTTAATGGGATGTGCTGTCCATTCATAAGGCACCATTAGCACCCTTTCCATTTTGGAGATCTTTTTTGAAAAAATGCCATCAACCCTTCACGTGCATCTTCTAAAGCAAGTACAGCAGTGAGTTCAGTCTCAAGATGTTTTAAGGCATCATCTAAATTCATATCTTGTGTTTTATAAAAAGCAAGAAGACCTTTTTTTAAGACTGCAGGGCTTTTTGATGCGATTTTTTGAGCCAAATTCATAGTTGTTTCATCAAGTTCTTCCAAGGGAACCGCTTGATTGATTAAGCCAATAGCCATGGCTTCAGCAGCATCGATGCGTTTGCCTGTGAGCATGAGTTCTAGTGTTTTTTTACGCCCAATATTTCGTGTTATTTCTGCGGTAATCATCATGGGCCACAGTCCCACATTGATTTCGGTGGTTCCAAATGTTGCCTGATCGTTTGCAATGACTAGGTCACAGGCAACCATTAATCCTAATCCACCAGCTAATGCATGACCGTTGACTTTCGCAATGATAGGTTTTCCTAAGTGATGCATGGTTTGTAATAATGTCACTAACGAGGCTGGTTTAATCGTAGATTCTTGAGGGGTTCCTTGAGACATCATGGATAAATCTCCTCCTGCAGAAAAAACCTTTCCAGCACCAGTGAGAATAATGGCCGTTATATTTGAGTCCTGCTGTGCTTGGGTTAATGCAGCTATGAGCTCACCATTAACCTGCGGATTGATAGGATTGCGTTTTTCAGGGCGATTGAGTGTGATACACGCAATAGATGGTGAAGAATAATCGTAAAGTATTGTTTGATAAGAATTCATGGCAGATATCATACATGTAGAGCTTGCCCAAGGGGAGAGATATAGGCTAATAACCGCGGATAACTTTATCATTCTAAATCGAATAGGAAACAAAATACAATGGAAATTGGATTAACACTATACGCTGTTTCATTGGTTGCGATTATCGCACTTGTCTTTGCATGGTTTCGAACCTCTTGGGTTGTTAAACAAGATATGGGAACCGATCGCATGATAGAAATTGCGGGCTATGTACGCGAAGGTGCCATGGCATTTCTGAAACGTGAATATAAAATTTTGGCTATGTTTGTTGGGTTTGTTGCTGTTTTATTGTTTGTGACAAATCTACCTTCCGAGGATGGGTTTTATAGGAATCCTTTAACCGCATTATCGTTTGTGTTTGGAGCGATAATGTCAGGGCTTGCAGGATGGATCGGGATGCGTGTTGCAACCGCTGCCAATGTTCGTACAACTCATGCGGCAAGAGACGGACTCAATGGTGCACTTCGTGTTGCCTTTTCCGGTGGTACCGTAATGGGTATGTCCGTGGTCGGGTTGGCTGTTTTAGGCATCAGTATTCTCATGCTTCTCTACGGGGAATGGGGATTGATTGGTAATTTTGAATCGGGTGGTAGCAAAGATGTTCAAAACATCCTTCAGATTGTGACAGGATTTTCTTTAGGAGCATCCTCGATTGCATTATTTGCTCGTGTTGGCGGTGGTATCTATACCAAAGCTGCTGATGTTGGTGCTGATTTGGTTGGTAAAGTTGAAGCAAATATTCCGGAAGATGATCCGCGAAATCCTGCAACGATTGCCGATAATGTCGGTGACAATGTTGGTGATGTTGCTGGGATGGGTGCCGATCTTTTTGAATCGTATGTGGGTTCTTTGATTGGAGCTATGATCTTAGGAGCTACAGCCGATATGTTTCATATTAATCTCGTTTTTATTCCTCTGTTGATTGCGGCCGCTGGAATTTTGGTGTCCATGGCAGCAACATTTTTAGTGCGAACTAAAGAAGGTGGTAATCCACAACAAGCTTTGAATATAGGAACATTTGGTGCAGCATTTGTAATGGTTCCTATTATTTTGATGATTGCCTACTGTTTGACCAAAGATGTGACCACAAGTTACATCTGGTGGAAGATTGGTTTAGCAGCATCTATTGGTCTTATCGCGGGTGTTCTTATTGGAATAACGACCGAACACTATTGTTCGAAAGATAAAAAACCTGTGCATGATATTGCTCGATCATCCGAACGAGGTGCGGCACCTAATATCATTATGGGCCTTGCTGTTGGTATGCGTAGTACAGCATTACCAATCCTTTGGATTTCAGGAGCTATCTTAGTGTCTTATTGGGCCGCTGATCTTTATGGTATTGCCATTGCAGCATTAGGTATGCTTTGTACAACAGGCATTCAATTATCGGTCGATGCGTATGGACCTATTGCAGACAATGCAGGAGGTATGGCAGCAATGGCAGATCTTCCTCCTGAAGTTCGTGAAAGAACAGATAAATTAGATGCGGTTGGTAATACGACTGCAGCTATTGGAAAAGGATTTGCGATTGGCTCCGCTGCATTAACGGCGTTGGCACTTTTTTCTGCATTCCGAAAAACAGCCAATGTAGGTACGATTGATATTAGTGAACCTGTCATTATGACGGGATTGTTGCTTGGTGCCATGCTTCCGTTTTTGTTTTCTGCGATGGCAATGAATGCTGTTGCTCAAGCTGCTGATGCGATGATTGATGAGGTTCGCCGTCAATTCCGTGAAATCAAAGGATTGCTTGAAGGTGAAGTGCCTGCTGATCACGCACGTTGTGTTGATATTTCTACAGCAGCAGCGCTCCGTCAGATGATTTTACCAGGTCTCTTAGCCGTATCGGTACCTGTCATCGTTGGATTTATTGATAAACATATGCTCGGTGGTGTGCTTGCGGGCGTTACCGTCACGGGTGTTTTATTAGCTATTTTTCAATCTAATGCTGGTGGTGCATGGGATAATGCTAAAAAATATATTGAAGATGGTCATCATGGTGGAGCAGGATCCGAAGCTCATAAGGCTGCGATTCAAGGTGATACTGTAGGTGATCCATTTAAAGACACTTCAGGTCCATCACTCAATATTCTGATCAAACTCATGAGTGTGGTTGCCTTGGTGATAGCGCCTTTGATCGCGTAATGCTGTTACATATCTACTAACGTATGTGAATATCATGGCAGGCGATGCATATACACCAGGTTTGAGTGTTGTTTCTTCAACGACACTGCGAAAAACGCGCCGTCTTCCTTTGTTGGGAGATGTCGTTGTTTCATTAGGTGATCAAGTATCTGCACAAGATGTTGTTGCACGAACGTTATTGCCAGGACCTGTTCACCTGATCAATATTGCTAATCGATTGAGTATTTTACCTGAAGAAGTCGATGTAACATTGAAGTGTCCGATAGGCGCATCGTTCTCTCAAGGAGATATTATTGCAGAACATCGTGCATTCTTTGGTTTGTTTCGCAGTGTTGTCAATGCACCCATTGACGGAACACTTGAATCCGTTTCATCAATCACAGGTCAAGCTGTATTGCGCGAAACACCCGTGCCTGTAGAAGTGACATCTTATGTTGATGGTAAAGTCGTCGATATTTTAGATAAAGAAGGTATTGTCGTTGAATCACAAGCTGCATTGATACAGGGAATCTTTGGCCTTGGTGGCGAAGTATTTGCACCATTGCATTGTGTGTGTACCAATGCATCTCAAGATATGGATGCAGATCTGATTACAGATGAATGTCGGGGAAAAATTATTGTAGGTGGTGGACAAATTTCATTAGAAGCCATGAAACATGCAATGACAGTAGGTGTTGTGGGTATTATTACTGGTGGCATTGCCTATCAGGATGTTAAAGAACTTTTAGGCTATGATGTTGGTGTTGCTATTACAGGGACAGAACCCATTGAAACAACT
>JABAAV010000005.1:0-31812 GCA_014238595.1 Myxococcales bacterium | reverse complement strand
TAGATCAGGTGTGATTCGTCCTGAAGTTGTCATTCCAGTTGATTTCGAACAAGAGAACACAACACAAACTAAAGGTCTTGTGGAAGGCACAGAGGTGCGATGCATCCGTGCACCTTACTTTGGCAAGGTCGGCAAGGTTGTTTCATTACCTGTTGCACTTCAAGTTATGGCCTCAGAAACTAAAGTTCGTGTTGTTGAAGTTATTTTTGAAGATGGACAAAAAACGATTGTACCACGTGCGAATGTTGAGATTCTTGAACAGTGACTCGAATATCTATATGGATTTGGGCATTATTAGCTGCCATTGTTCCCTTGCTTCTGCGTATCTTTGAGATTTCAGATTATGTGGATACCAATAAGTTTTTCTATTTAAGTTGTGTCGGTGTTGTTGCGGTTAGTTATTTTTATTATACAGCCCTCGCTAAGCAAAACCCTGAAAGCATTCATATCCGACGTATTGCAGGTGTTGATGCCATTGAGGAATCGATAGGTCGTTCTACTGAAATGGGGCGGAGTGTCCTTTATGTGACTGGTGTTGAAGAACTTCAAAATATTCAAACGATTGCATCATTGTTAGTATTGGGACCCGTAGCAGAAATGACGGCTTCATATGATACAGAATTGAAAGTTGTGAACTATCATCCGTTAACTATGGTGGTTGCTGAAGAAGTCGTCCGACAATCTTATGCAAACATGGGATATGCTGATGCTCATCGTCCTGAGAATATTGTGTTTATTTCTTCGGAACAATTTGCCTTTGCTGCAGGAATTAATGGAATGATTCTTCGCGATAAACCCGCTACCAATATTTATTTTGGCCGTTTTTTTGCTGAATCTTTAATGCTTGCAGAAACAGGTTATGTGACCAATGCCGTTCAGATTGCAGGCACTGCCGAGATTACACAGCTGCCGTTTTTTATTGCGGCTTGCGATTATACAATCATTGGCGAAGAAATTTATGCCGTGTCTGCGTATATCACACGTGATGCACGACTGCTTGCCATGTTAAAAGCCAGTGATATTGCCAAAGCTGGGTTGATAGGCACTATTTTATTAGCATCGCTTTGGGCAACAGTGGGTGATCTTTTGAATGCTACAGATTGGTTTAATCTTGGGAAGTGGTTGCTTCCATGAGAACTAAAGGGCCTCTGATCTTGGGATTGTTCGCTGGTCTTATTGGATTTAGCGAACTGTATATTACATGGGAACCTTTTCGTGCGATTCCTGCATTGTTTTCAGACTTTGCCATTATTTTATCAGCGATAGCATTTATTCTTGGTGGTATTAACATCATTCAAGTCAATTGGCCAAAAGTTCGTCGTCAAGAAGAAGATTGGCAATTCAAAGTTGTTCTTCTTGTTAGTGCTTTTGTGATGAGTGTTGTTGGTATTGCATGGCATGAAATAGGTGCTACGTCTGATCGTGGATCATGGAACAAACAAGCCAACCAAACACAAAGCAATGATGTCATGCTTAACATTCATGCGGATAGGAAAGATGCGTTAGTGATTATCAACGGTGGAACACCATATCGTGCATGGCACAATGGAACACCTTCGGACATTGCATTACCTCCGGGAGATACTCCGTTAAGCCTACCGATCAATGAAGGAACACATAATGTATTGATACGTATGCCTGTCAGTGCTGGCTATCAAGAATACAAAACTGAGATACAAGCTAATGTCGGCGATGTGATTGATGTCAATGCACCTTTGGCTTTAAAATGGGGACAAGATGGGCGCGTTTTTACCTGGATCTATGACCATATTTTCTTTCCATGTAATGCAACCATGTTTGCTTTGCTTGCATTTTTTATTGCGTCGGCAGCCTTTCGTGCTTTTCGTGCACGCAATATCGAATCGGCGTTGCTATTAAGTGCTGCCATTCTAGTCATGATTGGGTTAGTGCCTATTGGTCGTGCCATTTCTCCGATATTTCCCGAATTAGAAGAATGGATCATGAGTGTACTCAATACAGCTGGAAGACGCGCTATTATGATGGGTGCTGCATTAGGTGGCATTGCAACAGGGCTTCGCATTATTCTTGGGATTGAACGCTCTCACTTAGGATCTGATTGATTATGGCCAAGACTCAATTACATTGGACAGAACGAATACAGAAATTCGATCGCCGTTGGATTTTTCTGATTATGGGAATATCTATTGTTGCTCCTTTGCTCTATCCACTCAATCTTCCCATAGAAGCTTCTGAGATGGTGAAGTCATCTTTTTATACCGTCGACAATCTCAAGGAAGGAGATACAGTCTTTTTATCTCTTGATTTGGATCCAGCATCAACACCAGAGCTTGAACCGTACTATCGTGCTTTAATGTTGCATCTTAAACGGAAGAAAATTAAAATTGTTATTGCAACGACATGGTATGCTGCACCACCTTTGATTGAACGATGGATTTCGGAAACCATCGAATCATCGATTATCAAGGATGGCGATAAAGACTATCAAGGAAAACCTGATCGTGTTTATGCGAAAAACGAAGATTATGTATGGCTTGGATTTCGTGAAGGAAAAGAAGCAACGATCAATAAAATGGCCAATGATATTCGTGCAACGTTTGATGGTAGAGCCGCCGATGGTACTGACCTTAATGAGATTGCAATGATGCAAGGCATTAATAGTCTACGCGATTTTAGTTTGTTGATTGCAGTATCGGCAGGATTTCCTGGAATTAAAGAATATGTTCAACAAGCACAAGGTCGAGGCAGTGGTATACCCATGATTGGTGCTTGTACTGCTGTCTCAGTCCCTGAATACACACCGTATTACAGTTCAGGACAACTGTTAGGTCTCGTTGGTGGTATGGCAAAGGCTGCAGAATATGAACAATTGGTAGGAAAATTGGGTACAGGAATGAAAGGTACTGATGTCCTCAATTTTGGACATTTAGCCGTTATTTTAGCAATTGTTTTTGGTAATTTTATCTATTTCGTAGGACGATTTCATCGTAAGGACTAGAAGATGGGTTATCTTTCGACAATAGATATTATTGGTTTTTGGATCGGCATCTTTTTAACGTTCTGTATTCTTTCATTTTTATATAATGACAATCCTTTATATAAATTTGCCGAACATTTGTTTATTGGAGTGTCGGTTGGGTATGTCATTACCAGACAATATTACGATGTTATTCATCCTAAGCTGATAGGCAATTTAATTGCAGGTGAATGGATTTATTTAATTGTTTTAGCCTTGTCTATTATGTTTCTTTTGCGTGCGGTGTCTCAGCGATGGAGTTGGGTTGGACGCTATCCTATTGCCATTGTGGTTGCGTTTTATGCAGGTCTACAGATCAACGGAGTTGCTCAAGGTGATTTAGGTCCACAAATGAGTAAAGCGATGGATTCTTTAGATGTTGCAAAGGTAAACATCAACGAAGCTTCAATCAAAACTCTTGGAGAATTACCAGGTATTTCACCTTCAATTGCTAACGCTATTGCTCAACAAAGAACGATCAAGCCATTTGCTAATTTCGATGAAGTGCTCAATCTTAAAGCACTGACCTTGGTACAAAAAGAAAGTTTAGAAAGTCATCGATATGGCATTGCGGGATTAGAAGCACAGGCAAGTATGGATGATGAAGGTCGATATTGGGTTGGGATACTGTCTCAAGTGTTGCTTCTCGTTGGTCTATTGTCATCATTGGTTTATTTTTATTTTTCTGTGGAACACAAAGGTGTCATTGGAAAAATATCATCTGTTGGCGTATGGACTGTGATGATTGGTTTTGGTGCAGCGTTTGGTTTTACAGTTCAAGGAAGAATCTCTCTTGCGATCGGTCGAGCATTGGATGTGTTAGGACAAGACAAAGATCCTATGATTGCTGCACAAATTCATGGAGAGACTGCAGCATTGGTATCTATTGCACTTGTGGTTTTGTTCTTGATTGTCTGGGAACGAAAGACATCACATAAGAATGGATAAACACGAGAAGACAAAGTCGTTTACGACTTTGATTAGTTATCGATATTTTTATCGGTCTATTCGTCCTCGTTTGTTTTTATATATTGGTTTTATTGCGTTAATCATTTCTATATCATGCAGCTATCTTATTTTTATAGCAGATATGACAACGGCAAATGTTATTGTCGTTTTATTAACAAGCTTGTTTGTCTTTGTTTTTTCGATTTGTTTGTATTGGTTTGTTGCGATTGCAGCAATATCTGTTTTTGGGGTCGTTTTAGGTATCACGGTGGTAACCGTTCTATTGGGTGTAACCACGGGATTTCAAAATGAATTTCGCAAAAAAATTCTTGGTGTTAATGCTCATGTCTTAGTGATGAAACGTAGCCATGATTTTGTTGAATATCGTTCTCTTCAACAAAAACTTATGTTGCCTAATGTCATCGCAACAGCTCCTTTTGTCTTTGCTGAAATGTTGGCCATTAGTCCTTCAGGTAATCTCAAGAGTGTTGCGGTTAAGGGTGTTGATTCTAAACAAGTCACCAAAGTCTTAGATATTGAGAAACATATTGTTGATGGAAATATGGATTCACTTGATCATCGAGATGTACCGCATGCATTGATTGGTAAAGGTCTTGCAGAATCTCTGAACATTTCTGTTGGTGATATGATTACAGTGATATCTCCATTAGCTTATTTAGATATTCGGGAATGGTTTCCTTCTTCAACATTACCCAAAGAAGAATATGCGGTACGTATTGGAGGTGTGTTTCAAGCAGGGTTTAATGAATACGACCAACGACTGATGTATATGAACTATAAAACGGTTCAACATATGTTAGGTAAGGGCGATGTGGTCATGGGTATCGAAATGAAATTACGAAATTTCAATGATGCTTCTGAAGTCACAGAACAGCTTGAACAAGTGTTGAAACGTCCTGAATATTTTATCCAAGATTGGAAAGAACTCAATGCAGGATTGTTTAGTGCTTTGAGTTTGCAAAAAACGGGTCTTTTGATTGTTTCTTATCTCATTGTTGGTGTCGCGTTGTTCAATCTTTTAGCAGTTCTTGCCATGATGATCGTTCAACGGGCAAAAGAAATTACTATTTTCAAATCATTAGGAGCGCAATCTAGACAGATTAGTTTGATTTTTTGTCGAATAAGTCTGATGATGGGATTAATCGGTACGCTATTAGGGATGGGCGTAGGATTATTATTATGTGCTGTGATCTCACGCTATCGTTACACACTCGATGCTTCAGTGTATTTGATTGATCGATTACCTGTTTCATTGCAAATGGTCGATCTCTTCATTGTCATTGTCGTTACTCTGATTATTAGTGGTGTGGCTACGTTGATTCCATCAAGCACCATTGCTTCTTTGCTTCCTGTGCAAGGATTACGGAAAGATTGGCAAGGATAGTGGATAATCAAGGCTAATATGGCATGAGCAGGAGCGGGTGCCTTTTGAGTTTCGTCTCTTAAAAAAACATGTTTTTTCAGATCAAGATACTTTGTGCTTAATTTAGAGATCATATACTTGTGTTAATGCTGGATAGATATAAAATAGGTCTTATGACTTCAAAAATATTCAACCCATTGCTTCTATGGTTGTCGTTATTGTTCGCTATTGTTGTAGGATGTAGCACGGAAGATAACGCCGATGTTAAACCTGATGATGACGCGGAAGGCTTTTATGGTTATGTTCTTGGGTACGATGAATCGATTGATAAACAACGTACTGGAGGTGGACATGAAATTATTATTCCTCGGGACAGAGGGAAACCTGATGCTATTGATTCAGCAAACCAACCATCGCGACTTCATCCCGCATTAGGTGATGTTCTCTATCAAACTTATGACGCCACATTGGCTCAGGGCCAAAGTTCATGGAATATTTTTCCATCGAGTTGGTGGCCACAATCAAAAAGTGGTATTGCTTATCGCTATGACAGGAATAAAGACTGGTCTAAATTCACCAACAGCGATCAGTTATCTCCCATAGAACGCTATGATCATCTCTTCTATCCTAATCAATCATCACAGGTTGCAAAAGTCGATCATTGGAATATCAAAGATCTTAAGAAAGAAGCAGATAAACGTGACAAGAAGCATGAACATAAAGCATTGACCGTCATTGGTCCTGCCACGAAATGGGAATTAGAAAATCATGGTATTTACAGTGATTATTCTCATCCAGATACATGGTGGGGGCATTGTAACGGCTGGGCGTCCTATGTCACAGCAGAAGAGGGCAGTTATCCTAAGCGTGATATTCGGGTCAAACTCATTGATGACAAGATAACCGAATGTGTCGATATCTTTGAAAATGATCAAGATTGTACACCCTTTCGCAAAGCAGATATTGAAGGGTTGATGTCCGAGCTTTATTTTAGTGACAAAGCAACGCTTGCAGGTCGTCGCTGTAACACCGAAGCTGATAAAATAGAGCGAGATAATTATGGACGTCCCGTAGATCCTGCGTGTCGTGATCTGAATCCTGGAAGTTGGCATATCGGATTGACAGGTCTGTTGACCCGTGGTGCCAAATCATTGGTGAATGGAGAATTTACGCAGATTCCATTTGTGATCGATCATACTTACGATGCTCAGGTATGGAACTATCCTGTCAAGTCTTACAAAATCTTTGAACAAAGAGAGATGTCCAAAGAAGAAGCTATCAACAGGGTGGGACTGTCAGGATCTGATTATAGTTTTAATCAAGACGCGCAACAATTTGTCTTTGTACGTATGGAATATACCATGGTCGATGATGCGGTGACCAATGTGGGTATGATTAAAGTCGCCAATGAACGCAATGTTGTTTTAACAGACGTTAAGGCTGATTATATTTTAGAACTAGACAGTAATCGTAAAATTATTGGTGGTGAATGGCTAAAACGTCCTGTTGTTGAAAGTCCTACCGAATCAGGAAAACTCGTAGATTTACATCCTGATTTTTATTGGATGGCCACTGATCCGATTGGATATAGCGAACTATTTGATGATCAAGGCGGTGATAGTGATAATCCATTCGTTCGATATTCTCATGTGAAAGCATTGTTAAGTTGTGCTAATGATCCTGCAACCTGTGCACCGAGTGATGACAACATTGCATCAACGTGGAATGGGCTTCACAAAGAAGGAACGATAGAAAAAGATGTTCCTCTGTATTTTCAGACAGAAACATTGCCTGCAGGAGATTATGTGTTTATCTTAGCTGCGGCGCGTGATGATGCGGACATTGATCTCTATGTACGAAAAGGAAAAAAACCCACACGCAATGTTTATGATTGTCGTCCTTTCAGCAGTGATAGTAACGAATTTTGTCAGATAACACTGGATCAACGTGATACCATCCATGTCATGCTTGATGCCTCCGCAACTTCTCAGAGCAGTGAAACTTATGACTTACGCGGTGAATCTGTTGCGGGTGACTCTAGTGAAAAATCATGCAGAAATCATTGTGATCAAGAAGGACCTATCCCTCAAAATGCGGAGCCATTTTTCTGCTACTGCAGTCAAGGATGTGAAGAATTCGGTGATTGTTGTAGTGATAAAGCTCTAGTTTGTGGATGATAGCCCAGTGTATTCTTTTGGCTGACAGATATTCTGTCAACGAGTGTGAATAGACAGCAGTTTTTGAGATAAGAGAGTCTTTCGTCTTTGTTGCTGATCTGTTTGAAATTTATCTCCACAACGATACATAGAGCTTGTTTAATCCCAAAACTAGGTATAGAATGAGCGGTATGATTAAAGAGACATTGAAATTAAATATTCTGTGGGTTGCGTTATTATCTGTAGGGTTTATGGGTTGTTTTTCTGATGACACCGATGATCCGAGTGCAAAAAGTGATAACGATACTGATGGCTTTTACGATTATGTTCTTGGTTATGATGAAATAACCAGCGAACAACGAAAAGGAGGAAAACATGAAATTATTATTCCTCACGATCGTAACAAAGCCGATGCTATTGATTCAGCCAACAAACCATCGCGACTTCATATTGCGTTGCGTGATACGATATATCAAACATACGATTCGACTGTGACGGAAGGCGAAAGTTCGTGGGATATTTTTCCATCGAGTTGGTGGCCACAATCAAAAAACGGTATTGCCTATCGTTATGGCAGCAACAAGGATTTATCTGATTTTACTAACCAAGATCATTTCTCTCCTGTGGAACGTTATGATCTTCTTTTCAATCCCAATCAACCAGAGAGTGTTTCAAAAATTGAACATTGGAATATCAAAGACTTGAAAAAGAAAATAGATGAGCGTGGTGATAAACATGATCATAAATCACTCAATGTCATAGGTCCTGCCACGAAATGGGAATTAGAAAATCACGGTGTTTACAGTCATTATTCTCACCCAGATACATGGTGGGGACATTGTAACGGTTGGGCATCTTATGCAACGGCAGAGGAAGGCAGTTATCCTCAACGTGATGTCCGTGTTAAACAGGTTGATAACAAGATAACCGAATGCATTGATGCGTTAGAAAATGATTCAGATTGTGTTACGTTTCGAAAAGCAGACATTGAAGGCTTGATGTCAGAGCTGTATTATAGTGATAAAGCATCTATTTCAGGACGTCGCTGTAATACTGAAGCTGATAAAATAGAGCGAGATAACTATGGACGTCCCGTAGATCCTGCGTGTCGTGATCTGAATCCTGGAAGTTGGCACATTGGTGTTACAGGGTTGTTGACCCGCGGTGCCAAATCATTGGTGACTGGAGAATTTACACAGATACCGTTTGTGATCGATCATACCTATCATGCACAAGTTTGGAATTATCCGATTAAATCCTACAAAGTTTTGGAGGCAACCGAACTTTCTCAAGAAGAGGCCATTAATAAAGTAGGCTTGACGGGCTCTGATTATATTTTTAACCAAGACGCCCAACGATTCGTTTATGTAAAAATGGAATACAAAATGATTGAAGATGCGGTCAGTGACTCGGGTATGCTGAAACCCGCTAATGAACGGAATATTAAACCCAAAGCGGTCGAGATTGCTTATGTTTTAGAGCTTGATTCAGTTGGGAAGATTATTGGAGGTGAATGGCTAAAACGTCCTGTCGTTTCAAGTTTTGGAAACGGTGGAAACAAGAGTGTCGATCTACATCCTGATTTTTACTGGATGGCGACTGATCCTATTGGGCATGGTGAATTATATGATGATCAAGGTGGAAGCAATGACAATCCATACGTCCGCTATTCACATGTGAGAGCGTTGTTAGATTGTGCCAATGATCCGGCAACCTGCAAACCTATCAGTGACAATAATGATGATGACAATGACAACCCATCGGGAGCATCAGTGTTTAATCATGAAGGAAGTATAAAAAACAATGTGCCTGAACATTTTGAAACAGAGGTTTTATCTGCAGGAGATTATGTTTTCGTATTAACGTCAACACGTGAGAGTAGTTTCTTCTCAGGTGCTGCTGATATCGATCTGTATGTCCGCAAAGGGCAAGCACCAACGCTCAGTGATTATGATTGTCGACCAAATCTCAATGATAGCAATGAGATCTGTTATATAACACTAGATAATCCAAGCAGTATTCATATGATGCTTACTTATACTAAACCTGGATTTAGTCGTCGTAACAGTGAAGGTTATTTGTTACAGGGAGAATCGGTATCATCTGCTTCAGTCGATAATGCCAATTCATGTAAGAATCATTGCAGTGATGAAGGCGCTGTTCCTGGAAGCAGTCCCGCATGCTACTGTGACAAAGGTTGCCAAGATTTCGGCGATTGTTGTAGTGACAGAGCATTAGTTTGTAATCGTTAATTAATCTCAATTTTCTATATTAAATTCTAAAAAGGGTGTGCTTAACGCACACCCTTTTTGTATAGACAATGACTGTCACAAGCGACAGAGAGTAACGATTGAAATTTTATGTCAAACGCATCCATGATGATTTAGCTTCATGGATGAGCAGTGAGAATTCTTTTGGAAAACTTTGAAGCACAAAATTAAAAGCTTGTTGTTGCATTTCTTTGTCAAGCTCAGAAGGTAACTCCATGATACCACTGGCTTCCGATTGTGGATTAATTTGAAGGCGAACGACTTCAGTTAATCGAAGCAGGTGCAAGCGATTCATAAATAAGGCATGTGCAATGCCCATCATTGTTTTTTCATTTGTAAAAGATGCCACAGTATCGTTCTCGTTATGATCGAGCTTTCAGTATCATAATATACAAAGAATATATATTAAAAAAAACGACGTACACCATTCCATGCCAGTGCTTTAGTCACAATCGATGCTTTATCTGTTGAAGTTAAATAAGGGCGCTGAAGAAGCGTTTTGCTTCCTCCAGCGGCAATTTTGTCTAAAATACGCATTCCACCCAGCCAAATCAATGCTGATTCGATGGCAAGACTGCTGTGAATTCCATCAATTAATGGACGTGCATGTTCTAAAATAGTGCGTGTGCGAGCGACTTGATAGCGGATTAATGCGGTTACCTGAGAAGATTGTTTGCATTGTTGAAGATCCTCTTTTGTAACTTCAAAGTAATCAAAATCTTCTAAAGGGATATAAATCATATTGTTCTGTAAATCGATGGCAATATCTTGCCAAAAACTAGCAAAAGCAATGCCCGTGGCTAGTTGCTCGGCATAACGAAGCAAGGATGGTTCACGGCTTTTGCTTAGATACGTGAATAGTTGACCCATTGGAGCTGCTGATAAATCAGTGTAGCGTGTCAAATCCATAATGGTAGGGTATTGGGTAACACCCATTTGAAGCCGTGCTCCAGCTATCATGGAAGAAAAAGGTGTTATAGGCAGATCAAGCTCAACGATCGTGGCTTGTAACGCAGCAAATATCGGATGGTCGGGGTCCTCTTCATGATAACAAGTTTCCAGATACGATTCCCATAAATCCAACTCTTTATGTGCTATCGATAATGAAGGGTTGTCGATATATTCTCCTAATTGATAAGTAAACGCATAGAGTGCAAAAATATGTTTGCGTAACTTGTAGGGTGAAAACAAAGAACCAATTGGGAAATTATGTCTGCGTGATCGTGCTAGAGCTTCGCAATAGCGATAACATGTGGATATGTTAAACGGTTTTGAAGGTATTTGTGGTGGATAGCTTCGAATTTTATGATTGACTCGATTGAGCATGCAATTAGCTATATATACCGTGATCGTATAATTTCACAATGAAGAAATAAAACCGGTTCCAAGTGTAGCAGAAATAACCTCAAAACCAGCATCGGTAAGGGCTTGTTTTGCTTGAAGCCGATGTTTATTTGTTGGAAAAACAGTCCATACCATATCACCACCACCTGCACCTAGTGGTTTTGTAGCACCTTCAAAAGGGCTGACAATAGTCACAATGTCATCGTAGGAAGGAATCCAAATATCAGCACTGACCAAGGATGATAGAATTTTTAATGATTGTGCAGCATCGTCTATAGCAATACGGAGTGTTTCATAGTGTTCGGTGGTTGTGTCTTGTAATCCTATGATGATTTTCTGAGTATCCATGGTCAAACGTGTGATAGCTTTTTGGTAGTTCTGTGATTGATGAGTGGCTGCTTGTTGTACTGAATTGAGTAACGTTACGGTGTTTGCTTTGTGACCACTCCATATCAACAGATAAGGCAGTGTTTTTGGGATAGATAGTGTTCCCTCAACATCACAAGGTTTTTTCTTGTTACTACGGAGTATGGTGGTACCACCATACACAATGCCTGAAACATCAGCACCGCTACCAACGTTGCCTTGTGCAAGATAATGTGCTTCATGGGCAAGATGGGCTAATGTTTGTTTATGGAGTTTTTGATGTGCAATCGATGCCGCATGGATCATGGCAACAATAATGGTTGCCGCACTAGAACCAAGACCTAATTTTACGCCTTGAGAGGAACAAAGTTCACTACTATTTATCGACAATGTTTTGATGGCGTTAGTGATCGATGCATGTTTTCCAAATTTGTTTGCAATCATTGTTGTTGCTGATTGAAGAAACGAAGACTGTTCTTGTTGATGTGAATGTTTTGTTGATAGGACATAACGATCAACCGTTGTTACGACACCGAGATTTCCATGCGATAGTAATGTGTATTCTCCTGCAAGGAGGAGTTTTCCTGGTGCTTGAATCATACCAATGCTGCGTGTTTCCCAACCCCACTCGTGATAATTTCAGTCACGCCTGTGATCGTTTTTAATCTGTTTTCAACGGCATCAATGTGTTTATGAGTTGTTAGAATTTTAACATGTGGTCCTGCATCCATTGTGATGTAACAATCAATGTTTTGTTTGCGAAGTTCGTTGACAGAATCCAATACTGCTATTGTGGCTGGCGTTGCATATCGTACAGGAGGTCTTGATGCCCAAGCTGCACCATGCATGGCAAATGTATTGTGTTCCATGATGGTGCCAAGCGTATTCAAATTTCTTTGAGCAATGGCTTGTTTTGCTTGTTTGATATCTGAAGACGTTGTATCGAGCCAACATTGATATAATGGCGATGTCTTGGCACAATGATTCATAGCATCACGCGATGACATAGATTTCATTTTTCCATGGTTAATGACAACTATAATCATCGCGATATCCCAATCACTACAATCATCTATTGCAACTGCTACTGAATCTTTGCCCTGTGGATCTGTCCCAGATGGTAGCAATACTAGTCCACCTAATAATGATCGTGCTGCTGATGCACTACCTTGACGTGCAAGATCGCTTTGTTCTTGTATCGATAAATTTAATTTCAAAGCATGTGTTGCTGCAACAGTGAGGCTTGCATATGCTGATGCAGAGGATGCAAGGCCCGATGCGGTTGGAAAATGATTTGTACTTGATACTGAAGCATATTGTGTGCAGTCTGCTTTTTTGCGGACAATATCAAGCCACATTGTGAGACGTGCATCTTTTATCAGTGGTGTATCATTAAGGCTCAATGTATCGGCTGTGAATTTATCGGAAAACTCTATAGTCGATGTTGTTGTGAGTTTATCTAATGTTAACGAAAGACTATCTGTCGCAGGAATATTGAACGCTTGATTTCGTTTTCCCCAATATTTAATCAATGCAATATTGGCACATGCTTGTGCGGTTGCTTTAAACATCGTGTTGTTTTGATCCTATTATTGTTTCAAAAGCATCATAGCCATGAGATTTCCATACTTCAATAACAGAAGATACCTCTTGAGAACAAAACGCAATTACTGCGCCACCACCACCTGCGCCTGTTAATTTACTTCCCAAAGCACCCGCATCACAAGCAAGTGTCACCATGTGATCGAGTTTTTTTGAGGACACTCCAAGTTTTTGTAAAGATTGATGTGCATTGGTTAATAAAGAACCTAATTGATTCCAATCATGATGGATAATGGCATTGATACCACGGTGAGCCAGATCTCCAAGATGCTCAATATATTGATATGTTTTGGGATTACTCTGTAACGTGTTGGTGACAAGATCTATCATAGATTTCGTCGTATTATTGGATTCACAAATTCCGATAGCAAATGATAATGGTGGCATTGGTAACGATTGAACAATGGCTTTTCCTTGCTCAAAAACATGAACACCTGAGTTTAATGCTATCGCGACATCAAGTCCACTTGTGATCCCATGAAAGCAAGTATCGAGTGTATTGGCTAGTGTTTCAATATCATAGTCCGTTTGTTGTGTTGCATGACACATCGCTTGTGTGACAGCCACTGCCCATGCTGATGAAGAGCCTAATCCAACACCAAGAGGTAATGTTGTTTCAACATGTATATAAAAATTGCATGAAATTTTTAGGGTTTTACATAATAATTTCAGTGCTTCTATAAAAGGGCTGTCATCGTTTTCAAATAATTGAATATTCCATGCGGGGATGTTGAGATGTAATGAATCACTTGATGAAACATGAGCTGTGATTGTTTGAGGGATCGAAGATGCAATGGCTTTATGTCCATAAAGAACAGCATGTTCTCCAAGAAGGATTATTTTACCGTAAGCCAAGACAGGTGAGCCATTCTCGAAGCGTATGATCGATATAATGAGGTGCATTTTGTAATGCATGGATATCTTGAGATCCTGTCAGAAGCATAATGCTTTTGAGTGTGAGATACCGTTTCTCGAAGAATGCAAGTACTTGATCGTAACCACCTTCATTGTATGCGGTTAATACTGGGGCTGCGAATCCAACACCTTGAGCTCCTAATGATAGTGCTGCAGCAATATCGGATGCTGTTCTTATGCCACCACTGGCAATAACATTAATATTTTGATGGACACATGAAGCTATGCTGACCGCAGTTGGTAATCCCCAGTCCCACAATTCTTCACCTATGGATTGATGAAGACTGTTTTTTTGAGCGCGGCGTGACTCTACGGCAACCCAAGATGTCCCACCTGAACCACTGACATCAATATATTGAACACCAATGGTTTTCAATTGCTTTGCGACTTGTGGTGAAATACCACAGCCTGTTTCTTTGACAACAATCGGTATGTCCAAGGTATCAAGAAGAGATTTGATCGTATCGAGACATCCTGTGAAATCTCGATCTCCTTGTTCTTGTATCAATTCCATTGCAGGGTTGAGGTGAACTGCCATGACATTGGCTTGAATTTTTTTTGTCAATTCATGAACATGGGCAGTGCCGTATTCTTTGGCATGAACAACACCGATGTTGCCTATTAGTAAGACATCAGGTGCGTGCTTTCGAACATCAAACGTATCAATTAATTCAGGATGTAATGCCATAGCTCGTTGTGAACCAAGGCCAAAGGGAATATTGAGAGCCTGAGCAACTTTAGCAAGATCTTGGTTTATTTGTGCGGCTTTTTCATGTCCTCCTGTCATGCCAGCAATAATCAGGGGAGCAGAAACTGGATGTCCGAAAAGTTCACAATGTAATTTGATGTCATCTAATGAACATTCAGGCAAAGCTTGATGTATTAAATGCAATTCTTGCAACAAAGTTGTTTTGTTGCGGAATGCACTTTGTCCATCAGATGTTAGATTAAGATGATCAGCTTTTCGATTTGAAATGGATACATGTTTCATAACGATGACCTAGAATTCATATTTGTAACATAGTTTTTAGGATTTTCTCAAAAGAGATGCTTGTTGGACTCTTTTTATGGTTGACAGAGCTCTGTATCTTTGTCTTATCTGTGTCTATGCGATTGGGTATCCTCGGAGCTGGAAGTTATGGAACTGCGTTAGCTATTTTTTATGCGGCACAGGGGCACGATATTACCCTATGGTGCCGCCGTGAAGCATTGGTTGATGAACTCAAAACCCATAGAGAAAACAAAGATTATCTTCATGGATTTTCTTTGCCTGAAAACATTGTATTGACATCGAAACTGCAAGAAACCGTTGTCGACAAAGATATTGTGTTTTTGGTTGTCCCCGTATGTGCTATTCGAGAAGTGCTGACTCAAATAGCACCTTATATTGAAGAAAAAACGATTCTAATCAATACATCAAAAGGTTTTGAAAAAGAAACGCAAAAACGAGTCGATAGTCTTTGTCATGATATCTTTCCTGATAGTTTATTAGATAAAACAACATATTTGGGGGGACCAACATTTGCCAAAGAAGTGGCTAAGCAGCTTCCTAGTGCTGCTGTGATTGCAGGATATGATCATGCATTAGTTGGAAGTATTGTTGATAGCCTTTCAGTAAATTCGTTTCGTCTGTATCCATCTACTGATGTTGTTGGTGTCACAGTGGGCGGTGCTCTTAAAAATGTCATTGCCATTGCCAGTGGTATATCCGATGGACTTGGTTTAGGTTACAATGCTGGATCTGCACTGATCACTGAAGGATTGCAAGAAATATCACGTATTGGTGTTGCTCTTGGTGCAAAAGAAACGACATTTTATGGTCTGTCAGGTATTGGTGATCTGGTATTAACGTGCCAAGGAGAATTGTCACGGAATCGCAATGTTGGTTTGTTATTAGGACAAGGAAGAACATTGCACAGCATACAATCATCTATGCGCATGATTGTTGAAGGTGTTGATACGACCAATGCTGCTTTTCATTTATCGCAGCAATGGAAGATTCGTGCACCGATTATTGAATCAGTTTATCAAGTTTTGTACGAAAAGAAAATCAACTAGAGATGTGTTTCAAACCATGATGAACAGATATTGATTTTAAATTGTATCAGGGTTGATATAAATTCGCTCTACATTGTCTGCTAGAGATTGTGCAAGAGTATGGACATTTAAAGGTGCCTCTGCTTTTTCAATAGGGATTATTTTTCCTCTGGTGACAGGATTCTTTGGAACAAATAAAGCACAGCAATCATCATAAGGTTGTATTGAAATTTCATAGGTTTTAATATGTTTCGCTTTGGTGATGATTTCATGTTTATCATAACCAATGAGTGGTCGAAGTATAGGCAATGATGATGCGTGTTCAATAACATGAATGTTACTCAATGTTTGTGATGCAACTTGTCCAAGATTTTCTCCAGTCACAATAGCTTTTGCTTGATTGTTGTTCGCTAAAATACACGCTGTACGTATCATCATGCGACGATATAATAATATAGCCATATCACCTGTTCCGATATTACGTAATGTTTTTTGTACATCGGTAAAATGAACAACATCTAATGCGATGGACCCTTGCCATTGAGATAACTGAGACACTAAATCGACAACTTTTTGTTTTGCGTTGTCACTGGTATACGGAAATGAATGAAAATAAATCGCATGGATAGGACAGCCACGGCGCATGATAGACCACCCTGCAACAGGAGAATCAATTCCTCCTGATAGCATCAAGCTGATTTTGTCGGATACTCCAATGGGCAATCCTCCAGGACCATGAATAACATCGGTATAAATATAAGCCGAATTGATGTCTATGACAACATGAACAATGACATCTGGATTATTGACATCTACCTTTAACTTTAATGCATGATGAATATCGGCACCAATTTGTTGAGAAATTTGTGGTGATTGCATAGAAAATGTTTTGTCTCTTCGTCTTGTTTCTACTTTAAACGTTTTTTTCTTGTCACAAGAACTTAATTGTTTAACAGCCATTGTTGTGATGTCTGAGATAGATTTTTGAGTCATATATCCAATTGACAGGGAGGTTAATCCAAATAAACGCTGAAAACGTGAGATACATTTTTTTTCAAGTTCGGAGGGCAAATGCACTAAAGCGTAAAGATGTTGCGCTTCTACGGTAACTTCAGGTAGATCTCGGATCAGAAATTTGGCATTACGAATAAAAGCTGCAAAGAAGTTTCGGCGATTTTTCCCTTTGAGAAAAATCTCGCCAATTCGTAAAACAATAATTGTTTTAATCATGTAACGAAATGGCATTGATAGATTCAATCAATGCTGAAGAACAATGTTCTATATCGTCTTTAGTTGTATATCGACCAAATGAAATACGAAGCACCGCATCTGAACTTGGTATATTGATAGCAGATAAGACATGCGTTTGTTGATTAGTCTGATTACACGCAGAGCCTGTAGAAATGAAAACATTACGTTCTTCCATGGCATGTGCCAATGGTTGACTGGGCATATTGGGAATCGACAAACTTAATATATGAGGTGCCATCCGATGAATACTGCCATTACGATAGATTGTGCTGTATCTCTTTCTCGTTAAACGTAGCAAATACTCACTGTAATCAGACCAACGTGCGGATTGTTCCGATCTATGTGCATGAGCATGTTTCACAGCTTCTCCAAATGCAGCGATGCCAGGCATGTTTTCGGTGCCATGCCGTTGTCCTTTTTGTTGTTTACCACCGAACCAAAAAGGTTTGATCGTTGTTTGTTTTGATAACCACAATGCTCCAACACCTTGTGGTCCGTGAAGTTTGTGTGATGATAAGGCAATGCTATCGACGTTCAAAGATGAAACATCGAATGGTATTTTTCCTAATGCTTGGATAGCATCACAATGAATATGAATCTGTGGGTTTTTCTTTTTGATTTCAGTGGCGATATCCGCAACAGGCATGATTGTGCCGAGTTCATTGTTAACTAACATTAGCGTTGCTAATACAGTGTCTTTATGGGAAGCAATTTCGATAAATGTCTTAGGATTAACAATGCCATCATGGGATACAGGGACAGCATCATGAATATATCCTTGTTGTGAAAGCCTTTTCATAGAACCCAATACAGACGGATGTTCGACAACAGATGATACTAGATGTTTTGATGAATTAGGGTTATCTTTTGTTGTGCAGAGTAATCCAAGCGCATTTGATTCTGTTCCTCCTGAAGTCCATATGATATCTCCAAAATCACCATTGCGATCCCCCAATACTGTGAGTAATTTTTTACGAGCTGTTCGGATGTTTTTTTTGGCACGGATACCGATGTTATGACCCGAAGAAGGATTTCCAAAAGTCTCAGTCATGCAAGATGTCATGATGTCAACAACCTCTGGTGCTACTTGTGTTGTTGCAGCATTGTCTAAGTAAACGATGGCGTTTGATTGTATGGGTCGTGATGATAACATGAACGCAATAGGTGTTTATATACACTATCCTTGGTGTCGATCGCGATGTTCTTATTGTGATTTTTCGATAGAAATCACAAAGAAGTCCATTCCACATAATGAATATCTCGAAGCAGTTTTAGCCGAATTTCGATTGCGAGTGTCAGATTATCCTCAAAGTCATATTATTTCTATTTATTTTGGAGGAGGTACCCCTTCATTGTGGAATGCTGATTGTATTGCAAAGATGATCCATGCTGTGTTGAATGAGTTTGATACAGATGGCGATGTGGAAATAACATTAGAAGCTAATCCACGCGATTGCACGGAAGAAAATCTTATTCGTTGGAAGAATGCTGGCATCACTCGATTATCTATTGGAACACAATCATTCGATGATTCTACATTGATTGTATTAGGGAGAGATCATGATAAAGATAATGCGAAAGATGCGGTTATTCGTGCAATGAATATGGGTTGTTTTTCCGTCTCTTGTGATTTGATTTTTGGAGTCCCAAAGTCACGCTATGAACAAACAATCAAGCCAGTTTTGAACGAATCATGGTTGCCTAAACATCTTTCGATTTATGAATTAACGTATGAAGATAAAACTCTTTTTTCTTCCTATGTTAAACGAAATGTTTTGCAGCCATTGGATGATACGTTATTAGAAACTATTTACTGTGATATTCATGAGACGCTAACAGCAAAAGGCTATGAACATTATGAAATATCGTCCTATGCATATCCTCAACATCATTCACGCCATAATAGTCTGTATTGGTCTGGCAATAATTTTTTAGGTGTGGGAAACAGTGCGGCATCTTTTCAAAGATTTGATGATGGAAGTGGAAAACGTTGGACTAATATCCGTTCAGTAAAATCTTATATGAAACATGCTCCCGATCAACGTATTGCTCTGGAACAAATGTTGAGCAAAGAAGACGTAATGCTTGATTTACTTTGGCTTGGGAGTAGAACATCTAGTGGTACAGCGCGAAAAGATTGGGATGCTTATTGTGATGTTTTGACATGGTTGTTGTCTGAAGGGCTTGGAATAGAGCAAAATGGATATATTCATCCTACATTACGTGGTTTTTTATACGCAGATCATATTGCATCACGGCTGTTTCTAGATAAAAAATAGGGTACACTACCGCCTTACAATGGGTAAGAAATCTGACATGAATACCGCAAATGAGGCAGCTCCTCCGAGTATTGAAACCTCAAAAGATGAAGTTGATGAAGTTGTTGAAGACAATGGACAATCTCAATCGTTGTCAGAGCCTCTAGCTTGTAACGAACAGTATGAGGCATTACTGATAGAAAAACAAGAACTCTATGATCGCTACCTTCGTGTAGTCGCTGAAAAAGACAACATACAGAAACGTGCAATCAAAGAAGTATCTGATGCTCGTATCAATGGTAGAAGTCGATCGCTTCGTGACATATTGCCTATCATCGATAATTTACAACGTGCAATGGAGCATGCACAAGATCAATCGATCTCTGTTATTGAAGGTGTTCGATTGGTGTTAAGACAATTCAATCAAATGCTAGAACGCAGTGGTAGTTTTGTTATTGATGCAGAAGGGAAAACATTTGATCCTTTATTGCATGAAGCAATTGCGCATGTCCCATCAGATGATGTTCCCGTTGGTGTTATTATTTCTGTTACCCAAGTCGGTTATCAATTAGAAAAGAAATTGCTTAGACCTTCTATGGTGGTGGTATCCTCTGGACCAGTGAAAAATTTGACAAACGAAAATTTTCAAGAATCCTCAGATACATCTTCTCAAGAATCAAACATCAATGCTGATCCTGTTGAATCAGTTGATGTCGACTGACTAAATGTTTTTAGTGATTTAAATATAATGATCTCTATTTTAAGTTTTGAAATCACATTGGTTGCTATTGTATTTCTTGTTTTAGCATCTGGTTTCTTCTCTGGAAGCGAAGTGGCTTTGTTTTCTCTGCGTCGTATCGATAAAAAGAAAATGTATACTTCCACAAGGCATAGTGAAAAATTAGTCTATCGGTTGACTTCAAAACCAAGACGACTAATCGCAACTATTTTGATAGGCAATGAATTTGTGAATGTTACGCTATCGTCCTTGATTGCTTCACGAATTACAACGATGAACTCATGGTTGAATAGCATTTCAGACCCTATTGTTATAGCAGGTATTAGTACATTAATTACATTGCCAGTTGTTTTGATATTAGGTGAAGTGGCTCCCAAAACGATTGCAATGAAATTTCCAGTTGCATGGGCGAAATATTCTTCGCGACCACTTTGGTTTTTTGGTGGGTTAGTTTTTCCAATTCGTGTCGTCGTGGACAAATTTTCTCAGGGAGTGTTGTCATTGTTTGGAATCCGTGATGTTACACAAAACAGTGTCATTCATGAAGATGAATTTAAGGCATGGATTGATGCAGGCAATCAAATTGGAGAAATCGATTCCAAAGAAAAACGACTTATTCATGAAATGTTCGATTTTGGAGAAAAAGAAGTATCTGAAATTATGTGTAAGGCTAATGATGCTTTTTTACTTGCATACAATGTACCGTTATCTAAAGCCTTAAATGAGATTTCAGCACATCCGTTTTCTCGTGTGCCTGTTTACCGTAAAACGCGGGATAATGTCTTAGGTGTTTTATATGCCAAAGATTTAGTGTTGTTGCGTACGGGTGAGATGGAACCCAGACCCATGAGTGAATTATTGCATGAGCCTTTATTTATTACCAAACAAATGCGTATATCTCGTCTGTTTGATGTTTTCAAAGAGCGCAAAATTCATATGGCAATTATTGTAGATGAATATGGTGCTTTTATTGGTTTAGTTACTATGGAAGATGTTCTTGAAGAATTATTTGGACCTATTCGTGATGAAAAAGAATTAACATCTCGAAATATTGAAAATAATAAAGTTTTAGAAAAAAATCCATTATTGGATAAGAACAAAAAAAGTCCTGTTAAGGAAACAATCTAATGTCATGGGAAATAACTATTATCATCAGTATTATTTGTTTGTTGTTGGAAGGTTTTTTTTCAGGCGCAGAAATAGCATTAATCTCTTCCGATAAAGTTTTATTAAACAAAAAATCTATGGCAGGTGATAAAGGTGCAAAATTGGCACAGTGGTTTTTAGATCGGCCAGAACTTTTATTAGCAACAACATTGGTTGGAACTAATCTTTGTACCATTGTATTTTCAACATTAGTAACACTAACAGTAATTCATCATAGTAATGCTGGCGCTTCAGGCTTGGCATCTATTTTAGTTGTAGGTCCTTGTATTTTAGTGTTTGGAGAAATGATTCCAAAAACATTGTTTCAAACCTATGCAGATAAACTGGTCACACGTGTTGTACTTCCTCTTCGATTAGTTGGCATCATTCTTTTTCCTATTACATGGACGGTTAGTTTTTTAGTCCGCAAAGGTACACAGCTGTTTTTTTCAACATCAACGAGAATTATTGTTACCAGATCTGAATTAGAACTGCTTATTGACGACAAAGATCTTGCTGACAAAGAAACTCATACCGATATTACGAAAAATGAGCGAGAAATGATCTCAAAATTATTAAAATTATCTGATGACACGGTAGAAGATTCAATGCTTCCTTTAAGTGAAATCATTGCGTTAGATGAAACTACAACGATTGCCGAAGCAGCACGCACTGTCAATGATCATCAACATACAAGAATTCCTATATTTCAATCGAGGATTGATCAAATTGTTGGAGTGCTTCATGTCTTTGATATTCTCAAAACAACAAAGAACAACATTAACAATCCTGTATCTACGATTATAAGGCAGCCAATATTTGTTCCAGAATCCAAGATGGCGTTAGATTTATTTGTAGAATTGCAGAGTAATGGAAATCAAATGGCTATTGTCGTGGATGAATATGGTGGTGCAACAGGAATCATTACCATTGAAGATATTATCGAAGAAATTGTCGGAGAGATCGATGACGAATATGATATTGACAATCCCATTTATATAGAAACAGATGGAGTTTCAACATGGAAGGTGTTGGGTAGAACACCCATTGCTCAAGTCAACCACCACCTTGATATTGCTTTGCCTGAAAATGATGATGATGTGTATGAATCACTTGGCGGCTTATTGCTCTCAGAACTCAAACGAATACCCAAAGAAGGCGATCAGATCGTTTTTGATAATATATGTATTACAGTACTATCTTCTTCGGATAGAGCAGTCGAACAAGTACGTATCACAATAGATACTAAACAATAATTTTGTGACAAGATTATGAATCCAAGAGAGATCAAGAAGGTATTACAGAGGTTACAAAACCAAGAAATGTCTCTTGATGAAGCGATAAACAAGATTTCTGTGATGCCTTTTGAAAATTTAGCTGACTTAGCTGTGGTGGATCATCATCGTCATTTACGTACGGGTGTTCCTGAAGTTGTATTTGGTGCATCAAAAACAGGTCGTGAAATTGCAACAATTATGCAAACTTTGGCAGAGAAAGGCTTAGGCGCATTGGCAACGAAAGTTTCAGAAAGCAAAGCAGAGACGATTGATACGATGTTACCCCATGCTGTGTACAATTCTAGGGCACAGACTGTTTTGATTGAACCAGAACAAAAAATTAAAAATGGCAAAGGGACGATTGTAGTATTATCTGCAGGAAGCAGTGATAGTCAGGTTGCAACAGAAATATGTGTGACCGCAGAATTCTTAGGCAATGAGGTTCATTGGATTGGAGATGTTGGTGTTGCAGGGATTCATCGTCTTTCTATTGCATTAGATCCACTGCGCGAAGCATCTGTCATTGTTGTTGTCGCGGGTATGGAAGGTGCGCTTCCTTCTGTGGTAGCTGGTTTGGTGGATAAACCTTTGATCGCCGTACCTACAAGTATTGGTTATGGTGTAGGGTTAGGTGGGTTTGTTGCCATGTTAGGCATGCTTTCTTCTTGTGCTCCAGGGATTACTGTTGTCAACATCGACAATGGTTTTGGTGCCGGTGTTGCTGCATCCTTGATCAATAGGAAATGAATCATTGGAACGATTGTGCGGCAAACATATTCATCTTGATGCAACGCATGGTGTTGCAGGCAACATGGTGTTAGGTGCCTTTTTAGATGCCGGTGTACCTTTGTCTGTTATTGAAGATGCACTTTGTACTATTGATATAGATCCAAATCGAATTCAACAGTCTTCAGTGTTACGAGGAGGAATTTCTTCAACAAAAATCAGTGTCGATAGTTCATCCGATGCAGAACATGTAACCTATGCTTCTATACAACATACCATCAATGATTCAACATTGACCGTGGATATTAAAAAACGTGTTTTAGCAATGTTTGATTATATTGCACAGGCAGAAGCTAAAATTCATCAAACATCTGTGGATGAGGTACATTTTCATGAAGTAGGCGCCATTGATTCTTTGATCGATATTGTTGGTGTCGCTGCTATATTAGAATGGTGTAAGCCGTCATCAGTAACAGCAAGTGTTATTGCGATGGGATATGGCACAATCGAGTGTGCCCATGGTTCTCTGCCTGTTCCAACACCTGCCTCTTTGGCGATTGCACAATCAGGAAAATTAAAAATCACCGAAGGTATTGTTTCAACAGAATTATGTACACCTACAGGTGCTGCTATTGTTGCAGCAAATGTTACATCACAGCAGTCAGCACCTTCGGTGATCCCTTGTGCGTTGGGTTATGGTGCAGGTAGGGACATGGGCAGCTACGCAAATCTGTTTCGTGTCATCTTTTCCGAGATGGATGCTGATATAGAAACAATGATTCAGGTGGATGTGAATATTGATGATATGAATCCAGAGTTTTGTGATTATATCGCTGAAATACTCTATGCTCATGGTGCTATTGATCTGTGGTGGACGCCGATTATAATGAAAAAATCACGACCAGCAGTGCTGTTATCTGTATTGATGAATATTTCAGATAAAACAGCAATTATGGATCAAATATTTCGTGAAACAACATCGATTGGTGTACGGTATCATCCTGTATCTCGGCAAGTTTTAGATAGAGAAATACGAGATATAGAAACTGCACTTGGAAAGGCTAGCGTTAAAATATCATCACAAAATGGTCAAATTGTTACTGTATCTCCTGAATACGAAGTCTGTAAAACGATCGCTCAAAAACAGAACATTCCGCTTAAAGAAGTTTTTAACAAAGTCATGAATGCATGGAATACAAAGGATTCAAAATGAAACATGAACTAATGCTCAAAGAATTAGAATCTGTTGCAAAACAGCAAAATATCCAAGTGACCTATGAATCTATTTCTGAAAAAGTTGGATTAGGTGGCTTATGTCGTGTTCGAGGTGAATATCGGATTATTATTGATAAACAGAGCGCTGTTGCAGATAGAATTGCAATGCTGGCTCAAGCCTTGTCAACATTAGATATCCAAACAAATACAGTGTCAGAACCTGTAAGCCAAATGATTCGTTATTATTCGTCTTGAGTCGTTAGTGTTTTAATTTGTTCTTCGAGTTGGTTGAGTGCGGGATCATCTTGAGAAAGCCATTGAATCTGTTCCGCGATTGAATGTTTCTCTTGTTCAGACAGATGAGCAGGAATGATTGTATCTAGTGCTATCTGTTGCATTTGAGCCATAGCTTCGGTGGTTGTAATACGATTGGCTTTAAGATCATTGGTAATGTTTGTAATGGTATCGTTGATTGTATGGTGTGAGTCTGGTGATGTTGGTGAAACAGATGCATCAAATGTTTTTGGGGTGGTTGTATTGTTATCTGATTGAATTTTCAGATTAGGTGATATTGGAGTAGGTTTTATTTTCATAACGATTTAAGCACGAAGGTTAGTTAATACAGATTTAACTGTATCATGATTTGCTTTTAACACATTAGATAATGCGGTGTAACGCCGATTTTCTTCTTGAATTTCTTGTTGAAGCTCAAGGTATTTAAGGTTAAATTGTTGAGATTGTTGTTGTATTTGTTTGATTTGCTCAAATGATTCGTTGTTTGTCGTTTGCGTAGGCTGAGTATTCTCTGCCCCAGTGATCAATTTATGAGGAATCAAGCTAGATACTTTGCTGACACCTGAAATCAAGCTTTTAGCCCCTTTGAGCAAGATTGTGCCAAAACTTGTATCTGATTCTTTGGAGATTTGGTTGGGCATTGAGGAAGAAATTTTGGATTGTGTGGAAGATATTGATACGGACATCGGGAACCTTTCTGTATGAGTAGTGATGCACAGAGTATCGTTGATGAAATATTTAAGTTGTGTGATTTTGGAAAAAACGACTATTTATAAGTAAAATCAAAGAGTTTACTATCCAAAAATCATATTACAGAGTTAGACTGCCTCAAAACAATGAATTCAAAGCAACTGGAACTGTTTGGTAAATATCATTTACTTGATCGCATTAATGTCGGTGGTATGGCAGAAGTGTTTCTTGCGAAAACTTATGGCGTAAAAGGTTTTGAGCGGCTTGTTGCTGTTAAACGAATTCTTCCTGCAATTGCAGAAGATGAAGAATTTGTTGACATGTTTATTGATGAAGCCAAAATTGCTGTGGAACTTCAACATGTCAATATTGCTCAAATTTTTGAATTGGGGCAAGTCAATGCAATTTATTATATTGCCCTCGAATATATTTCAGGTTGTGATTTACAATGGATCTCTCAAGAACTCAATGATGAAAATGAGACCATGCCCATTTCACATGCTTGTTTTTCTATAATGCAGGTTTGTGAAGGATTGCATTATGCTCACAACAAGAGAGATCAAATGGGAAATCCATTAGGCATTGTTCATCGCGATGTAAGCCCACACAACATTCTTGTATCATTTAGCGGTGAAGTGAAATTGATTGATTTTGGTATTGCCCAAGCAATAACTAAACGTGCAAAGACAAATGCTGGTATTCTTAAAGGGAAATTTGGTTATATGTCACCTGAGCAGGTGGGTGGTAAGAATGTTGATCATAGGTCAGATGTGTTTTCATGTGGAATAATCTTATATGAATTGCTCACGGGTCAGCGTTTATTTGTCGGTGAATCTGATTTTGCAACGTTGGAAAAGATTCGTGATGCTCAAATTCCTTCTATGGTGGATTTTAACCCCGATATTCCCGTTGAATTAGAACATATTGTACTTCGAGCTTTAGCTAAAGATCCAACAGTACGATATCAAACTACGGCTGAATTTCATAAAGATCTTGAGTCATTTGTGTATGCCAGTGGAGGTTATTGTTCAACGAATACATTTGCGTTTTGGATGAAACGAAGATTTGCACAAGAAGCATCCAAAAAAACAGCACAGCTCGAATCTTTTCGTCAGTTAGCTGTACCTAATGATGAACGTGATCGATTGTCATCTGATGTGCATGAAACTTTTGCCATATCAAAGAAAATTCGTTCAGCTAATTCTTCAAAACGATTTCGTAAACATAAGCATACAAAAAATACAAACACTGATCTAAACATTCCAAGTGATGTTGTTGAACCTGCTATTTTGCGTAGATCGAAATCATCATACGATACGTTTAACACAAAAGAAAAAACCTTAAACTTGTTTGATGCTGTGGAAGAAGTGACTGCTGATACTGACGCGGTGCCTACAGCAAAAAACGACATGTCTTTTTCGAGAACAAACGTATTTAAAACTCATAACAAAAAACAAAAAACTCATATCATTAGGAATTTGTTGGGATTGATATTTTTTCTTAGTGTCATTGGTGCAGGTGGTTGGTTTGTTTTTTATAAAGGCGATATCTCGATTTTCTTACCCAAAGCAAAAACTCAAATAGCACATGTGATTTCAACGGGAGTGATTGAAGTAACAGTGACAGAAAATGATGTTTCTATTTTTCTTGACGATGATGATTTACAACAATCTCCTTGGCATGGGCCTATTCCGAGACGGTTTGAAAATGTGCCATTAGGTAATCATGTAATTAAAGTGGTCAAAGAAGGCTTTGTTACAACAACCATCAATACGAATGTCACGTCAGAGCAAATATCTCATGTGTCTGTTCAAATGTTGCCGAAAATTGTTGAGCAACAAATAACCAGTGATCCGGAAAATGTTAATATAATATTACGACACAACGATGTTGTTACATATCAAGGCAAAACACCTTATGTTTTTTATCGAATGATTAAAGACAATTACAACGTTGTATTTAACAAGAAAGGCTACAAACCTTTATTGCGTAATTTATCTGCAATGCAAGACGATCAGGCTCCATTACATATTGTCCTTGTGAAAGAAAAACAGGTCAAGAAACAACCCAAAAAGAAAAAATTCACCTATAAAAAATCTCGAATTTCAAGCAAAAGATCAACAAAATCTTTGAAAGCATCATCTCGTATTTCAAAAAAAAATCCAGCCATTAAGAAAAAAATGGGGATATTACAGATAGGATCCAGACCATCTTGTGACGTTTATATCAATGGCAAGGCGATTGATCGTAGAACGCCTATTCGACAATTGCACATTAAACCTGGAACGCATGAAATTATACTTGTCAATGATGCATATAAAATTCGGCATCAATTTAATATTGAAATAAAATCAGGTGAAACTAAAAGAATCATCAAAAAACTTCTGCCTAAATAATCGAATCAGATTAGTTGGAACATTTGATGTTATTGTTTTTTCTTTAGAACAGCGATTGTAAACCCGCCATAATTGCGAAAAAAAGGAACATCTTTAAGACTGTTTTCTAAGAAACGAACAACAATTCTAATGATAGGTATTTTATGAATGATGGCAAATATTGTAACAATGCGGATGCCTCGTATCCGTTCCAACACAAGATTTTGAGGAAGCAGTTTTTTGATTTGTTTTATGCTGTGATAATGCGTTAACACATCTACATCGGTGACTTGTTTTGCAATCATTGAAGGACGTTTGATTTTTTTGACAAGATATCGAAGTGAATGTGGATTGTAAAATTCTGCTAATATATAGCCATCGGGTTTCGTGACACGTGCCATTTCATTCAATGCTTTTTGAATGTCATCAATATGTGCGAGAACCTTGAAAGAATAGACAACATCAAATGTGTTATCAGGGAAAGGGATATTAGTAATAGATCCTTGTGTCACTGTTAAATTTCGTTTTTGAGCAAGAGCAAGCATGTTAGGTGAGAGATCGAATCCATGTGCTTTTTTGGCGAATGTTTGAACCTGTTGCAATAAAAGACCTGTTCCACACCCTGCCTCTAAGATGATTTTGTTTCTTCCATAGTAATCAATTAAATCGATTTCTAAATCATCAAGCATTTGGTGATACCCATGTCCACGTTGTACTTCATAGTGCTTCGCAAACTGGTCGTAATAATCTTGATTGTCCATATATGTTGTGCTTATTATTTTAAACAGAGTTAGCTATTTTTTGCGTATCAAATAATCTATGAATGATTGTTGCAGAGAGACTATATCCCATGATTGATGTTACAACGAAAAACTAACACTTGATGATATCGTCATGTTGTATAGGTGTTGTCGTTTGACTCAATGGTATGGTCATATAGTGCTTTAATCCGAATTAATTTTGTGTTACTCTCCCGCAATAGTTACTGCAATGGATTTAGTATATATAAGGATTGTATCTTATGAAGAAGCATGCTGCACTATTGGGATTAATTTTATTAATGGGATGTTCCCATTCTGAAGATGGTGATCCATCTGCCGATGTTCCTTTCACAGATTCAAATGATAACAATGGTGAAGATACCAGTACCATACCATCTGAACCATCCGAGATCAGGGGTACGGCTTCAGTGACAGGTACAGTATGGATGCCAGGTAATAACCCCTCTCGAGTCAATAATGATGCAACCAATAGAAATCATGCAATTCCTGTTTTTGGTGCAATTGTGTATTTATCATCTTTTCAGCCACCGGACTTACAACGAAATGCTGTTTGTACCTCATGTGTATTGCCTACGACCCCATATGCACTGACTGCTCATGATGGTTCCTTTACAATTACATCAATCACCGCGGGACTGTATTGGGTTGTGATCGAAAAAGCAGGATTCCGTCGATCGTTTGAACTGAGTGTCTCTGATGATCAAGAAATTGTGCTCTCTCAAGAACGTACAACTTTACCTTCAAGACATGATCCACTCAACGGAGAAGAAATTCCTCATATTGCAGTTGTTCATGGAGAATTTGATGATCTTGAAACCTTGTTGGCCAAACTAGGTATCGGTGAATTGGATGCTCAAGGTATTTTTAAAGACAATCAAGGTCTGTACGATATTTATAATCCAACAGGAAACGAGAAAGAAGAGATTTCTAATTTGTTGATGGATATTGAATTGATGAGTCAATATTCAATTATCTTTTTTCCGTGTGCTTTTGGTGTTTCTCTTGGAGAAGGATTAAATTCGTTATCGCCTGTGATCTGGCAAAACATCCGGGAATATATCCGTCGTGGTGGTAAAATGTTTGTGACCGATTGGTCCGGAGAATATGTCGACAATATTTTCCCTGAACAGATGACATTTGCCGCCGGTATTGGTTTTTCTGGTGGAGGCGATTCGGTAGATACCCCCGCCTCGGCATGGAATGGAACCACGTGGGATGGTGATCAATTTGGTAACGCTAATGGTGATCCAGTATACAACGTACATCATGCCTATGCGATGGATGACGATTTACGAGCATGGCTCACAGGACAAGAAGGTCCTCTACCTGAGAGGAATGAAAGTAGTTTTCCTGTCACGGATGTAGGTAGTATTAATGCTGAGGATTTTCTTATTATCCATGGATGGACGCAAATTCAATCGCTGCAATCAGTTTCGATAGGTATCGATGAGGGAGGACAATCTGTTGTCGATATACCTAAAGTGTATGTGGTGGGTGATATTGATGGGAATCCCACAAGTTGTCCGGGTGCAAGATGTCAACCGATGACGGTAACCTTTGAGCCTGTCGGATGTGGTCGTGTGATGTATTCGACATATCATACCACAGACAATGCACATGAAGGCTTGATCCCTCAAGAGCGGATTTTAATGTATCTCATGATGGAATTGGGCGAGTGCAAATCCGGTCCTATTATTGACTAAATAATCCTGTTCAAACATTGTGATTTGTATTTGATAGTGACGACGCCCATAGTTTCTCGCGAGGGTGGCTGTTGATTCGTGGCTGTTCAATGAAATGATTCTTTATTTTTAGGCATTGAAGTTGATCAAATGATGTTCGTTTGTTAACAATGGCAGGCTGTTTATTATTATCTATTGTTCATGTAGATAATCCTTGGAGGATTTCTGATGAAGCGTCTTTATCTATTTGTTGTTATTTGTTTGTTTTTTGTATCATGTACCTGTGCCTCAACTGCAAGTGAAGATCCTTCTGGCGCAGACAATGTTACTCCTAGCAGTGAAACGGGTACGGCGAGCATCACTGGAACGGTGTGGATGCCTGCCAATAACCCAACGGCATTGTCTAACCCATCACATGCCATCCCTGTTTTTAATGCATTGGTTTATATCTCTTCGACACAACCTGCATTATTAGAGCGTGGTGTGTCTTGTACTGAATGCGTCCTTCCCTCACAAAACCATGCATTGTCAAATCACGATGGGACATTTTCTTTAAATGGGATAGCCGACGGTGATTATTGGATCACGATTACCAAAGCGGGATTTCGTCGTTCGTTTGAAATCACGATTGCCGATGATGAACGGATAGAGCTCGATGAAACACAAACAACACTGCCTAGTCTCCATGATCCAGAGCAGGGCGCAGAAATACCCAGTATCGCGTTGTTGACTGGTAACTATGACCAGCTCGAAGATATGTTAGGAAAAATGGGTCTGGGTCAATTTGATGTTAATGGCGAATTTATATGGGGTAGTGAGCAGGGTATCTTTGATGTTTATGATGGATATGTGTCTAATGGTAATTCGTCTGCGGAGAATTTATTGATGGATATTGAGCTGATGAGTCAATATCAAGTGATTTTGTTTCCTTGTTCAGCGGGTCGGATCTTTGGAGCGTCATTGGCAGTTTATCCGCCTATCGTGTGGCAAAACATTCGAGACTATATCAGTCGTGGTGGTAAAATGTTTGTGACTGATTGGTCTGGAGAATATGTTGACAATATTTTTCCTGCACAAATGACTTTTGTCGATGGTGGTATGTTTGGTGGAGGTGTGATAGATACCCCCGCCTCAGCATGGGATGGCACCACTTGGAATGCGAATCAATTTGGTACTGCTGACGGTGCTCCTTCGTACGATGTCCATTATGCTTATGCGATGGATGACAATTTACGAGCATGGCTCACAGGACAAGAAGGTCCTTTGGGTTCAATTAATATTTTTGAAAATGCGATAGGTAGCATTAATGCAGAGGATTTTTTTATTAACCATGCTGGGACGCAAATTCAATCTACGCAAT
>JABAAV010000059.1 GCA_014238595.1 Myxococcales bacterium | reverse complement strand
CCTTCGGGTGATCCACCAATGCCGAACAACACATCAACATCTGAATTTGGACGACATGTTGCAATCGATGCAGAAACATCACCATCACTGATGAGCATGATACGCGCACCTGATTCGCGAACCTCTCCAATTAATTGCTCATGGCGATCACGATCCAAGATAGCGACCATTAAATCGCGAATTCTACAATGTTTTGCTTTAGCAATCTGAGTAAGATTCCATGTGGGACTTTCACGAATATCAATCACACCATGTGCTTCGGGACCTACGACAATTTTATCCATATAGGTATCTGGTGCATTAAGAAATTGTCCATCATTAGCCAATGCAACCACTGCGATGGCACCTGGGCCTCCTGTAGAACAGAGATTCGTGCCTTCCAATGGATCAACAGCAATATCTACACGCACATTTGAATCATCAGAATGATTCCATCGTGATCCCACCTGCTCACCAATATACAACATCGGTGCCGCATCACGTTCACCTTCACCGATCACGACTGTACCTTGAATAGGTAACGAATCAAACGCACGGCGCATAGCTTGAACCGCCATGCGATCGGCATGCTCACCATCGCCACGACCAACATCATGTGCTGACGACAATGCCGCTGCCTCAGTAACACGAACTATTTCTAACGATAGATTACGATCATCCATCAATATCACTCCTAATTTTAATTATCCAAAACAATAAACGATAGACGCTACCGTCTCTTGTTTTTCTTTGCAAGGAATGATTAGAACAACAGTCCTATGAATACAATTAAACAGATTAAAGCACGAGAAATTTTAGACTCACGAGGACATCCAACGATCGAAGCAGAAATCATCCTCAACAATGGTATTTCAGGTCGTGGTATGGTTCCCTCAGGTGCATCTACAGGTTCCATGGAAGCCTTAGAACTTCGAGATAATGATCCACAACGCTTTTTGGGTAAAGGCGTTCAACATGCGATTGGCTCTATCAATGATATCATTGCGCCTCAACTGATCGGTCGATCCGTTGACGATCAATCGGCTATTGATCACCAGCTGATCGATTTAGATGGAACCAATAATAAACGCCATTTAGGTGCAAATGCCATGTTAGCGGTATCACTTGCAGCAACCCATGCAGCATCGGCCTATCACAATATTCCACTGTATGAATACATGGCCTCCCCTACGATACAACCTATTGTTCTGCCTGTCCCCATGATTAATATCATTAACGGCGGCGCCCATGCTGACAATAAGCTATCTATACAAGAATTTATGATTGTTCCTGTTGGGCTTGCGACATTTCAAGACGCCTTACGTGCATCAGTCGAAACATTTCATCACCTTAAAAAACTACTTTCCGCACAGGGGTACAATACCTCTGTAGGCGATGAAGGCGGGTTTGCACCACGCATTGCTGAGAGTGAAACTGTTTTTGATTTAATTATGACAGCTATTGAAAATGCAGGGTATAGACCCAACGATGACATTTGTTTAGCGCTTGATGTGGCTGCAACTGAGTTTTTTGATCACAACAAAAAACATTACCTTTATAACAATCAAATTCAATCTGCCGAAGCCATGATTGAACGTTATCAAACATGGATTAGTCATTATCCAATCATATCCATTGAAGATGGTTTGGCAGAAGATGATTGGGATGGATGGCAATTGATGTCAAAAACATTAAACAACATACAACTTGTTGGTGATGATTTGTTTGTCACGAATACAGAACGATTAGCCCAAGGCATCAAACAGAATGTTGCCAATTCTATTTTGATCAAAGTCAATCAAATAGGAACACTCACAGAAACACGTGAAACAATTGCTATGGCTCATCATGCTTCCTATACAACTGTTATATCTCATCGTTCAGGTGAAACGGAAGATACATTCATTGCAGATCTTGCAGTGGCCACATGTTCCAAACAAATCAAGACCGGATCTGTCTCTCGCTCAGATCGTGTCGCAAAATACAATCGTTTACTTCGTATCAGCGATGCATTGGGTGATCGTCAACAATACCCTGGACGCAACGTTTTTGATCAATCACAATAATCTCTATTGTTCAATCAACCGGCCAACAAAGTACGCGCAATAACGAGTCGTTGAATTTGAGACGTCCCTTCATAGATTTGCAATAATTTTGCATCACGCATCAATTTTTCAACAGGATATTCTTTGATGTAACCATAACCACCAAAAATTTGCACAGCATCGGTCGTGACTTTCATGACAGTATCTGCACTAAGAAGTTTTGCCGCTGAAGAAATAATACGATCATCAATGTTATTATCAACTGACCATGCTGCCTTATGGCACAATAGCCGCGCCATTTCATATGAAGCAGCCATATCAGCAAGCATGAATTGTATGCCTTGATGTTCAGCAATCAGCATACCAAATGTTTTGCGCTCTAAAGAATAATTACGAGATTCAGTCAATGCACGACGAATCATACCTGTAGCACTTGCGGCAATCCATGGACGAGAACGATCAAATGTTTTCATGGCAATCTTAAAACCATCTTTAGGGTTGCCAACAAAATTATCTTCACTGATTTTGACATCTTCAAAAATGACATCATTCGTATGAGAGGCACGTTGCCCCATTTTGTCTTCAGCACGCCCTATTTTAACTCCAGGCAAATCTGCATCAATCACAAGACAAACAATACCTTGATGACCTTTGGATAAATCCATTGATGCAAATACAACAAAGAAACTGGCAACATCTGCATTGGTGATCCATCGTTTTTGACCGTTAAGAATATATTGATCACCATGTTTTTCTAGTTTAGTTTTCATGCCTGCGACATCAGAACCTGCTTCTGGTTCTGAACAGGCATAAGCAGCATAAAGAGGTTCATCGATTAATCGACCCAAATATTTCTTCTTCTGAGTTTCATTGCCTCCAATAATCAAAGGAATTGATGCGAGCATATTGGCCGCAAGGGATGTTGAAACAGCACAACATCCATAAGCAATCTCTTCTAAAATCAAACAATGCTCTAAACATGACAGTCCCATGCCACCTAGCTCTGAGGGAATTTCAGCATTCATCAAGCCTAGCTTCCAACTTTCAGTCAAAATGTCTTTAGGAAATTCACCGGCTTGATCAAGTTTGCCTGCAACAGGAATTATTGTTTTGGCAGTAAACTCTTTTGCTGTTTTAACAAGGAGTTCTTGTTCTTGTGTGATCTGAAAATCAATAGGCATCTTATCGGCTCCTTAATTGTTGATTGATATAACCAACAATCAATCATTTTGTTTGTTTAGTCGTTTTTGTAATTTTTGTCGAGCAAGCGCGCGTTTCTCTTGTTGTTTATGATGCAAGTCTTCAAAGTCCTGTTTGACTCGTGATGCCATCATGAATCCAAGAAACATCCCAATCAGCAATATCCCTGGAATGTAAAACAAATGTGAAGAAGATGGCCAATCCATGATTTAGGTTGTATCTGCGAGTTTTTTTTCAATTGTATCAAATTGTATTTTCAATTTTTTGAGTTCAGACATCATTCTGATATGGCGACGGAACAAGAACAAAACAAAAATGACAACTAAGACCCAAATAACACCATAACTTCCAATCACATGTCGATTGTTCTTAGCAGCCTCAATAACATTGTTATTTTGCCATTCATAGCTCAAATCAGATTGAACACGTGCTTTGATATTGGCCAACCACAGTTTGTCCTTTTTCATTTCATCCATACATTGTTGTCGCATTGGACTAATATATGTCGTCTTAGCATTGGCTGTCTGTGCAATGACCAGATTCGGAAACAATATAGTTATTACAAAAAATACTGACATGATTCGCATCATCATTAACATCATACTCTCCTATTCAATCACACCTAAATCTAATGCACTTTCTCGAATAACATCCATTTGAGCCATCGCTTTTCTTTGTGCCATGGTCAGTGCAAACAACAACGAGAAAAATGCGCAAAACAACAAAACGCTAATCCAAAAAGTCACTTTCATCATGCCTTCTAATTGTGGAACGACACTGGTCTGTGGATGGATAGTTCTCCAAATATTAACACTTACATAAATCAATGGCACATCGATCATACCAAAAATAGCAAGCCCAGCACTCAGTCTGTCTGCACCGATACCACCATAGTGACGAACAAACACATAAGCAACCATGATAACCCATACCAACAATGACGATGTGAGTCGTGCATCCCATTGCCACCAAACATCCCAAGCAGCTTTGCCCCAAATTGAACCCGTCATGAGAACAATCGCTCCAAACAAGACAGCAAGCTCAGCACCTGTTTGTGCCCAAAAATCATAACGGGGATTACGTTTCCACAAATACAAAACAGAACCAATCCCACAGGCAAAGATTGCAACGAACATCATGAATGCTGAAGGAACATGATAATAAAAAATCTTTTGATTAAAATATAAAACATCTTGAAGCGGTGCTTTATAAAAAATCAAATACAGTGTTGTTGGAAATCCAACACTACACAAACCGATTAATAGGAAAACGATTATTTTTCTCATTCTAAAACCAACTCTTCAAATGACCATACTGCTATCAACAAAAACACGATATTAAAAACACACAGAAATTTTAACCAAAAATATAACACGGGAATATCTAAAGGATTTCTCAGTAATGTATCAGTGGCTTTAGTTGCCCCAATAAACAATGGAATCAACACAGGATACAACACTACAGGTAACAACACTTCACGTGATGGAGAAAACAGCATCATTGCGGCAAACACAGTACCTACAGTAGCAATACCTAAAATTCCAAGAAAAATGACCAAAAGCAAATAACCAAGATGGTTCAATAGAGGTACATCAAATAAAAACGCAATCAAAGGAATCACCACAATCTGCGTCAATAACATAAACAACGTAATACTCACCATTTTAGAAATGAAAATGGCACTTCGTAGCGCAGGAGATAATAACAATGCACGCATCGTTCCATATTGTCGTTCTCGATCAAATGTGCGTGAAATACCAATGGTGCCACTAAATAAAATAGCGATCCATAAAATACCTACGGCAACATTATCAATAGCATGTCCTTCTCTGACAAAAGCAAATGAAAAAACCAACACAACGACAACGGAGAAAAAGACCATCGTGTACAACACTTCTCTGTGACGGAATTCAATTCGAAGATCTTTAGCAATAAGCTCCAAAACATGACGCACACGATTGTTAAACAACTTGTTCATTGTGCACATGCTTCTCTGTACAATGATTCTAAGGTTGTGTGCGCAAAAAAACCATCGGCTTTATATTCATCAAATTGAATTCGTCCTTGTTTCAAAACAAGAACACGATTGCAAATACCATCCAACGCAGAAAAATCATGCGTGACAATCAAAGCTGTTTTCTGTTCGTGATGGATAGTACTTAAAATTGATTGTAATGCCTCTACACCAAAGGGATCGAGCCCTGAAAATGGTTCATCAAGCAAAAGCAAATTAGGATTATGAAATAATGTTAAGGCTAAAGAAAGTCGTTGCAACATACCTTTAGATAACTCTGCTGTTTTTCGATGTCTTGTTTCCTTATCAATACCGACTCGTTCAAAAAAACTTTCGAGAAAATCTAATGAATAATTGCCGTAAAGTTTGCTAAAAAACACCAAATTCTCCATGGCACTGAGTTCCCCATAAACCGCAGCTTGATGAGATAAAAAGCCTATTTGGCCGCGCACTTGAGAAGATAAAAGTTTTGCATCATCTTGATAATACGAAATCTCACCTGATGTTGGTTTAATGAGTGATGACAAAATACCTAATAACGTAGATTTACCCGCACCGTTAGAACCTATCAATGCACATACCGTTTTAGGTGAAAATTGCACAGTAATTTTCGATAATGCACGGCGATTGTCATAGCGTTTTGTCACTGCATTGATAACAATTCGATCCATAGAGTGATTCCTAAGACTGTCTTGGTCGAAATAAAAGTCTAATGCCAATCAATACAATGACAATGGCACTCAATCCTGCGAACAATTTGCTCCAATAGATCCATGGTGCAGCAAGAGGTAATCCAGACATCGAAATTTCAAAGGATTCACCAGGTATCAAAGATATTTGATCATACATAGAGAATTTCGTTTTGATCGATGTTTCATGAGTACGTGGAGATATGGATGGCTTAGTCACCACAGTCATACCAGGCCATTCTTGTATGAAAAAAGTTCCTTCAATAGCACCGAACGGCATAGGAAATTGAGTTGACAAGGCACCTTCATGAGATGACAACCCTAAACTTCCTAAGAAAACATTGGATCCTGGTGCCAAAGATTTGCGCCACAAAAATCCTTCATTATCAAGCACGCCTACAAGCTGTGCATATTCATCTGCAACACCAGGACTTATCGCATTGGATGGAAAAGGGATAAGAATCCCTTTTCTATTCTGATCGCGGTAAGGTTTACCCGTTGTGTTTTGCAATGTGTAGCGCATCTGAAACCATACTTTATCATCTTCAAATTCAGCAATGAGACGAAATAGAAGCAACGGCGTTGCCCAAACAAAAACAGAACTATGAATACCTGCATCACGCGTTAATTGAAACGGTGGTGAAAAATAACGTTGCTGACCATCAGAAACTGCCGCAATATAAATATGGTTATTTCCAGAAGCAATCTGACGAAAAACGCCTGTCTTTCTTGGTGGCAATTGACCCAATGAAGGTTCAGGGTTTGGAACAATCTGTGTTTGTTCTTCAGATGTGACGAGATTAATTAGAGTTGCAGATTCAGATTTTCCATATTGTCCTCCGATAGACAATGTGACTTGATTGGGCTGTTCGATTTTATCTGATAAAGATAGTCTTGCTTCATCAATGCCCACCTGTGTATCGGTTATTGAAAGCCCTGCCAACATCACACGAACACCTGTATGAGGAGGCATCATAATGACACGAGATGCCAATCTATCTTGTATCTTCTGTCTCGTTAAGATGCTATTGACATAATAGGCAATACTGCCATCTGTTTTAAGATTGACAAATGTCGCTCGTCCACCATCGTCGACTGGTTGTTTTTGATAAGACAATGTTCCATCAACAGCCACCCCAGTCAAATGGACGTAAGTCCCGATGCGCGCATTGTCCGCCACACTACCTTGTAATACTCGAACAATAAGCTGTCCTGCAGGATCGCCAGGTTGTGCTCTAGGAATTCCACTCATCTGCCTAGGATTAGGCATCTGTGATTGTGCAAATGCAGGTGAAACACACAAAAGACAACCAATAATCAACAAATATTTCATGAATTACTTTCCTCTAATGCACGAAGAACTTCTATCGCTCTTTTGCGATACACCATAATAATCGCTTCGGCGTCTTCTTGAGAAATTTTGCCCATGTCACAATCAAATTCCGTATCTTTGATGGCACGAAGTACAGCTTTCTTTTCACGTAAAAGATCGGCATGTCTTCCTTGATATTGAGGATTAAGATCGAGTCCTCGTTCATCATGCATGGCATAAAACCACAACGATTTTCCAATGAAATAACAAGAGACAACAACGGCTGCCCAGCCAATAACAAGAATAATCGGCGAAGCGTTAATGCGTCCTTGATAATAAAACAACACACAGACCGCTCCAACAATGAACGTCAATACAATAGCACCATAGACGCGTTTCTTTATACATTCGGTCATATGATTTTAATCATGTCGTGCTAGCTCATCGTCCAGCTTGTTTTCATAATCTTCTGAAATAACATCCATGTCCATCGTGGCGTCTTGACCCACAAGCTGATCTGTTTTGGCTATCCATCGTCTTCCAATAATGAAAAGAAATATTAATGCCAACCCCAAACCAATCAAAGGAATCATCCATGCAAGGCGATTAAATCCTTCGTCAATCGGTGATGTTAAAACATGTTGTCCACCATATGCTGCGACAAAAACATCTCGAACTTCATTGTAGGCAAGTTCTTGTTGTTTGGGTGTTGTTAAATCTTTGCCTTTGAGCAATCCAATAATTTTGCCACGTTCTTGAGCAGCAAATCCACATTTGCAAGACAAAACAGGTTCTTTATTACACCCACCACACATACATCCAATATCGTTCATCAAACGACGTGCAAGTTTTTGAGATTTCTCATCATTGTTGTCAATGTTTTCTGGACGGTTAAGATGTGCCGCAGACGCACCACCATGACCAATCGTATTGTTATCTTCATAAACAGTGGCTTGTGCATATGCAGTGTTCATGCCAAATCCTGTGAGACATAATACGATGACCACACGACATACAACTTGCGAAGGCATTTGTAGTGATGTGTTGAGTTGCCTCAATATTGATTCGAAAAATAACCCTGCAATTATTATTAACGGCAAGATCATACGTTTGATCCATCTCCATGAAGAGGCTCTAGGGGTGATGGTGATGCTTTGAGTCGCCCCAACATTGATTCGGGGATCAAACAAACAAACGTTCCTAGCGACAATATCATAAATCCGATCCATACCCATTGAATGAGTGGATTAATGAACAAACGAAAATTAACAGATTCTTCATCAAATCCTAACAATGCCAAATATATGTCATCCAGACCCATGTGACTAATGGCCGATTCGGTGGTTGGTTGATCGGGTAATTTTCCATAAATCCATCGTGCCGGTTCAAGTCGAGCAACTTTTTCATTGTTTTCATACACTGTAATGCCAGCTGTCCATGCTGTTTTATGATCGTCTCTTGTTTTTGACAACTTATCAGTATATTCCAATGTATATTGTCGAACTTCAATCGTTTCACCGACACGCGTAAAGGTGAAATCTTTTTCTAGTTCATAAGCTTTGCCCGCAAACCCAATAAACATAACAGCAACACCCATATGTACAAGATATCCACCATAACGACGGCGACGGCTCATCATAATACCTATCAATGATGTCATATGACCGCTTCCTGTTTGATTGCGACGCACTCGAACACCCTTGCGAAATTCTTGAATACAAGTCATCAACGTAAACATCACAATTCCAAAACAGATCAATGATAGTGGCACTTGAATTGTATTAGACCACATTGCATTCGTAACTCTCGTTTTTGGAAATACAATAGCGATTAAGATCACTGTTCCAACAGATACTAAAAACGGTGTGAGCATTTGTGTTTTCAATCGTTCTACAGTGGTTTTACGCCAAGCAAGCAACGGTGCAACCCCAGAAAGCAAGACCAATACCAACCCTAGTGGCGTCATCCATTTGTTGAAAAACGGAGGACCAACAGTCACACGTTGCCCTGTTAAATTTTCTGAAATTGTAGAAAACATTGTGGCAAACAACACAAAGATAGCACAGCCTAACAAAATCCAATTGTTGAGAAGAAATGCAAATTCTCGAGAAACAAATGAATCAAATGATGTTTGAGATTTTAATCTTGGAACACGAAACAATAACAATCCTAGTGAAAACACTAAAATTACCACCATGAAAAGAATGAAAAGCAAAGCCAATTCGTTGTCTTCGCCAAACGCATGAACCGATTGGACAATGCCACTTCGTGTCATGAATGTTCCAAAAATAGTTAAAAAGAATGTGGCAATAATAAGAAAGGCATTCCAAATTTTCATGGAACCACGTTGTTCTTGAATAATAATTGAGTGCAATACGGCTGTTGCAGTAAACCAAGGAATAAGTGCAGAGTTTTCGACAGGATCCCATGCCCAAAATCCACCAAAACTTAATGCTTCATATGCCCACGCTCCACCCATCATAACTCCAGTAGTTAATACTAC
>JABAAV010000058.1 GCA_014238595.1 Myxococcales bacterium | reverse complement strand
CACGCCACAAGCAGGATTCGACGATTGCACAGCAGACAATTCACAATTTGATTGTTTAATTGCCTGTGATCATCATGACCTTGCACACTATGATCACTGCGAAAACTACTGTGCTGACAATCCATCACCGTCCAACGGCATCACTGTTGTGGGAAGATAATCTGAGACACAGAGCCTCATCTTGAAACAACATCTTGTACATGCTATGAGGCAAGTATGTTTAAATCAATACAACCATTGTGTCATCGTTATTTACTCTTGTTGAGTGTATCATTCTGTGTTTTTACCATGACAGCCTGCTTTCATGACGATACAACATGTTATGATGATAATCCAATCTGTGCGGCACCGACGACTATTCCTGAAGGAGAGGCACTCTTGGTTTGTGGACAGATAATCCGAGACACAGATCATCCTGGTGCCTATAACGAACCGGTAACCTTTTCCAATACAGCAGAAGCTGTGATTACTCTTACTGATGGAGACACTCTATATGATCCCCTAGCTGGAGTCACGGTTGAGCCCGGACCTTTCCAATTGCCATTAAACTATTGCATCACAGGACCTACCGCATTTCTTGACAAAGACAGCCCCTATCTTGTGACTGCTTTTATTAATCAAGGGTTTGTTAATCATGAAGGTTTTATTGATCAAGATGGTAATATTAATCGAGATAGTGACGTTCTATTCAAAATTGGCGATTTATTTCTAAGCCAAAGAATCCATGAAGAAGATCTCGCTGATATTTATGGTGTCACATTGCCTCAATACGATGCCGTCACGCCATTAGCTGGACTCGAAGATTGCACAGCAGACAATTCACAATTTGAGTGTTTAATTGCTTGTGATCATCCTGACCTTGCACACTATGATCACTGCGAAAACTACTGTACTAACAATCCATTGCGATTACACTGCCCCGTCTCACCACTGCTCTAGCAAGCAGCATCTCTGGTGCACGTTGTCTCAACACGATGTAAGTCACGCCACAAGCAGGATTCGACGATTGCACAGCAGACAATTCACAATTTGATTGTTTAATTGCCTGTGATCATCATGACCTTGCACACTATGATCACTGCGAAAACTACTGTGCTGACAATCCATCACCGTCCAACGGCATCACTGTTGTGGGAAGATAATCTGAGACACAGAGCCTCATCTTGAAACAACATCTTGTACATGCTATGAGGCAAGTATGTTTAAATCAATACAACCATTGTGTCATCGTTATTTACTCTTGTTGAGTGTATCATTCTGTGTTTTTACCATGACAGCCTGCTTTCATGACGATACAACATGTTATGATGATAATCCAATCTGTGCGGCACCGACGACTATTCCTGAAGGAGAGGCACTCTTGGTTTGTGGACAGATAATCCGAGACACAGATCATCCTGGTGCCTATAACGAACCGGTAACCTTTTCCAATACAGCAGAAGCTGTGATTACTCTTACTGATGGAGACACTCTATATGATCCCCTAGCTGGAGTCACGGTTGAGCCCGGACCTTTCCAATTGCCATTAAACTATTGCATCACAGGACCTACCGCATTTCTTGACAAAGACAGCCCCTATCTTGTGACTGCTTTTATTAATCAAGGGTTTGTTAATCATGAAGGTTTTATTGATCAAGATGGTAATATTAATCGAGATAGTGACGTTCTATTCAAAATTGGCGATTTATTTCTAAGCCAAAGAATCCATGAAGAAGATCTCGCTGATATTTATGGTGTCACATTGCCTCAATACGATGCCGTCACGCCATTAGCTGGACTCGAAGATTGCACAGCAGACAATTCACAATTTGAGTGTTTAATTGCTTGTGATCATCCTGACCTTGCACACTATGATCACTGCGAAAACTACTGTACTAACAATCCATTGCGATTACACTGCCCCGTCTCACCACTGTACTAGCAAGCAGCATCTCTGGTGCACGTTGTCTCAACACGATGTAAGTCACGCCACAAGCAGGATTCGACGATTGCACAGCAGACAATTCACAATTTGATTGTGTGATTGCCTGTGATCATCCCGACATTGTACTGCCTCATATCACATGCTTAACATAACAGTTTGTTACATCTCCCCACAATCAGAACTATGATCGATCATTGTTGCATTTGTTCAGCATCTTAAATCAAGGAAGGCTATATGGCTGTTTATATGTTCATCGATACAGCTCCATGGCATGATAACTTGTGTCTTTGTCACCGATACGCAATGCTTGTCGCACGATGAATCGTCCTGTTATAACTCAGCTATCAACGTTTTTGTTGCGATACACCACAGCGTTACCGCATCATATTTCGTTGATCAGTGTGCTACTGACATTACTCTCTAGCTATGTCATCCATAGCAATTCATGGGGAACCTTGATCATTGGCAGTTTATTATTCCAAGCGGCAATCTTGTTTGAGGCCAGTAGTCACGATGTATTAACGCAACGATCCGAGCAGCGATTAAGCCATCTTTGTTGTTTGATAACACCTATTATTTTACCCACCGTTTTTTTCGTCTCACTAGGATTCAGTGTTTATCTCAAAACAGGTCATATCCTGATTCTCAGTTTAGTGATTGTGCAATTTTGGCTGGGAGGATTTACATCAATTCGTCTGACACAATTGATCCGTCGCACCACAAACAACGCAGCCTCTGTGGTGAACAATCTATACAAAACAAACAACACAACACAACATCGTATATGGACATTGTTCGTTCGCACGCCAATCATACAAGCTGTTTTAGTTGTGATTCTTTTACTGGGTAATGCACCAACATTGTTATGGAATATCTCATTAGGATTTTCGCTACTCTCTAGTATCGACACCCTTGTTTCCTTACGAAAACAAAACGTCAATGAAGGTGCTTTGCCTATTCAATCTTTTGCTATTGTTATTGGGACGATTACGATCTTGTCACTGATGCATTATTATCCAATGCACCAATTGTTTAATGCGTACACTAACCTAGGATGGAATTTGGTTTGGCTCTTTGTCTTTATGCCCATTTTATTGATGATCAATGCCTGTACATTAGGTGTTTTAATTCCACAAAAAACATCCATCACAGCATTGTTTTACAATCAAATTGTTGGAGAAGGATACAATGCATTACTTCCATTGGGAGGATTTGGTGGTGAACCGATTAAATTTTCACAGCTATCTCATGTAATAAAAAAAGAAACATTATCCGCTGCATTAGTTCTTGATCGAATTATCCAAGCAGGATCAGGATGTCTTGTGGGCTGTGTATTAGCCTTGATAAGCATCTATTATCTTGAAGCAAGTACGACCACAACGTTATTGTTTTTAGCGAGTATCATAACATTTCTCGGCGGTATATTTTTGTTATGGCTTGCTTTTTCTCAAAATTCTTCAAAAATCATGTCAACATTCTTAGCCCGTTTTGTTCTGAAAACACCATGGACGATAACGTATATATCTTATTCACGATTGATAACGGCTCTGATGCTTAAGCTCCTAGCGCGCATCGTTTCTATTGTAGAAATTATGGTCATGTTGCATCTACTTGACATCTCATTAACAGTAGAAACGATTGCCATCATTATGACCATGCTAACCTTTAGTGCCATCTTTTTGTTTTTTATTCCTCAAGGGTTAGGCTCTAATGAATTGAGTGTCCTTGGCGCATTTGTTCTTTTAGGAATACCACACCCATTAGGTCTTCTTTTAGCACTCATGTATCGAACCCGTACTTTAGCATGGGGCGTTTTCGGATTATTCCTCCATGTGATCACATTACCATTTAAGCCATACCATCGCCGCATCACAGCAACTTAAACCCTCTTTGGGTAATGAATCAAAAGATTAATGATCCGTTCAATGACTATTCAGTGTCATTGGTCATTGCCAAATGATTGATATCATCAGAAGGGCTTCGTGATATCAAACTCTCTTGCATCGAATGTTCTTCAACTTGTTTTAGATTTTTATCCAAAACCCTTGTACGCGTATAGACTTTATCCATATTACGACTAGCCGTGGCTAAATTGTTTTTCACAGCATCCAGTGATTCACTAAATTTTCCAATCTCAGTTTTGACTTTATCAAGAATATCCCAGACTTTGCTTGAATTTTTTTCAATGGCCAATGTTCGAAAGCCCATCTGCAAACTATTGAGCAATGCGGAAAATGTTGTAGGGCCTGCGATGGTAACATTGTATTCACGTTGAATGACATCACTAAGCCCTGGACGACGAATAACTTCGGCAAACAATCCTTCCGTAGGCAAATACATCACAGCAAAATTTGTTGTATAGGGAGTCGCAATATATTTGCTGTGAATATCTTTGGCCGATTTTTTAATCTGATTTTCTAAAGCCTTACCAGCTTTGACAATAGCATCGCCATTGCCTGATTCGGATGCATCAATTAATCGTTCATAATCTTCTTTGGGAAATTTTGCATCAATGGGAAGATAAACAGGCTTATCATCATCTTTTTTGCCGGGGAGACATATCGCAAATTCCACACGATGATCACGCTCAGGATTAACTTTAACATTAGTTTCATATTGGTTATTCGGCAATATATTCTCAAGCAATGCGGCCAATTGGATTTCACCCCATGTACCTCGTGTTTTTACATTGGTTAACACACGATTAAGTGTTGATATGCCAGTTTCTAACGTTTTCATTTCGCCTAAACTTTCACGAAGCTGCTCTAGACGTTCACTGATCTGTTTGAACGATTGATCCAACCCTTTTTCCAACGTACCTTGTAGTTTTTCTTCAACCATAGCCCGCATTGCATCAAGCTTTTGCTCATTGCCCTGTTGAAGATTGGTCAACTTGTCATCTAATGTTTTTCGTAACGCATCTTGTTGTTTGTTCAACAACTCGGTGTTGTTTTTCAACTGCATCGAAAAATGATCGAGTTTGCCTTGTTGTAATGTAGAAATTTGATCTAACCGACCGCCAACAAAACTATCAATCTGTTTTATTGATTCTCGTATTTCAGTTCTTAATGCATCGGCATGAACCTGATGCTCTTTGCGTCCTTCATGTGCTTGCGTTCGAATCACTTCTTGAATACGCAACATTCTATCTTCTTCATGCTTTGAACGTCCTGTGGATGACATCACTCGAAACAAAGCGACCACCACCAAAACAAGCAGGACAATGCCTACAATAATTAATCCTAATACCATTTAAAATCCTTTATCCAGCTTTGATCTTAAAATATATGTTACCGGACATAATGCTTTTACCATAATTGCTGACAAGAGATATTAACAGACAACGGAACATCTCATATCACAGTATCATGACCTTCATTATCTTCAATTAGAACAACGCCACCGTTTAATCAACAAGCGTCCTATTGCGGAACACACCAATATAACAATCATTACGGTGACCATGCTTGATCCAACGGGCAAATCTTGAACAAAGGCGATGTAATAGCCAAAAAAAGCCGACAACAATGCCACACTACAAGATACCCACATAATTGTTCGTACACGTGAAACAATTAACAGTGCGGACACAACAGGAATAACACTAAAAGCAAATGTTGGTAATGCACCTAAACTTCGTGTGACAAGTGCCACTGACAATCCAATGGAAAGACCCAAAAACCATCCCCATAGATTCACATTCATTCCACGCATTTTTGCTGTTTGTGGATCGAACAAAACAAACAACAATCGCTGTCTGAACATTCCATGCGTGACTAACACAAAACCTGACACAATAATCAACGAATAAAGTTCTTCTTTTGATGCAATCACAGCATCTCCAAATAATACTTTTTGAATATGTTGATAATCCTGTGACAAGTACCGTGCAAAAATAAATACCAAGGCCGAAGCACCAATCATCACAGAAGCAAGTATTGCATCGGTAGGAATTTGCGAAGATGTTTTTGGCAAAGCAAACAACGTTGCACCTGCCATCCCTAACACTATCGGCAAAATTAATGGAGAGATTGAAACACCAATCACTGCGCCGAGAAATATTGACAAAACAACACCAAGCCCTGCAAGTTGCGATACCGTTGCACTAACAAAAGAAGCATGGTTCGTAACAATAAAAAAACCAAGATAGGCAAGCAATACACCACCAAGACATGCAGATAATACAGCATCACGCCATAAGGCGCTGCTTTCTAAAAATCCTATATCAATATCAGTCATAGTTGTTATTGATTCACCTCAGATTGCGTTATCTCAAACAACACATTCTCGTGATCCATTGAAATTAACGTGGTGGCAATATCGTGGACTTCTTGGACTTGATGCGTCGTAAAGATAATCGTAATCCCTTGCTCTTTGCTAACAAAGCAAAACTCTTCAAACAATTGTTTCTTGGTTTGAGGATCAAGACCTGTTGTTGGTTCATCACACAATAACAACGTAGGATTCATCACTAAAGCGCGCGCTAAAAGCACCCGTTGTCGTTGACCACCCGACATCTCTCGAAACAACGTATTCCGTAATGCACCGATGCCATAGCGCTCTAATGCTTTTTGTGCTTGATCATAATGAGATTTTCGTAACAGTTTTCGATATCCGAGTGAGGGTACCAAATTCAGCGCAACAACTTCGAGTGCTGTTAATGGAACCAACATATTGATTTCATTGCATTGTGGAATATAGCCTATCTTATTGTTTGGAACCACGGCATCGCCTCCCAACGCAGGAATAATGCCACACAATGTTTTAAGCAATGTGCTTTTGCCACTTCCGTTATGTCCAATAATGCCAACAATCTCTCCCTGTGCAATAGAGAATGTTACCGGTGGAAACATTGGCGTTGCATAACCAAACATTAATTGATTAACGACAACAACAGGTGATGAATCTTGATTCATTGTTGATTGAGTAGATGTAGCATCAGCAATGATTATCGCTCCTCACTATGATAGACTTTTTTAAACCCAACATCTAACTGATTGATCAAGTGATTGATCCATCCTAGATATGTTGCGGTGTTCTCCGAACCAACATCGCCAGGCAAAGAAATTAACAACGCATTTACAGTTTCTGCAAAAACTTGAGCGACCTTTGAATCGTACCACGGTTCACTCATGATGATACGTATATTGTTTTGTTTCATATGTGTTGCTAGTCGTGCTAAATGTTTTGGTGTCGGAGAAATACCTGCCAAAGGTTCCATATACCCTGCTTGACTGAGTCCCAACCAATCAACAAGATAAATAAGGCTTTTGTGGTATCCAACAATAGGTTTACCTTTATACCGACTCATTGTTTTTTCCCAACGGCTAACCTTGGCTTTAAGTGCTTTCGTAAATTGTTTCAAATTGTCATAGTAATTACGTTTATTTTTCGGATCAATCAAAGAAAGCCTTTGGGCAATATTTTCGACAGTCCGCAAGGCATACCATGGTGAATATAAATAATGAGGATTTCCTTGTGGATGTACATCTCCGAATTTACGATCCGGTTTACCTGTGCTTTTATCTAACAAAGGACCACAAATTGTAGAAGCATCTAGATTGCCAACTTTACCCGCTTGAATAGCTGCATTTCTTGAATCACGGATTAATGGAGGTAGCCACCCTATCTCTAACCCAAGACCAATATAAATGACTAAATCAGCGCGATTAAGTTTAAGCAAAAAACTTGGCCGTCCATCGACAAAATGTGGATCTTGTTTGTAATGAGCAAGACTAGTGATGGAGACATGATCACCACCAACTTCTTTAACTAAACTTGCCAACCCTGGAGTTGAGGTCACAACATTGGTTTTAGCATCAGCCAATGGAGCGATTAAACAACTCATCAACCATACAATGACAACCGTAGAATAATGTTTTTTGATCATAGCGTGCTGAGTTCAATTAAAAAGGATGTGCCCCATGTGCACCCATAACAAATTGATATTGAAGAAATACTTCATGGACATTTCTATCATGCGCCATCATTGCTGGCTTGTAAATATCATAATTGTATTGGAGGCGCCAACGTTGAAATTCTGAGAAGTAATAAGAAATTGCGCCACCGATTCGTTGTTGAACGACAGGTGTAAAATCAAGAAGCAGCATGTCATCAGCATGCATGTCATCGGTAGGCATGTCATCGGTAGGCATGTCATCGGTAGGCATGTCATCGGTAGCAGGCGAAGCGTGCGAAGCGTAATCATCATGTCCATGTGCAGACGGTTTCGATGAAAACAATCCAATTAAATCAAACCGTCCTGCAATTTCCCAATGCTTGCTAAGCCGTGCCATTATCTGCGTGTAAAAGCCACTTTCACGATAATCATCACCACCGACATTGGAATGACGCATAATATATTCTGATTGCAATGCAACAGAGCGTATCGTCGCATGATCACGCCATTTCACATAAAGATCACTACCGAAAAAGTGACTATGGTCATCGAGGTTTAATTCACCTATACCTATACCTATGCCATTGTCATATGTGTTGCAATCGATGGTACATTGAGCATCGCGAAACAAAGACATCGAACCATCCGTTTGATGAGCATCATGCCCATGCCCTGTTGAAGCACCATAATGCCCACGGGCATTATTCGGAGCAACCACCATAGAAAGCCCCCACAGGATCGACCATGTGTCAGACAATGGGAAAAATTGTTTAAAGTTAATGAGATGTACAAAATCAGCAAGCGTCTCTGTTGCTTGTAATGGAACATTTAAGCTGACTTCATTTCCTGCGGTTATCATATCAAAAACAAGTTCACTAAACCAAGGCAGCGGCGTAATCCATGACACTTCAAACCCAAGACCACGCCATTGTTCACCGCCCCAAAAACGACGATTGACTAAAGGCATATCCACAAAGGGCTGTGTTTCTAAAAAATGCTGCGTATTAAACCTTCCAAATTCTGCATAGAACGATCCTAATTTTGCTTGTAAATTCCAAGGCAACGCCACTGTTCTCAAAAAACATTCCTCAATCTCAACGGAATGTAATCCGAGTGCCAAGAAACATTCACCTCGAATATAAGGATCAATATTAGATTGGAACGCTAATTCAAATTCTTGCATGTCAAAACGAAGCCCATGCGTCTCATGTGACGGTTCATGCGCTGCTAATCGTGGTGTCGGCTCATCCGAAAAATACCAAAACCCCATCGTTAAAACCGCAGAAATATCTGGCAAAAATGCCGATTCTTTTGAAGAGACAGAAATTAAATGAGCATGATTGGGTGACACAATGGTGGTGTCTTGTTTCAAAGCTTCTGCAAACTTTATCTCATTTAAGGCTTCTGTTTTCTCTAGTTCAGATTTTTCAGAATCTGACGTTTCGGCAGATACATTCGCACACCAAAACAAACCGACAAGACATAAAACCCATTGTTTCTTTTTCATAAGAAGAAACCTTTCATTCGTCATTACTTTGGAGAACTTTAATACAAATCTTCAAAATTCTGCAAGTAGACTTCTCAATAAATCGCTATCAAAACGTACAAACAAGGGGATTATTGATGCATGAAAGAGGCGCTAAACATCACATCGTTTTTTAGAACATTAACGCTGCATCGACTCCAACACGTCAGAGACATGTGCTCTTCTTGAACGAAAATGATTAATCAACACATCCAACGAATGTTCAAAATCAGCAATAGAATCGATATGTGTATGAGTTGACTGCTCGCCGTTATCTCCAATCACATAAGGGGTAATCATCCTATGAAGATTTATAAGATAAGGAACGATTGTGTCTTCTTCTATAAACCCTCGCAACGATTGCTGTAACGCATTGACATAGGTTGTCTGATAAACATCATCCTTCAACAAGGTATGAATCAATGGCCACTCTTCATTGCTGTTTTTATGCAAAACATC
>JABAAV010000057.1 GCA_014238595.1 Myxococcales bacterium | reverse complement strand
AAATTGGGATTACACAAGAAACAATATCCGTTTTTCATGTGGATGATACAGCTTTTCCCAGTGTTAACTCGCAATGAACATGCTTACATGGAAGTGGATGGGAACAGTCCCATATCAAAATGCTGTATCTTTTCAAGAAGAACGCCGCAAAGAGGTATTAAATGGAAACAAACACGCACAAAAAATATTGCTACTTCAACACCCTCCAGTCATTACTTTAGGAAACCATGCTAAAGACTCCGATGTTTTGACAGACATATCTATTTTGATGGAACAAAAAAACATACAGTTAGAGCGAACTAACCGTGGTGGAGCGGTGACATATCATGGGTTTGACCAACTGATGATTTATCCCGTTGTTTACATTAAGGCGGGTATTGTAGCGTATCTTAAAACCGTTGCTTCAACCATTATTGAAACATTGCTTGAACTAGGGATTAAAAAAGCAATATGGAAGCTCAATCCGGCTGGCATTTGGATTGACAATCACAAAATACTGTCTTGTGGTATCCATGTGCGACGCTATGTTTCCATTCACGGATTTTCATTGAATATATTGCCACGCTCCACCGATTGGCAATGGATAATTCCTTGTGGAGAAAAGAAAACAACATTCACATCTGTTTCTGAACAATGTGCTACACAAAACTTAACCATACCAACATTGCCTCAACTAGCGAATCTGATTGGATCAAACCTATGTCACAGATTAAACACATTGCAATAATATGACACACTCAAATCGACATGTTTCAGTGCTATTCAATTCGGATTGGGAAAAAACAACAGAGGCTACAAATGACGTAGTCGCCATTAGACAGTCAGCTGTTGCCGTGCAAGAAGCATTGTCTTCGTATGGATTTAAAACATCACTGATGGACACTGATGGCACAGATTTGATTGATGTTATTGAATCTATCAAAAAACAAAACGTTGATCTTGTTTTTAACATTTGTGAATCATTGGCAACAAACTCAACCAATGAATTTATTGTTCCAGCACTGTTAGACATGTATCACATCCCTTACACAGGATCAGATGCCATGAGCCTATGTCTTTCTTTGGAAAAACAGCGCACCAAAGAGATTTTATGTGCAAACAATATTGCCACACCTCGTTATAAAGTTTTGAACAATGCATCAGATGCCAATCAATGGTCATATGAATTTCCTGCGTTTGTGAAATTGATTCACGAAGACGCATCATTGGGAATCAGTGACAAAAACATTGTACATAATAATCAAGAGCTCTTTGAGATTGCCAAAACACTCATTGCCGAACATAAACAAGCTGTTATTGTTGAAACATACATTGACGGTCGTGAAATCAATGCAACTGTGATGGGAAATGGGGCAACGGCTCAAGTGCTTCCATTGCGTGAAATTGATTTCGACAAATTACCCAAAGAGAGGCCTCATATTGTTTCATATGCCGCTAAATGGGACGAATCTCATATCGACTATCTTGGAACAATATCCATCCCTTTACGCGATACATCTGAGATGATTACATCAAAAATCAAACACGCTGCATTAGCCTCTTATCAAGCACTCGCTATTCGTGATTTTGGTCGTGTTGACATGCGTATTGACAACAAAGGCAATCCTTGGGTAATCGACATAAATCCCAATTGTGATATATCAGTCGGAGCAGGTTTTGCATTGACCGCACAATCATCAGGGTTGGATTATCCACAATTGGTTGGTTCTATTTGCGAGCTTGCATGGAAACGTTATGCAAATCAAAACTACACTTCTAATACTTAGTGATCGTAATGGCATTGAACAAGTGCTACGTAGCGATTCTACATTCAATGAATCTGAAATCACAGTTGCTTCAGAATTGGTGGATGAGACTCTTGAAAAAGCTAACGGAGATTATTGTTTTGTGATTGGATATGATAACGAAAAAATCGTAGGATATATTTGCTACGGACCTACACCTATGACAAATTCAACTTATGATCTGTACTGGATCGCAGTACACAAATCCCACAGACATCAAGGAATCGCAAGCAAGCTCCTACAAACCATGGAAACTCTTCTCATTGAAGCTAAGGCTACAGGGATTCGTATTGAAACTTCTGAGTTGGAAAATTATCACGCCGCTCAGAAGTTTTATGGACGGCACAACTACAAAGAAGTAGGGCGAATTTCAAATTTTTATCACAACAACGATGCTTTGGTGATTTATTTTAAACATGTGAATTTATGAACAACGAAAACCATATCGATCATGTTGGAATTTGTTCTATTATTGGACAACCAAACACAGGGAAATCAACACTGCTCAATCAAATCTTAAACACGCATCTTGTTGCTGTGTCACCCAAACCGCACACAACACGAAATCGGATTATGGGCATTAAAAACATCACATCTGATCAAGAGGATTATAACGCTCAAATTGTTTTCGTAGATACACCAGGCATACAAATAGGACGCGGCGCATTAAGAGCGTATATGAGCAATGAAGCAGTAACAGCTGCAGGCGATTGCGATTTGATGCTTTTCATTGTTGATGCTTCTAAAAAAACAGCCTTGGATGATCTATTGAATCTGTCTGCTGTCAAACATACAAACGTTCCAGCAATCATTGCACTCAACAAAGTAGACAAAGTATCTAACAAGAAAAACATGCTACCTTTCATGGAGACCTGTTCAAAATCTGGACGATTTCAAGAGATCATTCCTATTTCAGGACTTACTGGAAATGGTGTTGATATATTGCTTCATTGTATTGCCAAAACATTGCCGCAAGGTCACCGTCTGTTTCCCACTGATATGGTTACAGACAGATCAGAATTGTTTTTGATCTCAGAAATGGTACGTGAACAAATATACCTACAACTTGAAGATGAACTTCCATATGCAAGTGCAGTCGTCGTCAATGAGATAGAAGAGTACAAAACTAAAGATGATATTATTATCCGTGCGGTTATTTACGTTGAAAGTGAATCACAGAAAAGCATCGTTATCGGAAAAAAAGGTCAACGAATCAAAGAAATAGGAACCAAAGCCAGAAAAATCATTGGAACTATGCTTCAATGTGAATCACATATTGACCTTGTTGTACGTGTGTCCCATTCTTGGTCACATAACAACCAAGGCTTGCGACGCATGGGGTATACATAAATAAAATGTCAGATAAAATCATCGCCATTATAGGAAGACCTAACGTTGGCAAATCCATGTTGTTTAATAGATTAGTCGGGGGCAGAGCTGCGCTTGTACATGATTCATCAGGGGTTACACGTGATCGTCGATATGGAACAGCAAAAGCATTGTCACTTCAAATTGTTGATACCGGTGGAATCGATCTTTCAGCCGATGAATCAAATTTGTTTTCTAGAGTTAAAGAACAAACAGAGATTGCTATTGAAGAAGCCTCTGTGATTTTGTTTGTTCTCGATGGTCGTACAGGCATTATGCCTGATGATTATGATGTTGCAACGATTTTGCGACGAACAAGCAAGCCTGTCATCTGTGTTGTAAACAAAATTGACACTGCAAAATCTGATTTGCTTATGTCTGATTTTTATAAGTTGGGGTTTGATCCAACCATTGCTGTTTCTGCCGCACATGGACGTGGTGCCGATAATCTTATTGATGCTATGGCAGATGCTATAGGCGATGACCTCGATCAGAATGTGACCAAGGTGATCAATAATGATGAAGAGATTATCAATGACGTTGTTGTAGAAAAACACAAGGATTTGCACTTAGCTCAAGAATATCGAGACAATCCTGACAGACCTATTCGAATTTCTTTTTTGGGAAAACCTAATGCAGGCAAATCTTCCATGATGAACCGTCTTTCAGGAGAAGAACGCAGTGCCGTAGATTCAACACCAGGAACAACAACAGACCCCATTGATGTTTTGTGTCATTACAATGAGCAAGCGTACAAAATGGTTGATACAGCAGGCATCCGAAGGAGAGCAAGCCGCGGTGAAGCTGTTGAACGCATTTCAATATCTATAGGGTTGTCACGGCTGAAAGAAACTGATGTCACTATTTTAGTCATTGATTCAACCTTAGGCATTACAGTTCAAGACAGTAAAATAGCAGGACTCATCGAAGAAAGTGGTTCATCTATTATTATTGCATTGAATAAATCTGACAAAGTCTCGTCAATACAACCTCTGCACGAACAAATCAAAGATCGACTTCCATTTCTATCTTATGCAAAAGTTGTTTCTGTTTCTGCACTTACAGGACAAGGCTTTGACAAATTGATGAACACAGTGAACCAAGTTGTTTCCGATAGGCGATATCGTGTGTCTACGGCTAAATTAAACCGCTTCTTTCAAGATGTCTGTGAAAGACATCCTCCGCCTACACATAAAGGTCGTTCAGTGCGTATTTATTACCTCACACAAGGAGGCGTTGATCCTCCAACATTTATCTTGTGGGTGAGTCGTCCTGATTCAATCACCAAAGCCTATAAGCGATTTGTTGCCAATCAAATGCGACAACATTACGGATTTGAGGGCAGTCCTGTTTGGGTTGTCATCAAAGCAAGTCACAAACTTAAAATCGCATAAACCAGGTCGTTAATCGAATTCCCACATAATAAAACGGTGGGGTGTTTTCATGAAATTTTGCTGAAAACTGTGTTCCTAGGGATAAACTGCGATTTTGCAGCCAATCAATTCCGATACCTATTCGTATAAAAGGTTCTAATTTTTCGTCTATACTGAATTGATTGCCAACATCGAGCCAGATTTCAGGGACATGTTGTAAAATATCCAACATATAAAAACCACCAACACTAATATTAGCGAGAAAAGATTCATCATTAACCAGATATGTTGCATCGATAGCTGTGTTTATTCCAAAAGAATCCCCAAATCGATATCGATGACGGTTTTGCCACGCGGGCCCATAATCATCTGTTGTTAAGCTGATTCCATGAGAAAACGATGTAACATATTGTGCCTTTGCAACAGAGGGAAATAGGTAGCTGGTAGATACAAAGAAAATCACAACAACAATACCTGTTATCATAGAATGTTTGAGATCTTGCAAGAGGCCAGTATAGAACAAGCACATCGAACAAACTAGATTCTTGTCATATCTATCCTCAAATATCATGGCAAAGAGAGTAATTCTTGTTAGCATTGCTGTATATCAATTGTTCTTAGTCAATACTCTAGTTTGTTTGACACCATGTAGAGGTTCAGTATAGATCAAAACATCGATTACATTCACAGATAGGTATATGAGAAATTATGGCAAAAAATAAAGGTAACATGAGACGCAATCCCGAAACTGAAACCGATGTTTTCGTTGAGACAATGTCGCCTGCAGTACAATGGATAGAAACACATAAAACCCATATTGTGGTGTTCATTGTACTGGGTCTGATACTTCTTTATTTCGTGACTCGATATCAAACCGAGATTCGGAACACAAACGAATCTGCAACCGATCTCTATGAAACTGTAACGAATGACTATCTTGCAGCAACCGACAAAAAAGAACCCATGAAAATCGATGTTGGTTCAGAGGCTCTTAAAGAAAAATTACAGAAAATGAACGCACCCAACAATAGTGGTGACAGCTCTCTTGATGCGACTGCTGCATTAGCACAATTCAATGACCTAATGGATTCTGAATCTATCTATGCTTCAACAGATGTTGTAGATTATGCAAAATTAATATATGGGAATTTTTTATATGACAATGATCGATTCACCGAAGCGATTGAACAGTACAAAGCCTATATTGATGCAATGACATTAACCCAAGATCGTATTGCAGGATATGAAGGTATTGTGTTTGCCTTAGAGGCACAGGCAATGAAGAAAGAAACTAATCAAAAATCAGCATTAACAAAATTGCTCAAAAAAATCAAAGAGATCCAAGGCAAAGTAAATACACAATCGCTTCCAAGATTTGTATATCACGAAGGAAGAGTCCTTCAACTTCTCAAAAAAACCAAAGAAGCAGTAGCCATTTATCAAAAAGTAATCACTGTTTCTGATTCCAACAAATACGATGACAGATTCGCCGACTATGCACGTAATCGTTTAGCAACATTGCCTAAAGAATAGAAGATCATGCGTCATTGGATTGGTTTTTTTCTGTGTATTATGACATTGGCATCTTGTTCTCACATGTCTGCATATTCTGATCCTTCCATGACGAGTTTAACGTCAGATGTCGCAGAAGACGTTCTTCAATTGAACTGGAAAAAACAGATCAGAAAAACTTCGTTCAACGAAAACATGCTAGAATTAGCAACGCCAACAGTATTTGCTAATCGTGTTTACGTCGGATCACCACACGGTGTTTTATATGCTTTACATGCCCAAACAGGAGCTGTTGTTTGGAAAAAACAAGATATTGGTATCATTAGTGCTGAAATCTTGGTTTCCCAAGGGATTCTTTTTGTGGCAACGAGCGATGGCTATATCATGTCTCTTTCGTTAGAAGATGGCACGCAAAATTGGAGCTATAAGACCACAGGTATTGTATCGAAATCGCCTGTACATAAAGACGGAAAACTCTTTTTCTCTACGAATAAGGATTATATTTATGCCATCGATGCAAAGCAGGGCACATTCTTATGGCATTACAAAGCTCAAGCACAAAACAAATACACATCATATGGTAATTCCGGTGTTGTTGTTCAAGATGATTTCTTATTCGCAGGGCTTTCTGATGGAACTTTAGTCGCGCTTCGAACTCAAAACGGCACATCCGTCTGGATAACTTCATTAAAAAATAATAATAAACAATTTATTGATGTTGATACTCCTCCCCTGATCATTGGAGACACAATCTATACCGCTTCGATCACAGGAGGGGCTTACGCCATTGACAAAAAGACAGGCGCTATTCGTTGGCAACGGCAGATACTCGCTGTGTCTAGTGTTGTATTTGATGGAGCAAATCTGTATTGGGCAGCAACCGATGCTGGAATTTATGCCACAGACAAATCAGGAAACACGTTATGGCGACAAGGAACCTACAGGGATGGAGACATTCATGAATTAAAAATAGTAGGGAACAACATTGTTATTGCTCTTAAAAAATCAGGGCTTTTCATTGCTAATAAAAACACAGGTGTCATCAAACAATATTTTGATCCAGGTGTAGGTATTGCGTCATCTCCAGCGATTGTTAGAGATTTGCTGTTTTTCTTTTCAAACAGTGGAACGTTGTATGCTTTTACGCTTAATCTGTAACAATGTTGCGTAAAGAACGACTTGAGGAGTTACATATTTCGTTGGATTCTCTTGTAGTACAGATCGAAAAAATTCATCGATTATCATTGGATGAAACCATTGCCATAGAAAACTTAAACAAAACCACTGAAGCACTGTTCTCTGAAACAGTTTTGTTGCGTAATCAAGTCAGAGATGAATTGTTTAAAGAATTAGCAAAACACCCGAAAAAACTTCCTATCATTGCTTAATAGGCATACTTATGTTTGAACTTCAACAGAACACAAGTGCTGCATGGACTGATATCGTTTTAAATGATTTCGATAGTTTTTTGTTAGATCATGCTTTATGTGAACGAAAAGCATCAGCCACGGGATTAGGATTGGTTTCTCGCTACCCTGACAAGACAAAAATCATTAGTTCATTGATTGTATTTGCACGAGAAGAGCTCGATCATTTTTATCAAGTCTATCAAGTATTAGAACAACGAAACATTCAATTAATACCAGACACAAAAAGCCATTATGCCACTGCCATGAATCAATTAAAACGTTCTAAAGGAAAAGAACGTTTCTTAGATGATTTGCTCATTGTTGGATTGATTGAAGCAAGAGGGTGCGAACGGTTAGGTATGATTTCAAAAGCATTGCCCCAAGGAACATTAAAAGATTTATATTTAGAATTAACTCGATCAGAATCAAGACATCACAGCTTATTTGTAAGACTTGCAAAACAATACTTCTCAGAAGAAACAATTCAAAAACGAATCGCGACACTTGCAATTGAAGAATCTAAAATCATATCAACATTGCCATTACGTGCTTCAATGCATTAATTTGTTATGTCTAAAGATGTCATAAGACATTATTTGGATAAGCACGCTGTTGTTACCGTTCAAGCATCAGACGGAATAACTCAAAAATATGACAATGTCATTGTGATTCCTGTCTGCGATGAATCCCCTGATTTCATCCAACAAATCAATGCTGGTTCCGATAAACGCAAAATCCTTTCCATTGTAGTGATCAATTCAACAGAAGATGCTTCTCAGAACATCTATCACGCCAATGAACATTGCATGAAAGTATTACATAACAAAATGGAATCTGTTGTTTTTATACCGCGACTTGCTGCATGGCTCGGAACCCTAAAAACCAAACCCGCTATAGATATTTTACTTGTCGATAGAACAAGTTTAAACAGACGATTTTCAAAAAAAGAAGGTGTTGGATATGCACGAAAAATAGGATCAGATTTAGCACTCGCACTGCAAAATCGTAATCAAATCAAATCATCCTGGATTCATAACACGGACGCAGATGTCATTCTTCCTGACAATTATTATGAACAATCCGATTCAATCAGCGATGCTGTGGCATTGATTTATCCTTTTGCTCACAAACCATCAGGCAATACTGCTATTGACAATGCAACCTTGAACTATGAAATATTCCTTCGCTATTATGTGTTAGGTCTAACCTGGGCAGGATTTCCAATACCCGTACATACAATAGGCAGTACGTTGGCTTTTTCAGGTAAAGGCTATGCAATGGTTCGGGGGTTTTCACGTAGACAGGCAGCTGAAGACTTTTATTTGATTAATAAAATATCAAAAACAGGAATTGTACATTCATTGTCAGGCAGTCCAATACACATTCAAAGCAGAGAATCAAATCGTGCACCTTTTGGAACAGGTCCTGCTGTTTCGAAGATAGTTGCATTAAATCAAAAAGGAGGCGAGCAATATTCTATATATGATCCACAGGTATTTGTTTGTTTGAAAAAGTTCATTGATCATGTGGAAATTCAATTAAAACAAAATACAATAGACAATGTTTTTTCTGACAAATCTTGGTTGAATGAGGTGGCAACAGCATTAAACACAACATCTGTGATTCACCATATCAAAACACGCTCTCCTCATTGTCGCAGAAAAGCTTTTTATGATTGGTTTGATATGTTTCGAATAAGAAAGTTTATTCATGTCATATCCAACAATCATTTTTCGTATATCCCATGGCAACAAGCATTGATATCGGCTCCATTTATTCCTGATGATGCGTGTGTCAATCAATCCTTAGATGCAATCAGCTACCGTCTTAGCGCTCTAGAACAAAACACTAAAGTAGCATCATAGCGATGCAACCGTTATTGGGCATACATGACCATGATGGTTAGACTCACCGAAAGTGAGCATTTGTTTTTATTCAATTATCTGTGAATGTTGCGCCATTCATAGGCTTGTTGCAACGATGATTGTTTGGTTTGCACGCGAATCTTACATGCATATGGTTCATATGATTAGGTTCATGTCGGATCAATCCTTTTCTTTGCTCAATAGGTCTTGGATATTGAAACATCCATCGTAACGTGTCTTTTTTCACACCTTGATCCCATGCCCAGTGATAGATTTTTTCTTGAAGAACATAGTCGATATAAATCATTTCGATTTCTTGAGTTCGCTGAAACAATATCGCTAAATAATGAAGGACTAACCAAGTCGCATGTAAGTGCAGATTGTCATTGTCTCCACTTGAAAATTCTTTTGGATATCCACTAGGGCGGTGTTTAAAATAAAAACCAAGATCAATGTCACGTCCTGATTGATGAGATATATGCCCATTAAGAAAACCACCATGTTTTGTTGAGATATCTCCAACGGCAAGCGCGTGAATTTTAGGATATTTTTTTCGAACTGCAGTAACGATTCGTTTGAGATGTCGTATGACATTGTCCATTCCCCGGTATAAAAATGACCATTTACCATCCATTTCCCGGTATAAAATGGTCCATTGTTCCCGGTATGACATGGTCCATTTTCCCAAGCCCCCAGGAGCCTCTT
>JABAAV010000056.1 GCA_014238595.1 Myxococcales bacterium | reverse complement strand
TCTTCATGGTCCGTTTTGTTGTCACGAAAACCATCACAATAAGCGAGTACCAATGAATTCTGAGATTTTTTGAAAAAAGACATGCCCTTAGGTAGTCTCCTTTGCTTGTTATAGTCAAGGTTTAATGTTATAGGCAGAGCCAATGATCAACAAATACAGTTCATCACGGGAGACTCCGGCCTGTGTCACTGAATATGCAACACAACTTGTTCATTATGTTCAAAAGGCGATCGGAATTGAACTCACTTATGATAGTGAAACGCTTTCTGTGCTTGATCATTATCTGCAACAAACACCTCGAAATAATACTGCAATTCGTGATGTCATTGCTACTACCGCAGGGGCATATTGGGGAGAAGTTGTTCGCAAGACGCTTGGTGGAACTTGGACGATCCAATCTCAAGATGAACCGTTTACATGGAAATTTACATTGCCTGGTGGTCTTACCTTTTTCCCTGCAAACATCGCAGTAGTTTCAATTATGCACGAAGATGTCGATGGATATGACGATGCTTTTCATGCTAATCCTAAGATGCTTTCTTTTTTTCAAGATTCCATGGCCGAATCTTCTTCTGTAAGCATAGAAGTTTATTATTCTTTGACTAATAAGTTTGACACATTGGAACAGCTTCAAGATCTAATGCTTGCTTACGCGACACAAAAAACTCAGAAACAATCTCCCAATCTAAACGATGCTTAATCTTTTGCCGTACAAACGTAATCTTACGCTTTTCATTAATGCCACGTTAGGACTGGGATTAATCATTGCAATTATAGATGCTATCACTGTTGGCATCAATGTAGATGTTTTTATGATTGTTTTAGCATTGTATCTTCAACCTTTGTTGTACATTGCACTTTGTCTTGGAGTGATGGTTGGTGGATTTCATGCAACGCTAACCCCTGAAGGGCATTTTTTTTCCAAATCAAACAGAAAACTATTATCTGATAGCGCCTTAGACAGAAAAGTCGTTGCTGTTATTTCTGCATTATTGATATCGTTAGCATGTTTTGTTCTGTTGTTAATCACGATGAACAAAATAGCATTCGGACTCACAGCCAATACTGATAAAGCCGCATTTGTGGCGGCAGCGGCAGCCATATTAGCAATTTTATTTTTTGGATTGTTAACCTTTCTTTTTTATCAAATAACACGATCTTGTTCACATATTGTTCCTCGAACCAAAACACTGTCAGCAACCTATGTGTTTTGTATGCTTTCTTTGGGGCTCGTTTTTGTCGTTGCATTGTTGGCAAAAACAATAATAAAGTTGTTCTTGGTTTATTTGGCACAAGCTTTTGGTATAGCGGCATATGATACAGTTTCTGTTTTTTTTGTTGCATTGTTGCCCGCCCTCTTTGTCTTGTATGTTTGGCTGACATTGATATGGGGGTTGAGAAATCCCTTTAAAAAAATTCCGTTTCGATTGAAACGTCTTGTTCCATTTGTTCTTGTTGGCATTGGATTGACTTCGTTAATATGGGTTAATACCAACACTTCACTCAACCCTAGTGTGATAGCTTCTTTGTCGAATCATCCTAGAGCAAGTTTGCTTCTGATGCTTGTTCGACAGTTCCATGATAACGACAATGACGGATATTCAGATTATCTGGGAGGGCCTGATTGCGATGATAGTAATGCAAAAATCAATCCTGCTTCGAAGGAAATTACTGACAATGGCATCGATGAAGATTGTTCAGGCGAAGATTTGGTTTCTATCAAAACAGAGATGCCTGTTGCAGCAACTCCATTATTTAAAAAACCACAAACATGCTCTCATATCGATAATCTTTTGATTATTATGATTGATACTTTACGTGCTGATCGAATGGGTTATACGGGTTATCGTCGCAATGGAAAGTCATTAACACCTAATATTGATAAACTTGCATCTAAGAGTGCTGTGTTTTTGAATGCATATGCTCAATCTGCAAACACGCCACGTTCATACCCTTCGATGATTACATCGAAATTCCCTTCACAGGTCCATGTAGACAAAGTCAACAAACCATTTTCTACAGTCTTGGATAAAGAAACAACAATGTTTGAATTGATTTCAAAACAAGGCATACATACCGCACAAATTTCTTCACATTTTTATTTCAAACCAGTCAGAGGCACATCACAGGGTATTGATGATTATGACAACAAACTTCTCTCTAAGAGAGAAGGAATATCTGATATTGGCTCTGCTCATGCGGACATTGCTGCACCACGACTGGTTAAAAAAACCGTTTCAAAATTAAAAAAATACGCTTCAACGGGACAACCTTTTGTGTTGTTTACGCATTTTTTTGAGCCCCACTCGGCTTACATGGTTCACCCTGAATTTCCCACCATGGAAACTAAATTCCCCGAAAACATTGTAGAGCGGTATGATTATGAAATTGCTTTTTTAGACAAACAATTAGGTCAGGTGTTTGATCTGTTAGACGAGACAAATCTTTCACAAAACACAGGTGTTCTTATCCTGTCTGATCATGGAGAAACATTCGGTCTTCATCGTTTGTTTGGAAAGAAAATGTTTGATCATGGGCAAACATTATATGATGATATCTTGAGGGTTCCGTTATTATTGTATGTTCCTTGTAAAACAAAAGGCAAAATGTATGATGATTTGACGATGTTGATTGATATCCCTCCAACAATACTGACATTGTTGGGTATTGAATCGCCTCAAACATTTGAAGGACATAGTTTGACGAGTCTCATTTTTGATGACATCAAAATACCACCAAGGCCTGTCTATGCAGAATTGTTGCCTTATCCAACTTGGCCTCATAAATGGAAAGCATTGATTACACCAGATAGACGATACAAGCTTATTCATCGGGTTTCAGACAATATTTTTGAAGTTTACGATCTTAAAAACGATCCTGATGAACAGAACAATATTGCATTTACAAACAGATCGTTGACAACAAAACTGAAACAAGAATTGTCACGATTTACCACAAATCTTCGCAGCAAAAATTAATAACGTCGGTTGTTTAATAAGTTTTTCAGGTCTTTGTTGATTTTAAAACAAAGCGTTTCTAACGCTGGTATTTGAATGTTCTCACCTGTTTTGGGATTGCGCCCTGGACGTGATGCTCGTTTTGTTTTGACAAAAGAACCAAAGCCTGGATAGGTGAATTTTGGTATTTTGTTTTTAACAATTTTTGTCCGAATAAAATAATTGATTAATTCTGAAAACACACCATCTACAATGTCAGACACTGCTTTCTTTGTAACAATGTTTTCAATACCACGTTTTTGATAAACCAGATCTACAAGTTCTTTTTTTGTCATTTTCAATTGGTTTCATAATCGAAAAGGATTGTTGTTTGCAAGAGATCGTAGTGCCATATCAAATAGAAAAGTGTTCTTTTGTTTCTTGGATACTCGATATCTTCCGTCCAAAATCGGATGCTTGTTTATGTACACATTGAACCAATTCTGCACTTCCTTTGGCTAAAACACCTTTTTTAAGATAAATGTTGTCTTCAAGTCCTACTCTAACATTGCATCCTCGTTTGATTGCAATAGATGCTACTGACATCTGATGTCGTCCTATTCCTGCAAGACTGCATGTTTTGGGTGAAAGAATCTTAGTGTTGAGTCGATTGAGCAGCCCATCAACCGTATCGTGATCAGCATCAATACCACCTGCAACACCAACAACAAATTGACAATGAAGCAATCCTGATAAAAGGTTTTCTTGGATTAGTTTTTGTGCTGCATTGATATGTCCTGAATCATACATTTCAACTTCTGTTGCTATACCTATTTTGTTTATTTGCTTTGCTATATCAATCACGTCAGCAACTTTGTTTGCAAAAATATCATTTCCGAAATTCATTGTGGCCACATTCAACGTAGCCATATCAGGTTTGGTATTGCCCGTTAATTCAAGCGGCTGGCAACGCTCCTCAATGCTCATGCCTATGGCACCACCTGTAGACACTTGAATAATGATATCGGTCTGATCACGAATGGCAGTGATATATTCTGCAAATCGTTCTTTAGATTGTGTTGGCGTTCCATCAGTGTTGCGTGCGTGCAAGTGAATAATAGATGCGCCTGCATCGGCACAGTTTTTTGCTTCTTGCCCCACTTCCTTGGGGGTTATCGGCAAATATGGTGTGTGTTCGCGTGTAATCTCTGCTCCCGTGATTGCTGCAGTAATGACGAGTGGCGGAAATTGATTAGATAACCGTTGTAAGTCTACAGGAACGACACATGTGCCAATGGCACGTGCCACAACAATGGGTTCGGATAACACTTGTGCTGAAGAAGGTGCTAAGGCTTCTGACGCCGTTAATGGAGCAATGACTTTATATGCCGTAAAAGCCATTTTGCGTGAACTTTTTCCAATAGCAATTAATTCAGCAGTGACTTCGATATAATCTCCAGCATAAACAGGAACAATAAAATCCACGGTCTCATAGGCACGAAACAATCCTTCATCACCGTCGATTCGGATTAAAAGCTCGGTAGCCACATCGCCAAACAAGGCTAAAATACATGCGCCGTCGACTAAAGAACCTCCATAGTGAGCATCTTGGGAAGACATACGAGTTCGTAACGAAGCTTTCATTGATGATTTCCTTGTTCTTTTAATAATACATCTAAAATATAAGCAGCGACATCGCTTGGTTTCGTCCCTGAACCAAAACCGGCATCATACCCTAATTGTTGTGCCAATAAATTATCGATTCGTGGACCACCTAAAATAAATTTCATATGACGCAAATTTTGTTTTTGTGCGAGCAAGATGAGTTCTTGTGCATTCTCTTTGTGTATATCGCGTTGCGTAATAATTTGAGAAACCAACACGGCATCTGCTTTTAAATCGCGTGCTTTAGCAAGCAGTGATGGATTGTCTACTTGAGCTCCAAGGTTATATGCAGCAATCCATGCATAAGATTCAAGTCCTTTATCTCCTGCGGCACCTTTGATGTTTATGATAGCATCAATGCCTACCGTATGCGCATCAAATCCTGTGCATGCTCCAACGATAACAATACGTCGCTTAAGTTTGGTTTTGATATGCTCATCGATTTCTTTCGGTGACCATGTTGGAATATGTACATCAGGAACTTTGATCTCTCCTGGTGACACTGTGTGTTTTGATTTTCCATACACGACAAAAAAACTAAAATCATCACTCGCACGTTCCATGCTAGCAACCAAAACATGATCAAGGCCATGTGCTTCTGCATAATGTTTGGCAACTTCCTTGGCATGCTCTGATGCAGGCATCGGCAATGAAAACGACATCTGTACGGAACCGTCAATGCGGTCTCCATAGGCACGAATATGTCGAGGGAGTTTGTTGTCAGGCATTGGTTTCAAGCTCATCTAAAATTGGATTTACATAAGATTCATGTCGTTCAAAGACACCATCGGCCCCTTTTCCACCGGTTTCTGTACGACATACATCCCCGAATGATCCTTTGGCAATTGCAGAAAAGAAACCTGTTTGTTCAATTTCTTGTAACAATGTTTTGGCGTCTGTCAATACATTTTGTGCGCGTTTGACAACAATACCTTCAGGCTTCCATGAGATTTCATCACCTAAATGTCGTGCTGTTTTGAAAATATAATCGGCACTTTTGAGTGCGATAAACCGATCATGAAGAAATGGTGTATGAATGGCTTCGGTCATCATTCCTAACAGTTCAATGCTTTGACCTGTCATAATCCCAATGAGATCAAACATGCCATCAACACGGTGTGACCAAAAAATATCGCCGGTTTTATGTTTTGTTGATGGCATCCATTTAATCGGATGGTCAGGAAAAAGTTGTCGAACAAGTTGCGCTTGAGCAATTTCAAATAAAAATGAATCTTCGATATTTTTATCGATTTCAAAAGCATGACCCAATCCCATTTGATTTTTTTGAAGACCTGCCTGTGTGGCAAATGCTTCGTTGATAAAATGAGATACAATCACCGTGTGTGCAGCATCTATGGCATCGGCCGTTGTCAGGTAATTGTCTTCACCTGTATTGATGACCATGTTGGCGCGGGCAATGATGCGTCGTGAGACATATTGATCCAAAAGAGTTCGTCTTGGATTAATATCTCGAAACAAAATGCCATACATCGCATCATTAAGAAGCATATCCAATCGCTCAATCGCCGCCATGTAAGCTATTTCCGCCATACAAAGCCCTGATGAATAGTTGACTAAATGGAGATATCGTCCTTGTTTTTCCTGTTCTATATCAAGGGCAGCTCGGACAATACGAAAATTCTCTTGTGTTGCCCATGTCCCTCCAAATCCTTCTGTCGTAGCACCTATGGGCACATAATCCAGTAGCGATTGTGCGGTAGAGCGAATCACAGCAATAATATCTGCTCCTGATTGTGCGGCTGCCTGTGCTTGCACCGCATCATCGTGAATGTTTCCTGTTGCTACAATGACATATTTTAGTGGACCGAAACGCTTTTGTTCATGCGATTCAAATCCTTCCATTGTTGTTGTGCGTTGATGACAAGAGCTATCAATCTTTTCCATTGCTTGCTTGGTAAACGGCTTTAAAATATCAATAGCTTCTTGGGGTGTGATCGTTATCGGTATGATTTCACCCCCATAACCAATTTTCTCAGCACTTTCCTGCGGAGAACAACTCCCTGCTTTGATGTGTTGTGCTATTTGATAGGCAACACCTTGGTTGATTATGTTCGCGTTCACACATTGCTCAACACAGAGATTGATTAAAGGAATTCCATCTGCATTTGCCCCTGCAACGCCATAAAACAAAAGAATGGTGCGTTCAATGGAGACTGTGCTGTGCTGATTGATAAATTTCTGCATTGCATCAGCAATAGATGCGGCACTATGGCGACAATCTTCCACATCGGAAGGTCTAATCGGCAGAAGATTCATACGGTCAATTTATAGCGAATAATACAATCAATCAACAACCGTATGAGTCCGAAAATGCATGTTATCCACAGCATTGTTCATTAAAAAAGCCTCGAGAGCCTATTTTTCGAGGTTTCGTGTCGATCGTGCAAAGTTGAGCGTACGGCTCACAATGAAGGATTTGATTAAGTACAGAATAGCTCAGTACAAGAGTGAGCTTCAGAACTTAAGCCACTATCTGGGCAAACACAGGTGTTACAACCATCGTCTGCAGCAATTGTTTCATCTGGAGTGCATATCCCTGATGCTGGGCTTGGTGTTTATGTTGAGGGTTGTGGTTCAAAACATTCTAGTCCAATATCGTAACAGGTCGCATCCTCAGACACACCACTGTCGGGACATTCACAGCATTGTTCAGAAGCATTTTCAAAAGATTCACCTGGGGTGCATGTTTCCGATACCGGTGATGTACTTGGTGATGTACTTGGTGATGTGCTTGGTGATGTACTTGGTGATGAGGATTGTGGCTCAAAACATTCTAGTCCAATATCGTAACAGGTCGCATCTGCAGACACACCACTATCAGGGCATTCACAGCACTGCCCAGAAGTATCTTCAAAAGATTCACCTGGGGTGCATGTTGTAGCATCTTCATCATCTGTACCTAAACAGCCTATGACAAACAGTAATCCTGCAATCCATAATATGTGACTCGATTTTTTCATTTTCTCATTATTCCTTTTTTAAAAGATCAGTTTCAGATTGTTCATAGAGTGATATCTATGTTGAGATGCAGCGTAACATAGATATTTAAAAATACAATTCATCATTGTTTCAACGTTGAGACAGTGTCTGTTGTCATAGTCTCAACATTCAAATGTGACACAATCGTTTCCATCATATTCCCGCGTGTCATTTGAGTGTTTATTTTTTTATTGTTGCCATGACTTTTTGTAAGTCTTCCCATGCGTCTTTTTTTTTGCTGGGCGATCTGAGCAAATACGCAGGATGATAAGTAGGCATGACAGGAATGTTTTGAAAAAACTGAAACATCCCTCGAAATTTGCTTAAAGGTTCTTTGGTATCCAAAAGAAGCTGTATGGCTGGACGACCTAATGTAATGATGACCTGTGGATCAATGGCGGTAATTTGACGAAACAAAAATGATCGACATGCCACGATTTCATCTGACTCAGGATCACGATTTTTGGGTGGTCGACATTTGAGAACATTTGCGATGTAAACATCCTCTCTATTATATCCCATGGCAGCGATCATTTTAGTCAAGAGCTGTCCTGAACGTCCTACAAATGGCAATCCTTGCTGATCTTCTGCTTCACCTGGAGCTTCACCGACAAACATGATATCGGCATCAGGAGCACCATCTCCAAATACGATATGTGTTCTCATTGAACTTAATTTGCATCGTTGACAGTCACCCAAGTCTTCTCGGATCATCTGGAGTGATTCAGAGTGTTTTTTCAAATCAGGCTCACGAATACCATAAGTGCCTCGTTCTTTGTGCCATTGCAGTTGTTTTTTGAGTGTTTCTATAAGGGATTCGGGATCATCTAACATAACAGTTTCACTTGCAATTTGCCTATATCAAACTAGAATAAATTCATGCAACGGATTCGTTTACTATTTTCACTGTTTTGTTTTGTTCTTTTGTATGTTCAGTGCAATCAAACCCATCATACGATGATCAACACAAAAGTTTCAGGGATGTTTTCAGGGGTCACGCTTGAAAATACATTTTTTGACAGCACAAAGATTCATGGAACAGTACATGTGGTTAATTTTTGGGCTCCTAATTGCAGTCTCTGTCTTGAAGAACTTCCTATTTTAAATGAATTTGCTAAAAACAATGAGCATATTAATTTAATTTTTGTAGCGGTGAGAGCCACGCACAGTCATGCAAAAAAAATCATCGATCAATTGAATATCAAAGGCACCGTTGTTTTAGACAAAGAAAACAAAATATCATCGGCTTTTTCTGTTCACGCGGTACCCATGACCTTTGTTCTCGACAAGCAAGGTGTGATTCGAAAAAAGTTTCTTGGTATTTTTAACAACGCTGAACTTCAACAAAGCATTAAAGATGCTTTGCAGTTTTAATGCTCGAAGTATCACAAAAAAGATATTGCCTTATCTATAACAAGATGCCCTATCTCTTCCTTGCTCATTGTTAAACTGTGTTTGGGTTCATGAACCCCATCGATGAATGTCACTCGATTGTCATGGCTTGCAAACCCAATATCTTTTTCTGCAATGTTGTTGGCAACAATTAAATCGCATTGTTTTTCTTTTAATTTTGCAGTGGCAAAGCTTTGAAGATTCTCTGTTTCTGCGGCGAACCCAATTAAGACAGGTTGCTTTTTTGTGCCTCGGTGAGCACCCAATGAGGCTAAAATGTCTGGGTTGGCAGTAATTTCAATGACATTGTGCATATTGTTTTTTTTGATTTTGTTTTCTGAAATATCTGTCGGACGAAAATCGGATACTGCGGCAGCCATAACCACAACAGACATTTCCGAAAACAATGAATGAACCGTTTGATTCATTTGTTCTGTAGTTGAGACTGTATGCACATGTGCTCCCACAGGAGGTTCTGCGGAGGTATGTGCAACAATTAAATGTACATTAGCACCGCGTTGCAATGCAGCTTTGGCAATAGCAAAACCCATCTGTCCTGTTGATGCATTGCTTAAAAATCGCATTGGATCTAATGGTTCTCTTGTAGCTCCAGCAGTAACGAGTATAGTTTCTCCTTCTAAATCATTCGGAAGCAATGCTGCGACAACAGATTGTTCAATGCTGCTTAGTTTTGCAAGTCGCCCTTCACCGGTCCACCCGCATGCCAAAAAACCACAGTCAGGGTCGACAATGTGAAATCCCCGTGTGCGTAATGTTTGTACATTATGTTGTACGGCAGCGTTATTCCACATATTTGCATTCATAGCAGGCGCAATAACGACAGGAACTTGCGCTGCCAAAACCATGGTAGTGATAGTGTCATCGGACAATCCTGCAGCGAGTTTAGCAATACAATTTGCCGTTGCGGGTGCAATGACAATCACATCTGCTTGATCAGCAATAGCAATATGTCCGATGAGTGATTCTTCGGTAAGGCTCATCATATCTGTCGCCACAGGCTGTCCTGTTAATGCTTGCAACGTCATAGGGTCAATAAATTCACAAG
>JABAAV010000055.1 GCA_014238595.1 Myxococcales bacterium | reverse complement strand
ACGTTGTTAGATGGCAAAAGCAATGCTGAAGGAGCATGAACAGTTTCATTCGGCGGTGCTTCAATCGCTACTGTATCTTGAGCAAATGAAATGCCATCTATGGATGTTGCAGATCGAATTTCAGAACCATCGTATTCGTAATACAGCATGAATGTATCATCATTTTTAATGATAGATGGTGCATGAGTAGTTCCATTGTTATCAAGGACAGGTGTCAAAGGATGAATCGCATAGATAATGCCATTATCTGATTGTGCTCTGTAAATAGAACGATAATGAGCATCATCGGCAGCAGACATTTCCATCCACATGGTCAGTTTTGATGAATCATCATTGGGAAGAAATGTCGGCTCTAAAAGATGACGAGGTTCTTTTTGGATAACACATGTTTTTCCCTGTAAGCATGTTTGTGAAGGCACCGTTGGTGAACATGTTTGTATGACACATTTATTAGAACGAGAGCAGAATTCACCTTCAAAACAATCTGTATCTTGTTGACATTCATTGTTGTAACAAACGCTGTTTTTACATGTTTCATCAAAATGACAATCAGATTCAGTGGCACACGGTGTGACACATTGTTGTTCAGAAAAGTTACATAATTTTCCATCAATACAGTCAGAATGGTTAGTGCAGTGCTGTACGATGCATTGGCCACATAAACATGCTTCACGTCCATGACATTGTGATGAATCTGTACATGATTGAAGTGTAATCTCTGGTGGGATACAAATCCCTGAGGGTTCTAATTGTGGAGATTGACATAATCCTTCAAGGCAAATCAGCCCTGTGGAACATTCCTCTTTTGTTTCACAGGGTTGTGGATTAGCAATACGTGGACGACCTATGAGCGTGTTGCCGAAACAAAAATGAACAGGTCCTTGTTCTTCCCAAGGGCCAATGCCATCACCAAATCTCTCTGGCACATCAATGCTTGATGGGAGAAAACCGCAGGATAGTAATGCTAACGAAAATAATACACAAAAGAATATGATAAAATGTTTCATTAGAGTCCTAGTTTGACGGAGATGCCGAAATGTATAATATCCCCGCTAGATGTGAAGTTATTACCAGGATACAGTGTTGGATCTTTGATGTTGTTTCGTTCAATAAGAGAATGCCATTGCAACGCTGTGTCAAAATGAATTGGTGCATTTGATATGAAGTTATAATCATCGAGTGTCATACCAAAACCTAATGAGAATAAATGACGATTATTGTCTGCGAAACTCGTTTGTCCCGATTGAGGAGGGATGGGTGTAGGTAAGTAAGCATAGCCACCACGCAACTTATAATCATTTTCATTTTGATAGAAAATCCATTCTGTCCCAATTCTTGATGACCATGTGTCATCGAACATTGGTTTTTGATGGTTGTTAATAGCAATTGATGGTGCCGTATCAAGATTAATGGCAATGTCTATTTCAGTGATGCCTCCAGGATAAGAAGACCAATCTGACCATGTGACATCACCGGTTAATAACAGAGTATCAATGATTTGATATGTAAGACTCGCTGTGGAACGGCGCGGTGAATAATACGTGGATGTATTGTCGACTTTAATCGTTGTATCACCCGAAACAATACCACCAATATTTATATTGGCGACAAGATCAAGAGATAAATCAATCCCAATGGATTCTTTGTGAGCAAAACCGATTGTTAATGCTTCGATAGGTTTAATGATGACACCAAATTGAGGTGCCATTTTACTTGGGAGTTCTATGTCTAGTTTTCCCGAGCCATTTTTGATTCCATCAATAGTGCCTAAGTTAAAGACAATGCCATTGCCTGTGACATCCGTTAAAAATGTGGCGCCTATGCCTAACGATAGCCATGAGCCAACACGTAATGATAGAGCAGGGTTGATGGCTGATCGATAAAGGCTATTGTTCAATAAAACAAAATGTGGATTTGAACTAGATTGTAATGTGATCCGTGCAAGAAATTGATCGGGGACATAAAAAGCAAACCCCAAGGCAGCCGTCATATCTCTGAAATGATAAGGAACAGCAAAACCCCATGTACTTCCTCGAGTATTGTTTAGTTTTGTGCTGATGTTGTTGATTGTGGCATTGACATAACCAAAGCCATACCCAAAAAAAATAGATGGATTGGGATCAAGAGCGAGACCTCCGGGATTGGTTCCAACAGAATCAATCCCAATGCTTGATGATGTATATGCTCCAGCCATGCCAGCAGCACGTGAGCCTAACCCAAATTCTTCAACGGGATCGGCATACAGCTCTGATACAAACATCAATGAACACAACGTAATGATGCCAATGTATCTTGTACGGAACATCTAATACCTCACACCCATGGTAATACCTGTCGATAGTATATAACCACTTGAATTGATGGATGGATATCCTGGATTGGAATCTTCGGTACCACTTCTGATACTTGTAAACGAATCATGTGGTTCGTTGCTGTCATGGATTATTTTCATAGTTTCACTATGACTGAGAAATTGTGTGCGTAAATAACCATCAAAATAAAAACAAGGGGCAGCGTTACATGCTAAAGAAATACCACCACCCATTGCCAAGGTATGTTTGTTTCCATCGAGTAAATTCGTAACACCTGTTTGTTGAGGAACGGGAGATGTTTCAAATGCATACCCACTACGCAATACATAATGAGTGATGAAATCGTTGTTTTGAGTATCAAAATCCCATTCTGTTCCTAATTTAATACTGATTGTATCATTAAAGGTTGTTTCAGGAAGAATAGCTTCAAAAGGATCAATCAAAGGAATGGTCGCTCTTATATTTAAAAAAGGTGCCGGATACGACGACCATTCTGCAATAGTAACATCGAGTGAAAATTTTAAATCGTCAATCACAGACCATGCGGTTCCTAATGTAAATTGTGATGGGGAAAAGAGTGTATTGGCTTCAGTGTAAACATCTAATGGTTCACCTTCGATAATGTTCTGTGTGTCTGTGGCATAACTGAGTTGAAATTGTTCTTTATAAACGAATGCTAACGTGATGTTATCAAGCAGTTGCCATCGGATGCCTGCGTTAAAATGGAACACTGAAGAAATATCTTGAACAACAATGGCTTCAAGTCCACGTAATGGGCCATTTCTGGTCACGACAAAGCCATCCACCGCTGCACCTGGATTGACACTAACACCTACGGATAAATCATCTAATAGTTTTGCTGACAATGTTGCCAAAATCAAAAGCCTACGAGAACGTTCATCGTAGTAAATGAAATGGATCTCTTCAGGGTGTTTTGCGATCACGGTGATATTTTGAAGTGGAAAAAGATAAAATCCAAATCCAACATGAATTCTGTTTTTGAACATTCCAGAAAAAGGAAGAGGTGTTGCACCACCTAAAACAATACTGAGCTGAGAATCGCCTAGCTGTTGTTCATTGGCATTCAAATGGGTATTTATGCCATTAATACCAAAAGATAACCGTTTGCCTTGACCAAACACCAACCCAGCTGGATTGTAATATCCAGACGTTGAATCAGTCACTGTAGCACTGACGGCACCTGCTTGTGCTGTTTGAGATGCTCCAAAATCAAAGACCTCAGCTGGATTTGCATGAACAGAGAAATTCCAAACTGTGACCAATATGCTTATCAGAGCCGTGTAAAAAGGAACACGAAAAATACTGGTAACAATCATAAGTAAAATAAACTACACCACAGGTTATCTTTATTGACAAGCAGACAAACCTTAATAGATAGTGCGATACATGATAACTATAAAAAGAAATATTCTATTTTTGTTGATGAGTATGGGCTTATTGCTTGTTGCGATGAGCTGTGGTGAAACAGAACCCGGTAGTGGTGATAGTTCTACACAGACGCCAACTGCTTCAGCTGAACAAAATTGTGAAGAAGACAGTGTGCTATCAGAAGGTGGAACGTTTGATCTCAATGGAAAATTTGCGACCAAAGGTATGTTGAGTGTCAATTTGGATTTGATCGGTTTTTTAACTGCCGAAACAGTCATGTCTGATATGTTTTTATTGATGGATGTTGTTCATAATGGAACCACGCTTGAAGTGACAGCACAGCCTTGTTCGATTGGTATTCCTCCGATTCCATTGCCAGGACAGGAATATCCTGTGATATTTGAATTGCCCGATAGTGTTTTGGAATCAATTGAAGGTGTTGAGATCAGCGCACAGTTGGATTCGGCCAATCAAAACTGTACGGGAATCGATTTTGAAGCGACATCGATTGTGTTAGGTGCCAATCTTTCTTCAACGAGCGATCCTTTACCTCGTGTTGAAGAGGGTGAATTCAACAGCTGTGGTGATGGAGATGTTGGTGAACTTTGCTCGACAACAACCGCCATTGATTGTGTCTGCGATCAAGAAGGCGACTCTCTTCCTGGTGTGACCGTAGGGGTGAGCAATATTCCTCTAGTCTCTATCGATCAGGCCTATGTGTCTTTGAAAACGACCTTGGATTTTTCTGGAATTGTTCATAATTCTGATGCTATCTCTGGTGAAGTGACGTCTTTGGCGTTAGAGCAAAGTGTTTTAGGATGCAGCGATAATGGTACTTTATGTGCTCCGGGCATTGTAGCCGCAGCAGCAGCTCTCAACCCTGCTATCACCCAATCTCCAGAGACGAAATCATTGTTTAATATGGTACGTGTCGATACATCAATGACATGTGTGCAATTGTTAACAGAGCAAGGATCGTTGTTCCCTCAATAACTTTCGGTTTTTATATTGATAAATTGAACGGATGAGGTTTTAGAAATTTTCTGAGCCCATCCGCCATTGACTTCAAGAACATACATTGATGGGGCATCAATTTGATAGGTTGTTGATGTTAGGGGTTTTGTGTTAGAGATTATTCCCACAATCTCCATGTTTGCGTTGATGTGAATCATATCCAGTGTGATGAATGTGTTTTTCATGTGAAATGGTTGTATGGTGTTTGATGGAAAAACAAACAACATGCCTTGGTTTTTCGGTAAACTTTTTCGATGCATCAGTCCTTGAGCACGCAGTGATGGTGTTGTCACGACTTCGACATAGACTTTGACACGATCTCCGGTTTTGTTTGTAAACAAAACGGCTGGTTTTGGGTTAGAGTATGCGCAAGGCAAAGATAGATTGATTGTGATAACCCAAAAAAAGATAGACACAATAAGACGATGACACATAACGGACATCATGGTCACGATATGACTCATTCATCAAGTGTTTCGTTAAAAACACCGCATGTTTTGGTGACAAGACAATATAATCGCGCCTCTGAATTCGTGGATGTCTTACATGAACAAGGCGCATCTGTATCTGTGATGCCTGTAACTTATCTTCAATCCATAACAACCATGACGCTTCTTTCAAAAGAAGTTATCACTGAATATGATTGGTTAGTGCTAACCAGTGCCAATGCCGCAGAACAGTTTTTTTTAGCAACCCGTGATGTGTCTTGGAAAACTTATCGTGATACCTCACAACTAAAGATAGCAGTCATTGGGAATAAGACGGCTCAAGTTGTTAGAGACGAAGGGTTGACCATTGATTTTATTCCTAACATACAACGTGCCTCAATGTTTGCTCAAGAACTTGTCACAAACGAAAAATTTTGTTCCAAGACAAAAGTATTATTTCCTTGTGCTAAAAACGCACGGCGAGAACTTCCTGATATTTTAGAGCAATCCGGTGCTGTTGTTGATCGTCTTGTGTTGTATTCAATGGAAACATCGTCAAAACACAATGATGATATTATTGAAGGATGTTCCATCTTACATAATGGTCATGTCGATATCATATCTTGTTTTGCACCTTCACAAGTCTACGCACTGAAAGAGCTTTTGGGCAATCAAGCAATCAATGTGATCAATCGATGTCCCATAGTGGCTGCTATTGGTCCTACAACCGCTCATGCGATGCATGAACTCGATATTACTGCAAATTTAGTTTCATCTTCTCCCGATGCCATGGTATTTGCATCGGAAATACTCGCGTTGTGGAATCAACGTATGTCATAAGGAGCAAACATGCAATTCCCTGATTATAGACCTCGTCGTATGCGTCGTACTGTTGGCCTTCGTCGTATGATACGAGAAACATCACTCGATATAGGTTCTCTGATTTATCCAATTTTTGTCGTTCCAGGAACAAAGATTCGTCAAGAAATTTCTTCCATGCCAGGTCAATATCATTATTCTGTTGATCAAATGGCTGATCTATCCAAGGAAATTTATGATTTGAAAATTCCTGCTGTGATTTTATTTGGCATACCGCAAAATAAAGATTCAGTGGGCAGTGAAGCTTGGAATGATAACGGTGTAATACAGAAGGCAATTAGAACCATTAAAAAACACACCCCTGAACTGGTTGTGATTGCTGATGCGTGTTTCTGTGAATATACAGATCATGGACATTGTGGTGTGTTGGATAACGGGTATTTAAACAATGATGCATCACTTGAAAATTTAATAAGAACATCTTTATCTTATGCTAAAGCTGGTGTGGACATCATAGCGCCATCAGGAATGCTCGATGGCTTTGTTGCAGAATGTCGCTCTGCGCTTGATGAAAACAATTACACACAAGTTGCTATCATGGCGTATTCAGCAAAATATGCGTCGGCTTACTATGGTCCATTTCGTGATGCTGCTATGAGTACACCGCATGAGGGTGATCGCAAAGGATATCAGATGGACAGTGCTAATGTTAATGAAGCTATCCGTGAGATCACGCTAGATACCTCTGAAGGTGCTGATATTGTTATGGTGAAACCAGCATTGGCTTATCTTGATGTGATCCGTGTTGTATCAGAAGAATCTGACTTACCAGTGGCGGCTTATAATGTTTCAGGAGAATATGCGGCATTACGTGCAGCGGCAGATCGTGGTTGGCTTGATTATGAGCGTGTGGTCGATGAAACATTATTATCTATTCGCCGTGCAGGTGCTGATATGATTTTGACTTACCATGCCAAAGAATTTGCAAAGCGTATGGACCGATAGCTTTGGTTAAAATTTGCCAAGCGCTGTGAGCGTTATGGATGACTTTGAAACCTCAGGAATTAAAGCAACATCATCTGTATTGTTACTCCAAAGATAAATACCTGTTGTTGATATAATACCTCCCACAATAGCCGCACCAATACCTAGAGATTTGGTGTCATATACTGTCTGACATTGCATGGACCGATGCTCATCAGTGCAATAACCATCAAGATAGATCAGCCATGATCCAAAGGTCATTGCGGCAATTCCAAGACTTGTCATGAGCCAAGGAGCAACAGAACCCGTATCTTTATGTTGATTGTATGCAATGGTTGAATGCTCCAAAGGCATCGATGATATGGCTTCGGATCTGTTCAACAAAAATTCTGCCAGCATTTGAATTTGTTTTTTATCTGTTATGCTTTCTACAGGTATCGCTGCAGAGCGGATAGGTTTGTTATGGATTGAAAATAAGGTGCCAACAAGACTACGTTGTAATTTTCGATTTGTTTGTATTTCCAATACAATAATGTTCTCAGTATTTATAGCGTGAGCCAGTTTGAGTGCGAATTTGTTTTGAAACTGTTTTTTAAGATGTTGGGTTTTAAAACTAAATCCTGCAAAAGGATGACTTTTAAGCGTTGTTTCAAAATCCCACGAGTCAATCAGTAATTTTGTTGTTTCGTTTGCAGCAACGTGAATATGATGAAGTCGTCCTTCTTCATTACCGCGTTTGATATACACACGGTAATCTCCTGAAAGCAAATTGTTTAATTGTGCTGACCCAACATTGATATAACGTTCATTGAGGAAAATAACAGATGCTGGATCTGCAACAGAAATATGAAGATTCCCAACAGGATGATTGTTGAGCAATTGTTTTGCTTTAACATACATGCGGTAGGCTTCAGGCCCATACAAACTACGTTCAATACCACGTTCAGGGTAGCTTCGAATGATTTCTGTGATGACAGCATGTTTGATCGTGTGTTGGTTTAAGCGTTTGTTTGCAAGTGCTTTTGTCACTAAAGCTTTGTGGACAAGGGTACGATGGTTTGTGCTTGCTGAAACGATGGCAGGTGCCTGACGATAGAGGTTAAGTGCCATATCAGATTGTTTAATCGCTTTATGAAATTCACCTTGCAGCCAATGAGCATAGGATTTTTCTGCAAAAAGTGTGGCTTGTTCGAGTTGTTGTGGTGATAATTTATTTGCAGGCACCGAGATAGTTTTTTCAATCGTTGTGGCTGTATTTGTTAATGCACCAAGTTGATGTAATTGATTTAACAATGGTGCAAATATACGCTTTGAATCAACAGGATGAAGCGTACCGTTGGGTTGGATAACATGAGACTCAATGATGAAAGGCATGCTCCATGCAGAACTCGTCCATCCCAACAAACAAGAAAAAATGAATACGAGATTTAAAAATATTCTATGGATGCGTTTATTGCGTAAATTCATCGGCACCAATGTCATAACCTAATCCTTGAGGTCTTAGGTCACCATCAATATCACGAAAAATGATGGCAGTGTTTGTTGCTGTATCAATACATGGTGATGATACAGCAATATGATAGTTGTTATTAGTTGAATCGATAAACATAGGATCTTGGTCAATAATATCAGTACCTGAATATCCTCCTTGGATGACTGAATGACTCCAACCACAATTGCCAGAAACAAGAGTAGTATTTGGGCGTGTGTTGTGATTCCAAATGATGCTGTTGTTAATAATCAAAGGTGATTCGGTCACGCATATCATTTCTTGGTTTGTGATGTCATTCATTGGGCGGTTATCTGCGATTGTGTTGAATGAAAACTGTTGAATATTTTGTATGGCATTGTTTTGTATAGATACTCCAAACGAAAAAAGAATCGATGGATTATGATTGTTTATGATCATATTGTTTTGGATCACAAAATTACTGTCTTGGAGTGATAAACCACCAGAACCATTGTTCTGGATAACCGAATGTTGTAGTGCAATATGACAACCAATACTTTGAACACCAAAGCCATCATTGTTTGTTATAACACTGTCGTTCAAATGCATTGTTGAAGAATCGTTTGATTGACATAAGATGCCACTCGGATAGCTATCACCTTGTGCATTCTGTATTGTAATGCCTTCAATCGTGACATGAACATTCTCTTTGATATCAATGACGGGTGTATTTCGATCGTTGGATCGAAGAGAAGCCGCGACACCTATGATTGATAAGGTAGTCTCTGACAACAGGATGTTTTCTATATAATCACCATTGTTAAGGTAAATTGTAGAACGTGATGGGGTTATTTTTGTCATACCACCATGGGCATCTGTGATGGAGAGGCATGGAGTTGTAAAACTACCACAGTCTATGCTGTTTCGACCGTTGGGTGCGATATAGATGATTTTGCTTTTGGGTAAACATTGATGATTGTTGCAAACCTTGGATGAGCATTGCTGATGTGTGCCACATGCAACACAAAAACCATCGTAATGACAAAAAGGTGCAAAGTTATCTTTATTAATACATTCTAAACTCAATGCTTGTCCATTAGGTATACACCCTCGACATTGCAACGTTTGTTGATCGCAAATCGGTGTATTATCATTGTTACAATAGTGATCATTAATACAATTGACGCATGTTCCACTGTCATGACAAAAAGGATATGTGATATTTTTTTCTCGACATAAAACATCACTTTGATCAAAATTTGTACATGCGGCGCAGGATGCGTCATGGCAAATAGGTGTTTGAGACATCACGCATTGTGAACTGGTGCTGCAGCTTGTTTCTTCTGATATTGATGGTTGTTCAGTGATTGGCTGCTCTTGTGATGGTGGGGAACTTGATACAGAAGGTTTTGATGCCGCAGATGATGGCAATGCAGAGACACATGTGTTGCTTAATTGTAGAGATTCGGGAGATGCCCCTGTTAAATCACAAATAGGACGTTGGGGATCTAGACAATCTTGATTATCGAGACAAAAGATCGGGTTAGTTTTTGTGCAGGACAATGTTAATGCAAGAAAAATACCGATACAAAAATGAACAATAGTGTGTAACACAAAGAATCAAGAAAAGAATCTGTCTCTTAGTTAAGATATCGTAGGTTATATGCAGTAACAAGAAGCACAGGCTCAAATTAACCGAGAAGCATATTTATGGAAATACTTCTAAAATAAAATCTAATAGGAACGGAACAATGT
>JABAAV010000054.1 GCA_014238595.1 Myxococcales bacterium | reverse complement strand
TCATTGTTGATATCAGGTTCATCGAGATTATCCGTATCGTTCTTAGATAACATCGAAATCATCAAGGTATCCACAATCATTGTTGATATCAGGTTCATCGAGATTATCCGTATCGTTCTTAGATAACATCGGAATCATCAAGATATCCATAATCATTGTTGATATCAGGTTCATCGAGATTATCCGTATCATTCTTAAGTATATTCTCTGTTGGTTTGTCTTGTTTGAGTTGCTGTTGTTGTTTTTTAGATAGGTCAATGTCTTCATCATTAGGAAGAAACGTCTCTACACCAATAACAACGAGTCCTATCAATGCTGTCACTAATATTCCTTGACGGATCTTGCCTGTCACCCAGATGATGATAGGAAAGAGCGTTAACGTTATTAGACTAAACAAAGAAAGCTCTGACACTGCATAGCCAATCAACAATTGACCATAGGCAACAACCATAATAACGCCTGACGCCCCAAACATAATATTTTTTGAATATTTTTTCTTGAAACAAACAATCCAACTCCCTAAACATGAAAACAAAAGAATGAATACCAATTGTGCTAATGATGCAGAAGATGCCAAAAACAACACCGCTGCATTGGTTACAAACCAAATTCCCCATGACAATGCTAAAAGAATTTCTGAAACTCCAGACCGATTTCGAAAGACATGGTCCAAACAAAACCACCCAACGATACTCATGGTACCTATAGTCATGGCAAATACTAAATCATCAAGTAATAATCCTGAGATAACCAGCAGCAATAAAGGAATATAAACAAATCGTTCTCGATAAAAAATTGCGCCAACAACAGCAACGAATCCAGAAATAAAAATTAATTTACTAAGCGCATCAACCCAAAGTGATGGAATACCCAATAGAGTTATATGACCAACAATATATCCCAGCCCTACTGCAAGCGATGTCAAACCATAATGCTCTTCAAAAAAGAAAGAAGAAATTAAAAGGTAAATGGCAGTACACGCAAAAGGTATCACCATGCATGACCATACCGTATCAAAGATGATTTCAATCAGGATTGTATTCCTTCAATAGCTAGAATTAATGTTACTTCATCGCTAAGACCTGGTATCTGATATTTCATACCGTAATCTGAACGATTGATCGTAACATGCCCTTCGAGTCCTACGCGATGTCCACCCCAAGGATCTTTGCCTTCGCCTATTTTAGTTGCCGATAAAGAAATTGGATTCCGAATACCACGCAAAGTCAAATAACCATCAATACGATAATGATCTCCATCAGATTTTGTTATTTTTGTACTTTGAAATGTAATTTTGGGAAATTCTCGAGCAGAGAAAAAATCAGGCCCTCTAAGATGCTTGTCACGTTTGCGATTGGCTGTAAATAAACTACGCAACGGAATTTCTACTGAAATATTGCTTTTCGAAACCTTCTTTTCATCAAGGACAAATGTCCCTGTAACCTCAGTAAACACGCCATAAAACATAGAAATATTGAGATGTTTAATTTTAAATATAATCTGAGAATGATCACTATCAATTTTATAAGAAATACCTTTGGACCATGCAGATGATGTCGTTAACATCATCATCAGCACTATTATTCCAACAAACCCTATGAAATTATTTTTGTGTGTCATTGCTTCTCCTTAATATACTACAGTCAAGATATCATAGATCGGGCTTTGGCAAAACAAACCACCGCATCATCGATTTGTTTTTCTGTATGCGCTGCTGATAATTGTACACGAATCCGTGCTTGTTTTTTAGGCACAACAGGATAACTAAATCCTATGACATAAATCCCCATCGAAAGTAATTGCTCTGCCATCGTTGTTGCCAAGAGAGCATCACCAAACATAACAGGTACAATAGGATGCACGCCATCTGGTATTGAAAAACGTTCACCTATCATTCCATCTCGAAATTGTTTTGCATTGCGCATCAATTTCATCTGTAATGTGTTTTGACTTTTTAACAAAGAAAGGACGGTCAATGATGCACCAACAATAACGGGGGACAACGAATTAGAAAACAAATATGGACGAGATCGTTGTCGCAACAAATCAATAATTATCTTGTTCGATGCAACAAATCCACCTGCAGCACCACCTAATGCCTTACCCAATGTAGATGTTATAATATCGACTCTATCCATCACATCACAATGTTCATGTGTCCCTCGACCTGTTTTCCCAAGGACACCGGTTGAATGTGAATCATCAACCATAACTAACGCGTTATATTTTTCTGCTAAATAGCATATTGTTTTTAGCTGAGCAATATAACCATCCATAGAAAAAACACCATCAGTCGCAATTAAACGAATTTTTGCATGTTGTGCTTCTTTGAGTTTGTCTTCTAATTCATTCATATCACCATTGGGATACAAATATTTTTGTGCTTTACATAAACGAATACCATCAATAATAGATGCATGATTTAACCTATCGGAAATGACAGCATCTTCAGAACTCAATAATGTCTCGAACAAACCACCATTGGCATCAAAACAAGAGGAATATAAGATAGAATCTTCCATACCAAGAAAATCAGAAAGACTTGCTTCCAAATCTTTATGTATTGTCTGTGTACCACAAATAAAACGTACTGATGACAAACCATACCCATAGTTTGACAACGATTGTTTTGCAGCATTGAGAACATCCGGATGATTGGATAATCCTAAATAATTATTTGCACAGAAATTAATGACCGAATCTTTGCGATTCACAAGACCCACATCGGCACCTTGTGGTGTCACCATGACACGTTCTTTTTTGGTCAACGCGGCGTGTTCAATTTCATCTAAAACTCCACGATATATCGTGGTGGTATCACCATTGATCATGATTTAATTATCCTGTCTTTTATATCATTTTGAGTAACATTTTTGGTTCTGATTCCATAGCTTTTTCAAATATATCAGAGGTCAATGAACCAAAAGGAATAATAGTGCCTTCGCCTTGTTTGAGTAGAATTGTATAAATTTTTTCTTGTAAATCGTTATTAGGATCACCAAGGATTTGATAGCCTATATTCCACGAATCCCAAAGCAATCGTCCAACAATAGAATGAAACGAAATACCGTTCATAATAATATATTCCATTGTTTCTATAACAAAATTACCCGATTTAATACCAAACAAAACAACATCACCGCCAGAACGCACAGAATGAATGGCATTATTAAGGCTGATATTATAACCACTCATCTCAAAGGCAATATCAACACCAATACCACCCGTTAAATCACGAATTTTTGAAGAAATATCTGGATCATGTTCAAACAGTGTTGTGGCTTCTAATGACGGGAATAATACGTGATCAGCCCCCAACGCCATGGCCATTTTGGCATGTTTTTCCACGGGCTCTACCCCAATAATTTGACGTGCACCCAATGATCGAGCCAAACCAATCACAAACATACCAATAGGGCCACAGCCCAAAATCGCAACGGTTTTTCCTTGCAAAGGTTTCACCGTGCAGGCATGAACAGCATTGCCAAAAGGTTCTAATAGGCTTGCGACTTCTTCTCGAATACGCGAAGGATCAATGGACCAAAGAAGTTTAGCAGGAACCTTCATCACTTCTGCAAAACATCCATCAACACTAAAGCCTAAAATACGTTGATTTTGACAAACATGAGCATCACCAACGGTGCATTGATAACAGGCGCCACAAACCATATGAGATTCTATGGCAAACATATCTCCAAGCTTGTATCCAAACTTTTTTTCTGCGGCAGATCCAAGGGCAATCAATTCTCCATAGGCTTCATGGCCTGCAATACGAATATCAGAGTTTTGCGTATCTAAGGAGTCATGAATAAGCCGCTTAAAGGCATGACGAAACCAAACACTACGATCTGATCCACACACACCTGCATAACGAAGACGAATCAATGCCATATCAGCATCCGCAGGGTGCTGTTTTTCATTCAATGTTGGGGTTTGTACTTCTGTTTTTTTTAAGCCCCGCGTTTGTTCCCAAGCGCCATCATTTCGATCGTACACCAGTGCTTGCATTAGACTCCAAAGGATTTAACCTATCCTTACTGATTTTAACTATTGGGGTGGTCATACCATACAATGCTATGCAACACTATCTATCCATGTCAGACTTCGATTCCCGTCAAGGCCATTTTTATGCCAACAACGCCATCCGTCATTGGGTTAATACACGCCATGCCCCTCATGATGGCGCATTCAAGAAAGCATTTGAAGCAGACAAAGAAGATGGATTGCCTGCGATACAAATCGATCCCTGCGAAGGACAGTTACTGAAATTACTATTGACGATGATTCATGCAACGCATGTTGTCGAAGTCGGCACCTTGGCTGGATATTCAACGATTGCTATTGCCATGGCATTACCACCACAAGGGCAACTCTTTTCTATTGAAGCCGATCCTCATCATGCTGAAATTGCCAAACGAAACATCCATGATGCCAATCTCGCCTGTGACGTTCACATTCTTTGTGGCACAGGGCTTCAAACACTCCCAACATTAGAATCAAAGGGGCCTTTTGATGCCATGTTTATCGATGCAGACAAGATAGGCTATGTTGACTATGGTGCCTGGGGCGCAAAACATATTAAACAAGGTGGGCTACTGATTGCCGACAATGTCTATCTGTTTGGAAAACTGCTCGATGATTCTCCTGAAGCCACGACTATGCGACAGTTTCATGAAGATACCACCAACGCATTTGATACGACATGTATTCCAACACCGGATGGATTATTACTCGGGATCAAACGATGACACTTAAGACTGCACCGGTGACGCAATAGTCCCGTAATTGCCATTCCAATAAAGCAGTGGATCTTGTGCTGAGACATAGGTGCTTCGAAGTCGTCCAATAATAATATCGTGATCACCACCAGTAATCATTTCATGAACATCACATTCCATCCCCGCTAAGGCATCCGACAACAACGGACATCCTGTTTCGTTTCCAAGCGTCCATGCGATATCTTTAAATTTATCATCACTAGGGCGTGCAAATTGATTGGATACGTCGGCTTGCTGCGCATTGAGAAAATTCACAGCAAAACGTTTGCTTTCTCGCAACACAGATAAACTTTCGGAACGATGATCAAGACACACCAAACACAGTGGTGGATCCATCGATAACGATGAAAAAGCACTCACGGTGGCACCCCACATTTTCCCCGTGTTATCGACTGTTGTCACAACAGTCACACCACTGACAAATTGGCTCATCACTTTACGAAATTCTTCATGACCTACTGACATCAAGGGACATATACCATAGTCTGAATACACCATCACCATCTGCCCAAATGAAACTGCCAGAATTAACAGAGACGCTTTGGTTTCCACCACCCACATCTGCCAATGAACAAGGCATTGTTGCCTTTGGTGGAGATTTGTCTCCAGCCCGATTAAAACTTGCCTATTCCTTGGGTATTTTTCCTTGGTATGAAGATGATTTGCCCATTTTATGGCATTGTCCTGATTCTCGTTTTGTTCTTGAGCCATGCAACATTCATATTCCTAAACGGTTGGCAAAAACGATACGAACCCATCCGTATGAGATTCGATGGGATACAGCATTTGAAGAGGTGATTAATCAATGCCAGCAAACCAAACGCCACGGACAAGAGGGGACATGGATTACATCGGCCATGAAGACCGCTTATATTGAGCTTTACCATGATGGATTCGCTCATTCCATTGAAGCATGGCAACAGGACACATTAGTCGGAGGCTTGTATGGTATCTCAATGGGCAAACTATTTTTTGGAGAATCCATGTTTTCTAAGGTTTCTGATGCCTCTAAGATAGCTTTCGTGGCTCTAGCACAACGACTAAACCAATGGGACTTTGCACTCATTGATTGCCAAGTCCATACCAACCATCTAGAACGGTTTGGAGCCCATTTAATGCCACGGCATGTTTTTCTTGGCATACTTCAAGACGCATTGACATATCCGACTCACAAAGGATCTTGGACCATTAAATAATAAAGTGAACGGGTTTTCTGAATATCAACATTAAGATTGAAAAACATTGATGCTTTGTGTAAACAGTCTCTATGTTTCGTTCATCTATCTCATCTCGTTTCGTACTCTTTGTTAGTCTTTCCATCATCGTATTTGCTTTAGGATGTCTTGCGACTGCGCCTAAATTTTCGTTCAAATATGGAGAACACCGTGCCGTGTTATCTAATGGTATCAAAGTTGTTGTACTCCCTGTCAACCATTCTAAAACCATAGAAGTCGATGTACGTTATGATGTTGGCAGTGCTCAAGATCCTAAAGGCAAAGCAGGACTGGCACATTTGGTTGAACATATGATGTTTCAACACAAACTTCTTGGTCCTAAACAACCACCAACGTTTGATATTCTTCCCGATCTCGCTGTATTTTTTAATGCCTACACAAATTGGGACAGTACCCATTACATGGTTCGAGCCACACCTGATAATTTAGACAAAGTTATCAACTTAGAAGCAAGTCGGTTTGGCTTTGGCTGCCACACATTAACTCAAGAAGAATTCAATCGCGAACGCGAAGTCGTTCGCAATGAAATTCGACAACGCACAGGAACGGCTGAAGGACAAATCTTTCAACTCCTCCTGTCAGAAGCATATCCTCAGGGACATCCTTATCGAGAAATGATCGGAGGCAATGATAAGGAACTTAGCAACATTACGTTAAAGGATGTTTGTGAATTTTTCGACAATTATTATATCCCAGAACGAACAACAGTCATTGTTGCAGGTCCTCCATCATGGAAAGCAATCGACAGTGATAAAGCCATACCGCTGGTAACACCTAAACTTATTGGTCAAAAAGTATCTTCAGCATTTGGACAACGAACCTTAAAGCCTAAAAACAAAACTGAACGCTATATCTACGGAAGATACAATAAAAAAGGTCGTGGTCCTCAAGATTCACCGATTGTCCCCATTACATTAGTGCCTCATGAAGTCACCAAAGCCTTTGATGTAGAACAATCTATGCTTCATGTGATTTGGCCTGTTCCCGATCAATATGGAAAACATGGAAACGCAGTCAATGGTATGATCGGTAGTGTTGCGACTCTCTTTGAACAATTCTCCGATGATTGGGAATTATGTGATGACATCAGTGTCGGATTATTAGGAGGTGTTCATGCGGGAATTTTTTCCTTGTCTTGCACCATGTCTGACAATGTCACAAAAGATGAAGTCCTCAGTTTCGTTTGGAAATCTGCTGATGGTGCATCTCGGCTATTTCGTGAAGGCAAACTCTTAAAAGAGCAGCGTTCTCGACAAAAACAACAGATTGTCCTTGATATTGAGCGCATCGGAAATCGCACACAATATATTGGAGATCAAGTACAGTTCAATAAAAACATTTCGTTTACAGGTGACAGCAATCAATTCAAAGAATACATGCTCAGTGAATTTGAGAAGATAGACACCTATGATGGGACGCCTATCAAAAATTTCATTGATAACAATCTCCATAAAGACAATGCGATTGTTGTTTTGATTCAAGCCAATAAGCAGGGTGTCAAAGGAGACAAACGAGCATCACTGGTCTTCAAAACAAAATCACATGACAAAACCAGCAAAAACTTCTTACTCAAATCTATCCATCCATTAGCTGTCAAAGAATACCGCTCACCGTTGACAAAAGCATCACGCTATACCTTAGAAAATGGTATGCAGGTCATCCTTCTTCCTTTTTCAGATTGGCCCGTTGCCAACATTTCATTACTGTTTAATGCTGGAACAGCCTACGAAGAAACAGCAGGGCTTGCAGGATTGGCTAACAATTATTTGCGTTTACCCTCGGACAGCCAAATTGCGGTGTTAGGAGCCCATTGGTCCTCAGGATATAATACAGATCATGCATGGTTTGGTGTCAAAGGAATTAATCTTTACACCCAAGCGATGCTCAAGGGTCTTGAACGGAAAATCTATGCGGGTGATTATCCACAAAAAGTGCTGGAACGTGTTCATCAACAACGAGACAAAACAAGCAAAAGTAACAAATTTAAATCCCAAGTGCGTATGGAACGAGTGTTGCATCAAGCACTGTATGGAAAAAATCATCCTTATACGACAAAAGGCAATGATGCTATTACGACTAAACAGTATCAATCCCTCGGCAAAGATGCCACCAATGCATTCCGAACCCAATTTTATACGGCCACCAATGCTACATTGGTTGTCAGTGGTTCATTTGATGAAAATACTATCCGAAATGATATTGAATCTATCTTTGGTGATTGGAAAACCACAGCGCCTGTGGCAGGCATTCCCAAAGTCGCCATCAAAAGAACACGACCAAGTTATTATGGTGTTGTTGCTAAAAAACAACCTCAAATGACCATAAGCATTGCCTATCCATCAACGTCAAAGGCCAAGGATAATAATGCTGAACAATTGATTTTGCGAGAAATGCTTAACCTTCGCATGGCAGATATTCGAACACGATTAGGGTCAACCTACGGCATCTATGCAAGCCTCAGTCAACGCGTTGCTGCCAACCATTACAGAATGGGTGGCAATGTTGATATACGACGTGCTGGTGAATCGTTAGCCGCTATGCGCAAAGGTATCGCTGATCTTCGTCGTGGTAAAAATCTGACATCAGATTTTGTTAAAGCCAGACAACGGGTACTTCAACGATTGCTTAAACAACCCGAGTCATCGGGTGAAATTGTTGCCCAAATTACAAACATAGCCGCGTTCGATCAAGCACTTAACTATCAAGAGACATTGCTTCAAACAGTCAACGCAACCTCTGTGGCTCAAATCAAAGCCTTCATCATTAAAGAACTCAATCCTCGCCGAGAAATTATTGCAGTGCTCGCTGACAAAAAAACCATTGCCAAAACATTTGTCACTGCAAAACTTCCATCGCCAACTTATGTTGACAGCACAGCAACACACTAATCATACAATCATCAAACTGTTTATCAGATAAATGGCGGAGCGGTATTGCCTGATAAGCAGGATTGTATGCGTATCAACGGTGCCAAGGTCGATGAACAAACTATATTATATATGGAAAAGACAACAGCCATTACAATTCGTTAACCCATTGAAGTCTATCCTCTGCGTTTTGTAGATGTAACATGAGTATTAAATGGAAAAAGGGATTCGATCCAGATGTAGTTTTTCAAGCACTGAAGGAATCCATAAATTTCAAAAAGATGGTCGTTTCTGATTCGGTTGAGGTGAATGAAAACATGAGCACTCTCACCTCAATGATAGAGTTTGATGATGACATATATCCGTACAGGAAAAATCAATTGGTGCTTGAGTCATTTTTGGCATCTGCACAAACAAAAAGAACTCGGCAAAACTTCGAAAATGAGATCAATAAGAAGTTAAGCGACATTAAAGTTGAAGTTGGTAGTCTGCAAGAATTTAGACTTTTAACAACGATATCAATAAAACCGCCATTCAAATTTTCTGATTTTCCAATCGACGACTGTAGTATTAGATTTATAGAAGGTCCTTTTCCTAAAATGTATGATTCGAGAAAGGACCTTTTGAAAAATGATCATCGAAAAACAAATGATGATGATGAAAATCAGTATTGCAAAGTCATAGTTTCCACTACATCGCCTGGCCCTCGGAAAGCGCTTAAAAAGTGTATAGACGCATTGGACCTTCTACGTGCTTTGTTGTCTATGAAATATAATGACAGCAGGGAGAACTTTTTGAATTCCTACGCGTGCGAGCCACCTAACATGAGAATCCTTGGCAAATACGCCACACTTCATACCGAGACAGGAGAATCGGTACCTGATCTGTATTGGTTCAACCCTCATTATGTAAAGGTAAGCCCCTTTCACATAGTGACCAAAGACGAATCGATCATCAAAAAAGAGATCAACCGTTTTTTTAGCCAGCTTGATAAATTAAAAGTTAAAGTTGAGGATAGAAAAAAAATAAAAAGAGCGATGATAAGGTTTTTATATGCTTATGACCATACGGATTATACAAGCACTATTATTGAGGGTTGGGGAAGTTTAGAATATCTGGTTTTAAATGAAAACGAGTTTAATACAGCTGCTATCGTGAGACGATGCTCATTGATATTGGCCAAAGACACATTGAAAGACAAATTGTACGAGCAACACATGAACAGTATTAGGGAATATCGAAATAGAATAGTACATGATAGAGAACTTCCTGAAGCATCCTTGATTGTCTGCTATCAACTTCAGAGGATCTTTTACAAGATCATAAGGTTTTATTTAGACTATGCTGATGAGTTTGATACTTTAGAGAAAATCAA
>JABAAV010000053.1 GCA_014238595.1 Myxococcales bacterium | reverse complement strand
CATTTGACAGGCAAAGATGCTTTGGAAGCTGTTGAGTTAAAAAAAATTAGCTGCTTGGATCAAAAAAATATCGAAACAAGCATGGGTAAAGCGTTGGGGATTATTGGCAGGGTTTCAAAGGATCAATGTTGTTCAAACAGGCAGCTATATTCGTGCAGTGATGTTATTAAATCCAAAATATTTTCACTTCATCTTAAACAAAATCAAAGCTGATATGAAAGAGAGTAGTGCGAATGGCAAGATTTAATGTTTATCCTTTAGCACAAAGATTTTCGGGACAAATTTCTGTGCCAGGAGACAAATCCATCAGCCATCGTGCATTGATGTTAGGAATGATTTCAAAAGGTGAAATGAGTATTGAAGGACTGAGTATGTGTGAAGATGTTATTCACACTAAACAAGCATGTGTTGACCTTGGTATCGATATACAAACTGATGGAAACAAAACTTATGTGCGTGGTCATGGGTTGTACGGTGTCATAGCTACTGACAAACGCATAGACTGTGGCAATTCAGGGACATCTCTGCGATTATTTGCAGGATTGTTATCCGGACAATCAAAATCTCTAACATTGGTAGGCGATGAATCTCTACATCGACGACCTATGAAACGAATTCTCGATCCATTGCAAACCATGGGGGCAAACATTGAAGGTAGGGTTGATGGAGAAGAAATATATCCTCCGTTACACATCAAAAACACAGATGCACTATCTCATATTGATTACACACTTCCTGTTGCTTCTGCTCAAGTTAAAAGCACATTATTATTGGCTTCATTATATGCACAACAAAATTCTTTGATTGTTGAGCCGATCTTGTCTCGAGATCATACCGAACGAATGCTTTGTTATCTTGGTGCACCTGTTCTGTTTCAGAAAACACCAAGAACAATTATCATGCAAGTTTCTTCTTGGAATAGAGAGCTGTTGCCAAATCCTATTTCTATACCTGGAGATATCTCATCAGCGGCTTTTATTATTGCCGCCGCAGTGATTACACAATCATCGGTGACAATTTCAAACGTTGGATTAAATCCATTGAGGAAATGTTTTTTAGATGCATTAAGAAAATCGGGTGCTTGTATTGAAGAAGAACTTGTCTCTCAAGAAAACATGGAACCACGAGGAAACATTGTTGTTCATAAAAACAAAAACCGACAATCATTTGTTCTAAACAGACAAGAGGTTGCTTCTTGTATAGACGAAATTCCTATTCTTGCGATTGTTGCGGCTTGTTCATTAGGTGAAAGTCAATTTTATGGTGTAGAAGATCTTGAGTTCAAAGAATCGAATCGTATTAAAACTATTCAAGATATGCTTTCAAACTTTTCAGTTTCGAGCAAATACCATGATGGCATATTGTCGATTGATGGCATTGGCGAACAATTGTTTTCTAAAGCAACAATCCAAACTCAAGGAGATCATCGCATTGTTATGGCGGCTGCAATAGCTTCGCTTAGAGCCAACGGAGTATGTACAATAACGCACGCAGATTCTGTTGACACATCATTTCCATCATTTGCTTTGACTTTGCAAAAGCTTGGTGTTGAGATTCAAGCCCATTAATTTCACTCAACAATTTCATTCGTGACATGACCATTTGTCATCGTCACAATTTGGCTGGCGGTTAGTTTTGTTTCATGGTGAGTGACATAAATAACAGGGATGTTGAGTGCAAGAATGCTCGTGTTTATTTCTTTTGACAACTGTGTTTTTAATGAATCATCCATTGCAGAAAATGGTTCGTCTAACAACAATACTTTAGGTGTGTTTGCTAAAGCTCTCGCTATAGCAACTCGTTGTGTTTCTCCCCCAGATAATGTGATAGGCTTTTGATGAGCAACATAATCAGCATTCATCTGTTTAAGCAATGCCATAGCATGATCAATGCGTTGTTGTTTTGATGTTGTTTTTGGGATGCCATAAACAACATTGTTAAGGCAATTAAAATGTGGAAAAAGCGCGGATGTTTGAAAAACGTAACCGATATTACGTTGATGTGTTGGAATGCAAATGTTTTTTTTTGAATCAAACCAAACGATATCATTAAGAGAAATATGTCCTTCATCAGGAACAATGATTCCCGCTATGATATTAAGCAATGTGCTTTTTCCAGCACCAGAATGGCCACACAGAACAGTGATGCCCGTTGAAACAGTCAATTGTGCTTTGATCTGAAATTGACGATTTCTGATCGTGTGTTTAATAGAGATATATAGTGAAGAATTATAATTTGTCATGTTGATTAGAAATTTTATTTACACCATAAAGCACTAAGACACCAAAACAAGTTAATATTACTGTCATCAGGATAGCTCCTGTTGTATCTCCACTTTGAACAGCATCATAAATATATAATGAAGCTGTTTGAGTTTGTTTTGGAATGTTTCCAGCAACCATGAGTGTGATACCAAAATCTCCCAGTGATTTCGCAAAAGCCAGCATAGTGCTTGCTGTAATCCCTGATATAGCCAAGGGCAATTCAATGGTAACCCATACACGAACAGGAGATGCCCCGAGTGTTCGTGCTGCTTGTATGATCTGAGGATCAATGATTGAAAGTGCAGAACGCGTTCCTTTAATGATAATAGGTAATGAACCAATCATTGCTGCAATAACGGCACCTGTCATCGTAAATACAATAGGCTCTCCCCACACATGCTCCCACCAAGTTCCGATAACACTATGTCTTCCTAAAAGAATCAAAAGATAATAACCAAGCACAGTCGGTGGAAATATGAGCGGTGCTGTTAATACGGCATCTAAAAATTCTTTCCCACGGAATCGAGTTTTAGAAAGCAATGTTGCCAGCAAAACACCGAAAATGATGTTGAATGTTGTTGCAATAAAAGCAACTTTGAATGAAAGCCAAAGAGGGTATATGTTCATGGGAGAATCTTGTGATAAGGGGAAATTCCATGTGTTTGTAAAATGTCTTTAGCTTTTTTAGAACGCAGATAATTTAAAAACAAAAGAGATTTTTGATTGTTGAAGCTACATAAGACGGCTGCATGAACAATGGCAGGATACAGATGTTCAGATATAGAGATGTAATTTGTGTGAGATAAAATTGAACGTGACACAAATGCTGCATCAGCATTTTTTGTTTGAAAATGTTGTAATGTTTGTCGAACATTTGAACCATAGACAATTCGATTGCGAATGGTTTCCCAGAGATTTAAATGAGTTAGCAGCTGATATGCAGCTTTACCATAAGGAGCATGTTTTGGATTTGCAATGGAAATAAATCGGATATTAGATGAGGGGATATCTTTGACTGAATCAACATTCAATTTTGATGTAATCAAAACCAAGGTTCCTTTGCCATAGATGTATTTGTTAATAGCAAGGTTTTGATCAATGAGTGAATCGGCATAGCTTTCATCAGCAGACATAAATATGTCAAATGAAGCTCCTTGTTCAATTTGTGCTGCAAGTTGACCTGATGCTCCTGTGATAATAGAAATTTCAATGCCTGTTTGTTTTGAAAAATCTTTCTTAAGATCGTTGACAGCAACAGAAACACTGGATGCAACTGCAATTTGTAATGGATTAGAGGGTGATTTTTGACAGCTTGCGAATGTAACGAGAAGCAAAAAACTAATTGTCATTAAGACATTTTTCATTGAGAGAAGTTCCCGATGGATTAGATATTTCGGGATAATGTATACACTCATTAGAGCGCGCTAAACACTGTATTACTAAACGTTCGTTTGGATAATCAATATTAAAATCTAAATTGTTTAATGCAGCCAACCCAAGGATACCATTGATTTGAGGCAAGTTATGATCAGGGTCGTTGTAAAAACTTTGAAATATTCTATGTGCATCGGGGAGAATAGCAATCTGTATTTCATCGGTTGGTGTTAATGTCACAGCGGCAGTGGTTTCACAGACCGTTTCTTCTCCAGGACAAGCGCAAGTATCCTGTGATAAACATGTCCCACTTGTTGCAGCAATACGCCATTCTTCACAGGGGGACACTGAAATCGTTTTGCGATTGATCAATGCCATCGTAGGAATGGTGGTTGTGTGTGTATGAACAGTGCCTGAAGGGAAATGAAAATTTGTTAGAGGAAGTTGAGATATGGGTAAGGTGTTGTGTTGAGCCGCATATTTTTCATAGGCTGTTCTTGAAAGAATAGTTGTGCCAATCCCTGTAGATAATATAAGCAAAAAATCGGTTCCACTGGGTGTTGTTGTGTCCAAATGGTTCATTCCCATGCATGTAAAGATCGCTATATTTTTAGGATCAATATCGACAGAATGATTATAAACAGAAATCATACTGGATTGAGAGAGCGTCATATCGATTACAGCTTTGTTTGATGAACATTGTTGTGTGTTATCACCAAGAAGATATGGAAAAAATTGAATTTGAGGAGTTTCTTTATTAAGTAAAAACCTTGTTGAGACAAGTTGTAATGCGTTGGATCCAAAGATACCTCCAAATCCCAAGTTGTTATGATCCGTTCCAAGTACGCAAGGAATTCCATTGATGTCAGCACATGGGTGCAGATCAAAAACTTGAGTGTTCGGAAACAATGCACGATCTGTTTCATCTACACATGCTGTGATTGAATTTCCATGGCAGGCTGAACGGAGCGTAATATCTGTAGAATACAATGTATATTCAGGAGCTCCAGTATAAGGTTGTGACATCGTGTTTGCATTGATTGCAATACTGTCTATGACACTGATCGGTGTTGCTGTGTCAATGAGCATAGGAAAAGCGAACGAATATTCATTTGTTGTTGCAGTCAGTACAGCACCGCCCCAATGTGTGTTGATGTTAATAGGAAATGTGTCATAGTCTGGTGTAGGATCATCGCATCCTACAATCATGATCAAAGCAGATAATGCAATGTAATGAATCCAACACATGAGTGAGATTGTATCAGAAGACACTTTTATTATTGTATACTTAATGGAGGAAATATGAGTCAATTATATATCGATCAATCAGATTGGTCATGTATTCGTATCACAGGCAGTGACCGTGTGAGGTTTTTGCAAGGCCTTTGTACTGCCGATGTTGCCAAATTAGGCGAAGGTGATTGGATTAAGTCTGCTATGCTCAATGTCAAAGGAAGAGTTATTTCGATTATAGATATCATTAATGATGCAGATTGTTTTTCTGTGTTTTGTGAACCTGTTTTGGGAGAGAAAACGAAAGCATTCTTTGAAAAATATGCAATTGTCGATGATGTTTCTTTTGTCATGGCAGAGCAGCCTATGTATAGAATTTTGAATGAGAACGAAGATCTTTGGTTGGCAAAGCCTATTGAAGGTGAATGTCCTGATCCGAAAGCTTCTATTGCTGACATTGAATGGCATCGTATTAAGGCAGGTATTCTTAACTATGGTATTGATGTTACAGAAGACAATTTCCCATTTGAGAGTCGATTACAGGAATGTATCGATTACAGTAAAGGATGCTATATCGGGCAAGAACCAATAGCACGTGTTCACGCACGAGGACAGGCAACAAAACAAATCATGGGACTTTGTCGAAAAACGAAACCATTTGTTTCTCAACAAACAGTTCACGACCAAGATAACAAAGTTGTCGGAACAATTACTTCGACAGCTCGCTCATCTCATGGTGACATGATTGCTTTGGCATCTCTACATCGAAGTGTTGCCCATGATGGCAGTACAGTGATGGTTGATGGAGAAACAGCACAGGTAACCCAATTACCTTGGTCTTGATGATTCTTAAGCTATTGTATTGACAACCAGCACTACTTGACAGAGAATCGGGTTGTTATGGGTCGTGGTGATAATCGAATTTCTGCAAAGATGAAACAACGCAAACGTCGTTTGAAGCATAAGATTAGAAACAAACGTTTAGTGAAGTCGGCAGCACCTAAAAAAAAGAAATAAATCTATCTTTTTAGTATAAAAACCCAAGATTAAGATGAAACCTTCCTCTGGGATCATCTCCTATTTTTGGATTGATGGGTATTCCCCACTCGAAAGAGACGGCAAAAAAATCAGTGGTTAATCTTGAAGATAATCCTGTTGAATATCTGATGTCGGATAAGTTTAACAACAGAAAGTTATTTGTGATAAATCCTGTGTCAACAAAGAATCCCGATGATAATGCCGTTGACAGTACATTGCTAATCCATGGAAGACTATCAATGATTTTAAACTGAACATCGAAATTATGAATGAATCGGATATTACCCCCTTCAGGGCGAATCGAAAGTTGAGTGGCGCCATTAGTAAATGCCAGAGGTGTTTCAATGATTTTTGTTAATAAATGGTCTTGTTTCAGTCCACGAACAGTATTGTCACCGCCTCCAAAAAAACGCTCGACTTCGGGTAAGATTGTCGCACCATGAAGTGGAATCCCGTGATCATATCGAACACTGTTGGCAATAGTTATATCTTGTCCAATAACAAAAAGATGTTGTCCTCTTAAGCCAAATTTTATAAACGTATCAATCCCTCGATAAAATGACAGAGATGGATCCGCAAATTCAAGAATCGTTTTTAGCCAATAACCACGGACAGGGAGTAAAGGGTTGATTGCGCCTTTGCTATCTCTACGACGTTCGAGAGCTATTTCTCCACCTAGTGTTCCTGTAATTGTTGGAATAGGTGCTTGTTTAAGCTGATCTTCAACACCAGCGATTTGGATAAGGTCTAAATTCCTATTGCGGAGTTTGAAATTATAATAAAGATTGCCAGAATAATCTTCCCAAAATGTTCCTATAGTACCACGTTGAGAGCCTATGAATTGGAATCCTTGATTTTTTAATTCTCCAAATTTAAGCGTATCTTCAACATAATAAAAAGCAACACCTTGTACTCGAAAATTAAATGGATTAAATGTTTGTCGAATGAGCCATGTAGGCAGTGTGATTTTTGCTTCATAAATTTCTGTTTTTTGTCCAAGTTGAGCTTTGAGTTCTGTTTCTATTCCAACACCAAAAAGATTGGGCCATGAGATAACGGCATCACTAAAAAAACCATAATCTGTCGCAAACACTGCACTGAATGTATAATCTCTTGCATAATTAAATCGTTCTTCTACATTAACGATGATGTCTACACGGTTATGTTTTTGTGATTTTAATCCAATAAATTGCAATGTGATTCGTTTAAATAACCCAGAAGATCGCAATGTATATTGTGCATTGTTGATGTTTTTTAAAGAAAATACATCTTGAGATTTCAGAGAAAACAATTCCTTGAGAACCCATAGATTAGTTTTAAAATTTCCTCGAAAAAATATATTTCCAATTTGTACGAATATCCCTCGATCAATTTCGTGTGTGACGATGATAGCGCCTTTGTTTGATGTGGATTTTTCAATAAACGAATTAATTTTTATGTGAGGATATCCTCGATCCAAATAGAAGTTTTGTAAGGTTGATTTGTCTTTAATCAAAAGAGTTTTTTGATATTTTCTAGTTGCGAATAACGAGAGTCTTTTAAGTAGTGTTTGATGTGTATAAATAGAATCTTGTTTGAATTTGATATAAACAGCAGATACATGTGAAACAATACCTTCATCAATGTTAAAGTTCACATTGATACCATCAGAAACGTCTTCGACCATTTCAGTTTTGTAAGTAATCTTGACATCTGCAAACCCTTTTATGTGGTATGCCTCCGTGATTTTTTGTGCTGTTTCGACAAGTTGTGTTTTTAAAGTTGTTGATTTATTGTTAAATTGTTGTTTGATGTTTGCATTGATCATTGATTCGATTGATTGCTGAGAGAATGTCTTGTTTCCATAAAACTGTATTTTGTTGACATGGAACAGTGGGCCTTCATCAATGGAAAAAACAACTTGTTCAATGGTAGAGTTTTGTTGTGTGGTTTTGTTTCTATCCCAAGATACAACTGCATTAAGATATCTTTTGTCTCGATAATAGCGTTTGATTTTTTTTGAAGAACGTTCGATTTCAAACTTGCTCGGCATGTTTTGTTTTCGCAATGTTAAGAGTGACAATATTTCATTATCTTCGATTTTTTTGTTCCCTTGAATGACGATGTTGTAGTTTGATTTTTCTGTGACAAATACAACAATGTTGATTTTTTTTGTGTCTCGATTGATGTTTGTTTCGTTATAGTCAGTTTTGATAATGACTTCAGGAAGGTTGTTGTCTTGATATAGTTTTTTTATTTCAGCAATGCTTTGTTTGAGATGTTTTTCTCGAAACCTCAATGTGAAAAAACCTAATGCTTTGTGAGCAAACAACGATCTTATTTGTTGTGATGAGATGCTTTTGTTCCCCTTGATGACAATGTTGTTGAAATAATAAGGACGACCAGGATTGATGATGATTGTTATAGATGCTTTATAATGTTTGTCTACTGAATGAAGTATTGAAGCCCTTGCATCAAAGAAGCCTTCGCTGTGAAAGTGGCTTAACAGTCTTTGTTTTCTCTGTATCAAAAGACTGTTTCGTTGTTTAAGGCTTTGGGGCAGAAAGCTGTTAACATGTAGGCCTGTGCTGTTGTTAATGTCTCGTTCCAAGATGGCATCTGAAAATATCTCTTCAATGGAATCTTGATTTCTGAAAATCAATTTTCCTCGTGTAGATCCAATCATTTTTTGAGTGTTGTTTATATGTATTTCGATGTTTTGAATGACAATTGATGGTTGGAGAGAAATAAAAACTATTGTTTCATTGTTGTGGCTTCGTTCAGAGATCACGATGTCATACAGAAGCTTGTATCGTAATGAGGATTCAATGAGTTCTTTATTTTGTATGTTCCAAGGCGATCCCAAAGGAACTATATGATTTAAGGACTTGCTGATGCTGTTTAAAGAATCAGAAGGGTATGGAATGCCTTTGATGTCATACTTGATGATGACAGTGGAAGAATCTTCTATGGGTTGAGCAAGGTTTTTTGGAACAACATTAGATTGAGCATATAAAGAGGGTAGTTGCAAAAAGAACAACGATAAGAACACAAAGAATAGTTGTTTCATTGGCTTATTGAATGAATTGAAAACTTAAAACGAAGACTGTTAATGTCTCGACCAATGTCTTCTGTGAATTCTCTGGCTAAGTATTCACTTTCTAAAGAAAAAGATTCTCCTAGCTTATGTTCACCCCGAACGCTAATTGTATACCCCTGAAAAGTCCTTTCAAGTTCACTGGTAAGAATGGTCTTGTTGCTTAGTTTTTTCTGAGCATAAATATGCGCTGTAGTGCCTAATTCGATCCGAAGAATATCGATGCCTATGCTATTACTAATGGGATCGGCAAGATATAAAGAAAGAATATCTCCAGCAATGTCTTTTGTCACTTGTTCCAGTGTTCCAAAATTGCCTTCTTGAGGAGTGGCTGTTGTTCGGTCGAATAATCTGTTGAAATTGTTTTCTGTGCTAATGTCATAAAATCGTTCACGACGTTCACGTTGCTCATGTGTGCCTGATGTGATTAACACGATTGTTTCTGTTTTGTTTAGATTTGTGTTTTTCGTAAAAAGGTTGATATTGAGATTTTTTAATGTTCCTGTCAGTTCCAATACAACAACATGTAATTGCCCATGTCCATCAATGAAATCACTTTCTCCAGTTACATTGATGATCGGTGTTTTTTCAGGAAAAGATTGAAGTTTTGAAAAATATATATCACCGTTAATCCGAGTGAATTCAGATCGTATCCCTGTGAATGAAAACTTTCCTTGATTGATGAATATCTCTCCATCGATCTTAGGAGAGAATAATTTGTCAGTCAAAGTGACATTTCCACCTAATGAAATTTGGGCGAGGTTGTTGTCAACAGACAAATCATTGCCAGCATTGATGCTGAGATTGAGTGTCATGTTCTTCAGGATAGGGTTGTTTTTGTAAACGGAATCATACGCAACAAATGATGTATCTGATTGTAAAGCTTCTAATACAATGTTGTAAGGTTGTGTGTAACGCCCATGAAGAATGTTAATTTTTCCTGTAAGATCAAGAGATGGAGTTTTGTTTGTTAAATTTTTACCTGTAATGCGTAATGTAGGAATATTTACATTGAATGTGAATGTGTTTGTTTTGTCTAATGTTACATTCAGAGCTGAAAGCGACAAATCTATACTGGTCAAATCCCATTGTTGAAACAGCATAGTTCCTGTTAGATCTTTTAAAACACCTGTTTTGTTAATAGCACCTTGAACGTTTGACAGTGTTAAAGTCTGACCATTGAAATTTGCTTTGCCTGTATTGAAAGAAATGGTTCGTTGCAAATGGTTTGAATTTAGCTCTATAGAATCATTGTCTTGAAAAACAATAGAACCATACAG
>JABAAV010000052.1 GCA_014238595.1 Myxococcales bacterium | reverse complement strand
CAAAGCAAAAGATGACGAAGGATCAACCAAAAGATGGATGGCTTCACCTTGTAACACCCCTGTGTTAGGGTCTTTGGTTGCGATTGCATGACAAAGTTCAGCAACCGCTTGTTGTGCGTATGGAAGATCAATGCCCCACAATGCTTCACTGTGAGGCCATGCAATCCAACAGCGTGCATGTGGATGCCATTCGGCAGGAATCATTATTCGTGCAATGTGATAGGAATTTCTGTCCAGGTGAGACTGGAAAACAAATTACAGTAAACCACACGATAAACCAAATATAAGTGACCTTGTGTTGAAGGACGATTATTATTATCACGTTCCGCAATCGTTTCAGGATCAGGAGGGATAAACATTGGCATAGGCGTTCGGAAAAAATCGATTGAACCTACATTAGTATACCATGCAAAGTCTGGAGCATGTTTCATCGGACACAATGCTTCGGGGAGAGTATCTAAAAAGGCATCTATTTGTTGAGGAATGTGATCGTCAACGAATGCTTCAAGTGGGGTGTTTTCATGTTTAGATAATTCGACGGGGTTTTCAATTTTGAGTGAGGGCATGTCAATGTCAGTGTCGCCAATAACAAGACGTGTAATCACAGGATTTTCATTGTCATCAACAGGTGCAAAGAGGATTGTTTTGAGTGCTGTTAATGTCAAATCATTGGGTAATGTAATGGACACTTCTATTATGGTTGCAATTGAAGGATCTTGAGCTGTGCCAATATTATCAGGGGCTTGATAGACGGCAGATCCATCATCATTGATTGTTGTTATTGTTCCTAGTGCTTGTTTTATTAATGGTGGTGAATTGGTCACATTCCATGTGACATTTTCTGAGGTTAAGGCAATCGTCCCTTGGGAATCAACAATCAACACTGACAACTCTGCAGAATGACCTGGACGCACGATGGGGGGAACCGAACGGATACCAAGAATTTGTGTTTTGCCTAATTCGTTTGGATCGTAAAAATCTCCACAAGCACAAAAAGTTAATAAAACAATCAAGTATCGTATAGTAGTCATCAAAAAGTTCCTCGTATTCCTAATGCAGGTAGAATGGGAATATCGGTAATCGGGGTTTTTTCAGTATAATCGAAATTGTATTGATAGGATAATACAGCAGGATTAAGATAAACATTGGTGACATCAAGAAATGCGGATAAATCCCATGAATCAAAACGCCATGAATAATCAATACGCATGTCAAGACGATGGCTATCCTCAATACGTTCACTGTTCACGTCACCAATAATAGGTGTATAATAATTCAAATCAGCATTGTAACGTGAACCGATGTACGGTGTGATTGGAATTCCTGTCGCATATTGCCAACGACCACCCAATGTCCAAGGGCCTATCTGATAACTTGCCACCGCAATCAAATTATGGGTTTGATCATACCTATACAATTCCAATGGTTGATCATCAGAAATGCGAATTTCACTACGTGAAATCGTGTAAGCAAGCCATCCAAAAAAATTGTCATACCGTGCACGTAGCAGTGATTCAAAACCATAAGAGTGACCAGATCCTGTATTGACATAAACATCCGAAGCGATTGGATTGCTGATGTCAATACGCGTGTCATCTTGTTGAACCAATTGTGATCGATCAATATAAAATCCATTAAGTGTGGCTTTGATATCGCTTGTTGGATTGTATTCAACACCGATGACATATTGATTCGAGCGTTCTGGATGAAGGGTTGTATTAAGGGCTTCTGCGTTTTCAGGGGCTCGTGTATAAACGCCTGTGCTGCCACGGATTATCCATTGTTGAGACAATGTCATCTTGGTGGAAAGACGTGGCATGAGTTCAAATCTGTTGAGTTGAGCATAGTATTCAAGACGAACACTTGGTGTGATTTGGAAAAATTTACTAGGGGTTATATCGAGTGCAGCATAATTTGCATAAATGGATGTGATTTGTTCTTGATCTTGAATATCAACGGGAAGATCAAAACTAAGATTGGGTGGATTTCCAGGATCTTCGGTTGATGAAGGCAACGGAAGATTGACGGATGAAGTGCTCAAGATCCATCGAATATTGAGCCCTGTTTTTAATGACAATAAATCATGAAATTTCCATGTTAGATCATCACGCAAGGTATAATCCCATGCCGCAATATCAAGACCAAAATCTTCTCCGAGTTCAAAGAATATATAGGTAGGTCCTCCTGCGGCAACAAGACGATTATCGATAACGCTGTTTTTATAAGACCATGTTGCCATCAGTTTTTGAAAATTAGGTTGGCTGACTACTGCCCCCATGGCTTTGGGATCGTTGGATCGTTGATTATTAAAAAGCAGCTCTAGGCGATCGGAGCTTAAAAATCCAAAAAAGGCAAACCGATGATTTGAATGTGGGCGCCAATCTAAGCGAAGTTGGCCATCGTAATAGCGTGGCGCAACGACAAAATCTAATCCGGCATCCTCTGGTATGACAAATGGAAGGATTAAATCAATGATGGATCTGCGAAGCCCTATTTTTAAATCAAGTGTCTTTGTGATGGGGGTTTCAAGATATGCTGCAACATCAATAAATGAAAATTCAAAGAAACCAGATGTTTGTGTGATTTGTGACGATTTTGTTTGAATCTCAACCAACCCTGCGGTTGATGATCCCTCATTGGCACCAAACCCTCCTGGAAAAAAAACAATATCTTCAATAAAATTAGATGGAATCACGGAGGTAATACCTCCAAAGTGATAAAGCAAAGGAATACGAATACCATCAACAAGATATGATGAATCTTCAGGGGCAGAGCCTCGAATGACAATATTACCTTGACCTGCACCGCGACCAGATCTTGTGGTTCCAACGCTCGGAAGAGAGCGAAGTGCTGAGATGGGATCACCACGTGCACCTGGTATTGTGAGTAATTCTTTTTGCGATAAATCCGTTTGTCCTGGTGTGGTGATTTGAATAGGGGTTTTTTCAATAATTTCGATTATTTCACCCGACTGACCCTGCTTATCCAGCAAAATGACGATGTTGGATTGTTTGATAGGCGCGAGGTTTTTTTGAGTGTTTAGATAACCTTCGGCTGAAATCATTAATACGAGTTTATCGGTTGTATCTTTTGCTTGGGACAGTGTGTTGTGTTGTGTCGTGATAACATAGTGTCCAATCGCATCAGTGATCGTGGTTTGTTCTTCTATTTGAATGGTTGCATTTTGAATGGGTATAAATGTTTGGCTATCCAATACAGTGCCAGAAATTGATATTGATTCGGCATAGGCAGACGTCGTTTCTAGAACGAAAACAAGGACAATAAAGAAAAATCGCATGGGTATTGGATTGTAGGTGTGTTTAAAAAAAAAGTAAGTATGATTCAATGAAGTTTTTGAGAATATCAACGAATTATGTTGGGTTTCAGCACAACGAAAGAATCGACTGATAAACGCTTAGATGCAGTAGATCAATCTAAGATCTTATCAGATCTCATTTAGTATCAACGATACGTTGATACAAGTTTATCTCGCGTATTTGGAATGAAAACAGATAGAATGAGGAGCTATGTGTTGCTCAATACACTGTGAGGCCAGAATTATTGAACCGTAGAATATGTCCAATCGATAGAGAACTAATGATGAATCGTGAGATTCTGGTTGGTTTGAAAAAAGAGATTCATGATGGTTGAGGATGTCTTGCTTGAATAGAATGGTTAGTCTAAAATATTCTTTGAACGATGGGACATAAAGAGAATACGTTGTCGCAAACAACCACTAAGGCAAACCTCATTGAGATGGTAGCATCTCGATGTGATCTTTCTGTAGCTCATTCCAAGCAGGTCGTTGATTTAATCTTTGATGAATTTTCTGAAGCATTACGAGCAGGCGATAAGATTGAAATCCGTGGTTTTGGGAGTTTTACCTTGCGCCGTTATAAATCATATCAAGGACGTAATCCTAAAACAGGTCAATCTGTTAATGTGTCGCCTAAACGACTTCCTTTTTTCCGAGCAGGGAAAAACTTGCTTCTACGCATGAATCGATAAGTCGTGATCGTTATAAGCGAAGAATAATTCCTTGTTGTCCATCGATCCACAGGGTGTCTCCTGTTTGAATACTGTTCCATGCTGAATGACAATCAACAATACAAGGAATGTTGATTGCTCGAGCCATAGCAGCGGCATGACTCAATAGCCCTGCATGTGTAATGATGGCGCCGTTAGAGCGTTGTAATGCAAATGTCATTGCAGGGGTTGCACTTTGTGCCACTAAAATAGCTCCTTGAGGAATGGAATCAGCATGGGCTAAATGATCTAAACGATAAGCAATGCCTTTGATTTGACCTCCAACACCGCGGCCTTTCCATTGATCAGTGCCATGTTCTACAACGTGTGAAAGGGATTCTCCGTTTATAATATAATGTGGCATTTGATAGTGCTGTTGTTGTTCAAGGCGTTGTTTTGCCTCATGTATTTGTGTTGTTATTTGATTTATCGATGGCATGGTGTGCTGACTGTTAATGATATCTTCAAGAGATAAATAGAAAATATCTTCAGGATCAATTCCCCAGTGTTTGGCAATAGTTTGTAATGCATAACGAACAGTGGCTTGTGCTTTATAAAAACAAAAATCATCGAGCTCTGCTATTTGTGATGCACATTGTGCATCTTCAATAATGGTTGTTAGCTCTTTGGGATGAGCACTTCGTTTGAGAAGTTGTTGTTTTGTTGTTTCTGCATAGGGATGTGTATCGATACTCAATGGTTCACGAGAGGAACGGTCAACGATATGAGGTTGTTCTTGATAGGTTTGTTGTGCGACATCCCAAACAGGTGACATAAATCTTGAGATATGATGCAGATTGTCTGTTGATTGTATTTGTGCCTGAGCACAATAGTATTCAATACGGTCATGATGATGATGTGATAACAAATTTCGTATGGCTTGTTCGGGATAGTCTGTGAGTGTTTTAATTGCATGTTTGAGTTTGTTGAGAAAAAATGAAACCATGGGAGCTGCGTGATTGATGCATAGATGATAAATTTCTTCATAAGCCTTGAGTGCTTGCTCGAGTGATAATGGTTGTTGTGGCTGTTGCATGATCGCTTCGAATTTTTTTTGTAAAATGTGATGCAGTGTTTTGAGTTCTGTTGATGTGATGGTTGACTGTGTTACGGTTGGATCAGTCCCGTAATAAAGATACCCTTCAACGATTTGCAGCAAGACATCTGTTTTTTGTCTCATATGAGAGACTAAGCCTTGTTGCGCTGGTGATAGTGGATCTGGATTGTGTTCGACATCCAAACGCCAAATAATCAATGGTGTTTGCTTGGAAAAAATTAAAGATGATTTGGGTACTTCATGTGTGATATCCATACAAGGAACAGGTCTTGCTTGTACAATCCAAAAATGATTGTTGGCATCAAGCACCCACTCAATATCAACATTGTCATAGTTCAGACATGCCTCAATATTCAAGGCTGTTTGTATCCAAGATGCCTGTATTGTATCTGTTGAATCAGGAACATTAGATGCGACGATGACACCATGGTGTGTTGTTTTTGCCCAACAATCATCATTCCATTCAATCAGACTATGGCTTTGCTCGGCATAAGGACATCTCGTATATAATGTCCCTTTCATGCCCGTTATTTTGGATTGAATAATGATCGATAGATCAATGGTTTTGATGTTGTGTGCTTTTTGATATTCATGAACCGTTTGTGTATCTTTTGACTGATAAACGGCTTGTATTGTTTTGAAGAGAGTATCTTGTGTGCAGAACATTGATTCAAAAAGTCCCGCACACGGATGATCCACACTATCTTCAATGGTTGCTGAACTTCGAACGATGAATGTTTCTGCGTTGAACGCTTGTATTGAATCCAATATGATTGATTCATGTTGTTTTAATAATGTGGGATTTTTGAGTATTATCCAAGGAATAACAATGCCATCAGGAACATTAAATCCTTGGATAATCAATTGATTGAGATGATGAGCTTTCCCTCCAACATCTTCAAGAGCACAATCGTTCTTCTCAGAGAGCTTGTGTAAATGTGGTTTGTTTGTGCGAATGTGACTTGTTTATATAATGAAGGGTCGATAATGGACATGAAAAAAGCCCACCGCAATATCTCGGTGAGCTTTGATGTTGAATTGATGAAATGAAAAAAGAAAGATTACAATGTTTTCTTTCCTTTTTTAATGACCATATCTCTGTAGTAGTTACTTGCGGACATGCCTTTAGCGATTGCGGCATTGGCTTTTTTGAGTTCTTCATCGATTAATGCTTTAAAGCGATCGATAGGTTGTGCTCCAGAGAGAAAACGACCGTTAATGAAGAAAGCAGGCGTTCCACGCACACCAACAGCAGAAAGCTCTTTTTGATCTTTCTCAAGTTGCTTTTTACATGAATCACCTTTGAGGTCTTTGTTAAACTGTTTCATGTTGAGTTTAAGTTCCCCAGCAAGTTTGATCATGTTCTTTTCACTCAGATCACGACCTTTTTTGTAACCTTTCTCCCAGATCAATTTGTCCATAGGAAGAAACTTACCTTGTCGTTGAGCCGCACAGGCAGCCATGGCAGGTATTGTTGCTGACGATGGATGCACTACATAGTTACGGTAAACAACACGAAGATCTTTACCATATTGTTTGAGCAGCTTACTGATTGTATCATTGACACGATAACAAAATGGACATGCAAATTCATACGCTTCGACAATGGTGACTTTCGCATTGCTACTTCCGTGAGAAGGGCTCCCATCGACTCCAACAGAATAGACTGTTTTCGGAACCGGTTTTTTCATTGGAGGTCTTTGCCCTCGTCTCGGTGCTTTCATCTTATCGAGCTTGGCATTGATTGTTTTAAGCTCTTGAAGGACAGCCTCATTACTATCGTGATTACAAGCAACAAGACCAAGTGTGAAAAGAAATAGTGTGGAAAGAATAAGTAAGCGATTCATGGGCAAGATAATAGGCAGATTGTTGAATCTACGTCAAGTCAAAAAATCGATTAATAATTTTGATACCTTTAGTCATAAGCTATCAAAAGGATGTCCCTAGATGTGGTAACGACAGGGTTGTCTGTCATTGAGACTATCTAGTGTTTCATGGCGACAAGAAAAAGCCGCGATGGGCAGATCCGTTATGCAAAGCACAACACAACGGTGCACTATGGCTGTATATTATATGTACAACATATCGCTGTTATTCAATGGGTTCCCACCATTGGCACCACCATTGTTCTCCGACCAAAATGCGAAGTTTAGGATGCCAACAGTATTGAATTGAATCGCTAGGATCTGCGTAGTATAGACAGTTGTTACAGCGTTCGTCTCCGTACGGTTTCCCTTTTAAAACAGCATCTTGCGTCAGATGCTTCAGTTCAATCATTTTTTGTTCATCAATAGCTTTAGGTTCTGGTTTAGGTAGTGAATCAGGAGTCATAAGAGGCCTTATAGTCAGCGATTTTTGGGTTGATTTGTCAAGAACGTTCTGACATAATTCGGGGCTTATGTCGATCTTTCCTCTTTTAAGACATCATAGTTTCACCAAAAACGAAAAGGCATTACTTATGGATTCTTTGATCCGAATCACTGTGGTTGTTTTCTTGTTTTTTACCTCGATATCCATGGTGCATGCTGATTTAGGCGATATTCAAAATATTTATGAGATACCTAATTTAGCTGATGATGCTCCTCCGAGTGGTCTGGGATATGGTCAAGGACGTTTATGGGTTGCCCATGGCTTTGGTTCATATGCCGTGCGTGCCTATCGAACGTCAGATTTTGTTGCTGTGGTTCACATTGATGTTCCAAGAGGACCAAGTAATTCGGTAAGTCGTAGTTCGATGTACGAAGGCATTGCCTTTGTTGCTGATGGCAGTTCTTTTTATACCATTAACGCAAAGGCCACGAGTGCATGTCTTGAGAGTAATGTTCCAAGTCAATACCGTACTCAAGATCAAATTCTTCAAATTTCTACACAGAGCAGTACCGCAGGATTACGAATCGGCGATGCGCAATGTCCTGAAAAAGGACATGTTTTTAATGTAGTTGCCTTTGACTCTCAAAACAATCGATTATTTTACAGTGATTTAGTGTTTGGTGCTCTTTTTTCTAAACATCCGAACGAGGTCGGTGGAGAACAAATACCGATTCAAATACCGAAATATGGCTGTGAAGACGATGAAACTTCATGTGAACTACTCAAACAAATTCGTGGCATGGCATGGAGTGGATGTGCCTTATGGGTCATTGGTAATGACGGTGCTGCACATTTAGTTGATGTTAATGACACCGACAATATTGGAGCACGGGGACGCGAGATTACATCGTTTGCGCTCTATGACAATAATCAGCGTGAAATCAGTTTGCAGAACATTGCATGGGATGGCTATTCTCTTTGGGTCACTGCATCCAAAACCGTTAACACTGCATCAGGCAACAGTATCGTATTGTACCGTGTCGATCCTGGTGATGTGAACAGTCAATGTCCCGATGCTGATAGAGATGAAGATATTCCCGCCGAGGAATGCCAAAATGAGATTTGTGAAGCGCCAGAACTTCCAGAGGATGCCAATCCAACACCTCCAGTCAATCCTTCACCGGATTCTCCTCAACCATCTAAGCCAGACCCAACGGATCCGATAGAGGAGCCTTCATCCAGTGAGACACCCTCTACTGAGACGCCTTCTCTCGATGATGAAAAGGGTGAAGGTTGCTATGCAAAGGATGCAAATGGGGCATTGAGCTTTCTTTTTGCCCTCTTATTTCTTGTGGTGGTATTTCGGCAAAACACTGGGCAAAACACTGAGTTACGCCTGTAGTTTTTTAAGGTAAAATCCTACGCATGTATTTACGAATCATCGGTTTTCAATGGCTTGTTATGCTTGGTATCTTTTGTGGTCGGATCACCGTGGCCTATGCGGGTTTTGGTGATGTTCAAGGCGTCTATTATGTGCCTAGTTTATCAGAGTTTTCGACGAAGGGATTGGGTTATGGGAATGGACGTTTGTGGGTTTCTCATGGCAATGATGCATACACGGTGACTTCTCACGATATCTCTTCATTGAATTTTGAAGAATTGTCGCGGATTGAAATAACACCGACAGGTGGTTCAGGGTTTTTCTCGGGATATTTAGGACTTGCGTTTACAGCCAATGGTCACTCTTTTTACACCATAAATACGAATCTTCGCGCTTCATGCGATGGATATCTTCAAGAAATAATTCAAATATCATCATTATCGAGTACTGCAGGATTGACGCTTGGAGAGCTGGTTTGTCCTTTATTAAACACTGTGCCGGCATACACAGCATTGGATCCGCAAACGCAACGATTATTTTATAGCGATCTGGGGAATGCGAGCCTCGATCGCAGACCAGGCTTGCTTTATGTTGATTTAGATTCTGATGATACTACGCATTACGAACTTCCTTTGAATAGATCTCTCGAGGCATGTAATCGCAATGGAGAATCATGCGCTCAGATGCAAATCCGTGGCATGGCATGGAGTGGTTGTTATCTGTGGTTGATTAATTCTGATGGTGCGATCCATTTAATTGATGTTGATGATCTTAGTGAAGCAGGACCACAGGGACGCAACAGTCTTGCTCAGGTTGCTGTGATGGATTCACGTGGTGTCCCTGTCAAATTACAAAGTATTGCCTGGGATGGTCAATCTCTGTGGGTTTCGGACAATACGCTCAAAAATGGCAATATCGTGATCTATCGTGTTGATCCTGGTGATGTGAATGAGGCATGCATCAATGGAGATAGGGATGAAGATGAGCCAGAAGAGGATTGTCCTATTGAAATTTGTGTTGATCCCAACCCTCCAACACTCAATCCAACGCCCAATGATCCTCCCATGAGCGATCCTACAATTTCTGTAACGGAGGATTCTCCCTCTCCAGACAATACCCCACTGAATCCTTCTGATGATTCATCGATTCCTGATGATCCTATTGATATCAATAACGATAACGGGTGTCGATCAACAGGATCATGGGCATTTTGGTGTCTACTGGGCTTTGTGTTGGTTTTGATTCGTAAACAAAACGATGATCAGCCCCTAACGCATTGATTTTGAATGTTACATTGAGATGATTGCATTTTGATTGTAGTTTGTCCGATGAATTTCTCTTGATAAACCATCCATCATGAATGGATATAAACAGAGCCTAAAATAATTTAGGCTCATCGCTTTTGATCTTTTTTAAAATTAGATTGACATTGCTGTTCATTGTCTATAGATTCACGCCATCATGACTCACTTAAAAAAACTTATCCCTCTTCAACTTATTTTATTAACCACTTTTGTTTCGATGTCTCTCGTTGCTTGTTCACACAACGATGAAGAGACTACACCGTCGACTGCAGATCCAGCAACAGAACCACCAACTGTCTCAGACACACCAACGGTAACGGATCCACCAACGGTAACGGTAACGGATCCACCAACGGTAACGGTA
>JABAAV010000051.1:253-10627 GCA_014238595.1 Myxococcales bacterium | reverse complement strand
CCAATACACACGGTCTCCTATATTCAGTAATGTATACCTCATAAAAAAACGATGTTATCAACATTAATACAATAGTAATCAAGCGAGGGTGGCGGAACTGGTAGACGCGCTGGATTCAGGTTTCAGTGCTGCAAGGCATGGGGGTTCGAGTCCCCCCTCTCGCACAAAAGACCAAGCACTGACATCGTGTAAAAATAGTGCACGGTCTCTTTATGGAACAGCATGAGAAAACTGTGTCAATGTCGTCTTAGTTTCTGTCGTGCCTTGATAGCGCATCTCCAACATTGCTGCACCAATCGTTGTAATTTCAGGAAGTATAATAACCCATGACTCTTCTGAAGTGTCATAAAAATCAGCCAAAAAGATAGCATCTCCACGACGACCAAATGTCATCGGTCTAAATCGTGCTTCAACAAAAATTTCACAAGGTTTCCATCGTCTATACATAAGCCCGTGATATTCGGAAATACAATTTGTTCCAGTAAAATCCTTACATAAAGAAATTTTATTAATTTCATCTGCCTCTAAATCTGTGGCCGTTGTTTTTCCTTCCACGACTCGAGAACCTCCAAAAATTTGATAATCAACATTGTAAGCGCTTCCACCCCACAATGAGGGTGAATCTGAAACCATGACCGCTGCTGCTAAAGCTTCACACCGTCCGCGTAATGACGCAGGCGTATGAAGCCCCTGTCTTGTATATGCTTCTCGTGCTGCAAATTCATGGACAACACGACGTACAGTAATATAATCATAAAAAGCAAATATATTGACCAACAAAACAGCCATCAAAGGAAGACAGATCGCAAATTCAACCGCAACAGTCCCATGCTCTTTGTGGATATGTCTATTTGTGGTTATCATGTTCTTTTATGTTCTCAGACGATTGATTCAAATAAGTATAATTACAATCCCCACGGTAAATTTGAATCCCCTAAAGAATAGGGGACAAACATTGAAGAATTGATGACACTGGTCTCAATAAATATACTGGGAGAAGCATCGCTAGGGCTGTGTGGTGCAATCGTTGATAATACTCGAGGTACTGAATTGGCTTTAAGTCTACACCGAAACGATATATAGACTGAAGGAGCACGAATACCCGCAGAAGAAGTCATCGCATAATCTCCTGTTGTTAAGGTCGCTATATTTGTCGCATCGGCAAGAATTAATTCTTCGCATGCGCCAGGAAGAGATCCTCCTAAATAGTCTATGATCTTCGTGATGACTTCTGCATCACTGGGTGCTGACCATGTTCCTGTTTGACCTAATGCATAAACATAATACCGTGCTGCCTTGTTTGCCGCAAAATGAAGATCTTGTTGTGCCTTAAACCATGATCCTATATGAAACATACCTACAACTAAAAAGAAATAAATGGGCATAATCAAGGCAAACTCAACCGCAACAGAACCTCGGTGCTTCCTTTGTTGTAAACACTGTCTTTGTTTTTTCATCAAGTATCTCCGAGTTATCGATACTAATTCAACAGTTTACTTCAAACATGCCCAGTGAACAAGTAATCTCCGTTCTTCTCAAGGATATATTTGACGACAAGCGATGACAACAACATCGATTCAACCAATATAAAATATCATGCTGCACATGTAGAATATAGCCAGAAGTAACAGATCAACGGAGCATGACCACAAACAAACATTCTCTGCTTGCGCTTGTATATAAGGCATGGTAGATCGCAGCCTATTATAGTTCATCATGCATGACGATTTAGGTGGTAATTTCCGTGACAGTAATGTTGTTTTGTTACCTCCGCCAATAAAGCGTCAGAGGAAAAACGGAGCATATTATGTCAGAAAATACAGATACCCCTAACCTGTCCCAAGGACAAATTGATATACAAACACTGCTTGATGCAGGTGTCCATTTTGGTCACAGCACCAAACGATGGAATCCCAAAATGAAGAAGTATATTTGGGGAGCACGTGATGGCAATTACATCATTGATTTACAGCAAACTGTTCCGTTATTTGAACAAGCATTCCAATTTGCAATTAACGTTTGTAGTCGTGGTGAAAAAATTCTATTCATCGGCACAAAAAGACAAGGTGCACCTATCATTGAAGAACATGCAGTTCGAAGTCATCAATACTACATCACACAACGTTGGCTTGGTGGAACATTGACCAACTTCAAAACAATCAAGGGCTCTGCAGATCGTATGAAAGATATTGAAACAATGATCGACAATGGAACCATCACTGGATTGCCAAAAAAAGAACAACACACATTACTGCGAGAACATGGACGGTTATCTAAATCACTCAAAGGGCTCAGTTCAATGACAAAACTTCCTGGAGCGTTGTTTGTGATCGATCCTAACAAAGAACATATTGCTATTTCCGAAGCACTAAAATTAAAAATTCCGATTATTGCAGTCACCGATACCAACTGTAATCCTGATCAAATTGACTATGTTATTCCTTCAAACGATGATGCAATTCGCACCATTCGTCTTTTCTCAGAACGTATTGCAGATGCATGTCTGATCGGTGAAAAACAAAACAAAGAGAAAGCATCCGCTCAAAAAGAACATCAAGATGATCAACAAGTCATTAATATAGCATCAGGGGGTCATGGTCCCCGTGTTGAAATCGCAAAAGGCGAGCATCAAATGACACCAGAAGCATCCGCAGAACCCTCATAACAACGATTTAAATTGATTGTCACAAACGATGGACGGAGACTATTATGGAAACAGTAACCCCCACACTCATTAAAGAATTAAGAGAGCGAACGGGCTCAGGAATGTCCGATTGCAAAAAAGCATTGGTCGAATGTCAGGTGGATATGGAAAAGGCTATTGAATACCTTCGCAAAAAAGGTCTAGCTAAAGCCGCTAAAAAAACAAGTCGTATTGCAACTGAAGGAGTAGTGACCTCCTATGTGCATCCTGGAAACCGTGTTGCTGTTTTGCTTGAAGTCAACTGTGAAACTGATTTCGTAGCACAGGGTGACGCTTTTCAAACTTTTGTACGTGAAGTCGCCCTTCAAATTGCAGCAATGAATCCACAATATCTAAACAAAGAAGATATTCCAAAAAATATCTTTGACAAAGAATACACACTTTATTTTGAACAACAGAAAAAATCGAATAAACCCGAACATATCATCGCAAAAATTACTGATGGTCAAATGGATAAATGGATACAAGACATTTGTCTTTTTAATCAAATATGGGTCAAGGATGGCAACAAAACCATCTTTCAATTACAGCAGGATCTTGTTTCTAAATTAGGTGAAAACATTCAGATTCGAAGATTTGTGCGCTATGAATTAGGTGAAGGATTAGAAAAAAAACAAGAGAACTTCGCAGAAGAAGTCGCTCAAGCAGCAAAAGGATAATGTCACGATCATGCCTGCTCATGGCGATAAAATCAGTTATCAACGTGTTCTGATCAAAGTTTCTGGTGAATCTTTAGCAGGGGAGCAAGGTTTTGGTATCAGCGTTCCTGTTTTGGGCTACGTTGCTGATGAAATCATCAAAATCACCACATTAGGTGTTGGTGTTGGTATTGTTATTGGCGGAGGTAATATATTTCGAGGGGTTTCAGATTCTGCCGCAGGCATGGATCGATCTTCTGCCGATTATGTCGGCATGATGGCAACCGTAATGAATGCACTTGCATTACAAGAAGCCATCGAAAGACGCGGGGTGCAAACGCGTGTTCAAAGTGCTATTCCCATTACACAACTAGCTGAACCCTACATTCGTCGACGTGCTATTCGGCACATCGAACGAGGACGTATTGTTATCTTTGCATCTGGAACAGGAAATCCTTTTTTTACCACAGATACGGCGGCGGCTCTTCGAGCCATGGAAATCGGTGCAGATATTTTGCTAAAAGCGACACGTGTCCCTGGTGTCTTTGATAAGGATCCAATGCTTCATACTGATGCAACACTTTATGAGACACTGTCTTTTCAGGAAGCTATCGCTAACAATCTTGAAATTATGGATGCAACAGCATTTACTTTATGTCAAACAAACAAACTTCCTCTCATTGTGTTTGATTTAGGTAAAGAAGATAATATGTATCGTATCGTTCTTGGAGAGCAAATAGGAACCACAGTCAAACCATGATCACTACCATTATTGCCAATGCTGATACCGCTATGCTTAAAACGGTTACAGCTTTTCAACATGATTTGAGCACAATTCGCACAGGGCGAGCAACCATCGCAGTGCTTGATGGTATCTTAGTCGATTACTATGGTACCCCGACGCCGATCAATCAAGTGGCGACCATTGCAGTCCTTGATGCACATATGTTGACCGTCACACCATGGGAAGCATCAATTATTCCCGAAATAGAAAAAACCATTTTTGGTAGTAATCGTGGATTAAGTCCCTCTGTCTCTGGAAATTTGATTCGTGTCCCTGTACCTGCATTGACTCAAGAACGTCGAAAAGAGATGGTTAAACAAGTTAAACTATTTGCAGAAGATGCACGAATCGCAGTCCGGAAAGTACGTCGAGACGGTAACAGCACAATCAAAGAATCAAAAGTATCTGAAGATGATATCGCTTCGGGGCAAAAAAAGATGCAAGATCTAACAGATAAACATATCGCTTCAATTGATACGATTTGCAGCAAAAAAGAAACAGATCTATTACAAATTTAGATTGAATCCGGAATCGGCCAGGTATCCCCCCAAAGGCTTTTTCCACCATCCATACGCAAGGTTGTTCCTGTAATAAATTGCGCCCCAGGAGACGCTAAGAACAAAATCGATGCAGCCACTTCTTCAGGAGTTCCTGGACGTTTCATAGGGGTATTTCCTGCCGCAATGTTCAACATTTCAGGAGGATAATTCTTCATACCAGAAGAAGCAATCACACCAGGTGCGACCGAATTGATCCGGATATTGTATTGTGCCCACTCAATCGCAAGACTCATTGTTAAATTTTCAACCCCAGCACGCGCCGCTCCTGTATGTGACATCAAGGGAAATCCACGATAAATATTGGCCAAAACATTCACAATACGACCTTGTGCATCCTTAATCATCGCACGTGTTGCCACCGTCCATGTCATAGTATACGTACCAATTAAATTATTACGCACCACAGCATTGAATCCTTTGGGTGATATCATTTCCGCAGGGGATGTAAACTGTCCTCCCGCGTTATTCACAAGAACATCAATCTTAGAAAATTTATCAAGAACAGCATCGACAAACCTATCCACTTGATCGGCATCACGAATATCACAAGACATTCCTAAAATCCTGTGATCATTTGTGTCATCTGAAAGCACAGCAAGTCCTTCTTTAACATTATCTTCATTACGATGACAGATGGCAACAGATCCGCCTAACCGCAGTACTTCTTTTGAAGTTGCAAGTCCAATCCCTGTTCCACCACCTGTAACAATAAAAACATCCCCGGCAAAAATGCTTGGTGCAAAGATTTGTTGTGATTGAGAATTTGGCGTAGGTTTCATGAGAAACAATGAGCATAACACGTCATGGTTGGTAATTATCTAGTCAAAGAAATTTTTGGACCAACGATTCAAGGAGAAGGCGCATACACAGGAACACCGTGTATGTTTCTTAGATTTGTTGGGTGTAATCTCGCCTGTACTTGGTGTGATACTGATTTTACTCCTCAAGGAGCCGTACGTTACACCGCTCAGCAGATTGCAACGAAACTTTGCACACTTGATATTCATCACAGTCGTCGTGTTGTGATAACCGGAGGAGAACCAACTTTGCAATGGGATCATCTCCTTGCCGAAGCGATTCGTGTCAAACAATTTGTCGTACATATGGAAAGTAATGGAACTCAAAATCTCAAAGCACCTGTAGATTGGCTCACAGTATCACCAAAGCCTCATTTTCATCAAACATCTCATAGTCTTACAGTGTTAGATCCTTCGGAATGTAAGGTCGTTGTTGATGACACAGTCAATCAAGAAACATTACAATTTTATGAAGCCTTTTATCCAGATACGTTACGCTTCGTACAACCTTGTATGGACAATAACTACGATCATCATCTTCAACGTACAATCGCTTTAGTCACTCAGAATCCATCATGGCGTATCTCATTACAAACACACAAAATCATCGGATTACGGTAACGACATAAAGGCATGCACACTTAAAATCAAACCAAAGACAATGCAGACATAAACGCCCATTGGAATCAGTGCAACCGCAAATGATACGGCATAATGATCACGAATCATTGGTGCTGCAAAAAATAAAACCACAGCGATAACACCATGAAGTGACAAAGAAAACGACCAAGCCATACGACGCCTTTTGAGTACCCCTATCGATAAAGCCATCTGCAACCCTGCAACAATCACACAGGCAATTAAATAAGGTATCGGCGGTGGTGTAACAGACAAAGCACTTTGAATCACATGCACACCAAGCACTATGCTACATACAATAGCGGCCAACGCCGCATAATAAGAAGGTGCTGTATTATTCCGTATCTCTGAATTAGTCATCAATACTATCTTGAAAAAAACCTTGTTCGAAGACGATTCCAAAACGATCTCTGTTTTATATCATCCAAATGTTTTACCATCACATGGTTTTGATGATTGCCAATACGTTCTGCCAATCGCGATTTTCGGACCGATTGTGTGGAAGCGTTATCTTCGATCGATTGATTTGATGGTACAGCCGATGCTTGTTGTTCTGTCGTATTGTATTCAACAGATGATTTTGTGGATACATGTTGTGCTTTTGCTTCATCCAAATCATACGCCATTAATGTGTTAATCACGCGCTGTTCTTCAGCGTACTCTTCAGGGAACATTTTTTGAATAAATACAGGCATTTCTGATACATCAAAGGAGTAACTCGCAAGAGCATCTGTCAATGCGTCACTAAATTCCTGTGCAGTTTGATATCGCTCAGAGATGTCACGTGATAGTGCTTTCAAAACAACAGCGTCTAATTGTTCATTAACACGACGGTTAAATTTCGATGGTGGCGTTATTTCTGCTTTACGTACCCGCTCCATCAAATCAAATTCAGTATCTCCAAAAAATAATTTTCTAGTCGTCAACATCTCATGAAGTACCACGCCCGTTGAAAAAATATCCGAACGTGCATCAATAGGCATACCGCGAATCTGTTCAGGAGACATATAACTAAACTTTCCTTTGAGAATACCTATTTCTGAAGTAAATTTAGTCAGTGCTTTGGCAATACCAAAATCAATAATTTTAGTTTTGCCATCGAAATTGATACGAATATTTGATGGTGATACATCACGGTTGACGATGTTGAGGTTTTTCCCTGTAGCGTCCGTATAATTGTGAGCAAATACCAACGCAGCCAATACTTGAGTCACAATATGCCCCACAAGAGGAACAGGAATCCTATCTCCCATTTTCTGACAATAACGCAATATTTTGGTCAAATCACAGCCTGAAATATATTCCATCGAGATATAATGTAATCCATTAATATCATCTGATTCATAGGTCATCACGATATTGGTCATCTCAAGTAATTGGGCAATACGACCTTCATTTTTAAACATGGCGATAAAACGCTCGTCTTGAGCCATTTTCTCACGCATCACTTTAATGGCAAACAAACGATTGTCATCTCCCAAAGCCCTTGCTCTATACACCTCTGCCATTCCTCCTTTGGCAATCAACCCAAACAGGCAATATTTTCCCAAAAATACTGGTGATGATGGTGATGATAATCGGAGTGATTCAACCAGATTAGAGGTTCGTATAGTTTGAGACATGTGATACCGTAGCGCCCATGATTACTCAATCCGTTAAAAAAGTCGATAGAAATGAAACAGAAACACTCTTGAGTCAAAATAGCACATTTGAAGGCAAGTTAACCTTTAATGGAACAGTCTTAATTGAAGGAAAAGTATCTGGTGAAATTTTCTCGCAAGATACCTTGATCATTGGAAAAGATGCCATCGTAGAGGCTCAAATCGATGTTGGAGAAGTCATCATTTTGGGTAAAGTCACGGGGAGTATTCAAGCCAAACGAAGCATTGAAATCAAATCTTCTGGACATGTCACAGGAGATTTAACCGTCTCTTCTTTAGTCATTGAACAAGGCGCATTATTTGAAGGACGATCCACCATGACCAAGCCAACAAATACTCCCCAAACGCCTCCACGACCAGATAGCCCAACAAAAATAAAATAGGATACGCGAACGCATCTGAGCGGTTGACATTATTGTAATAGCGGTGGTATTCGCACGGTTAACGTTTTGATCCACCATTGCAATGAGTAAGCAATCAATGACATACATATCAGTACTCCTCATGGGTTTAACAGGGTCGCTCATCGTTAATCATATTACAGCTACTGTACCTGCTGACATCAGTTTTTTTACCTCCAACATTATCCTGAGCATCATAGGATCAATGATCGTCATATCTGTGATGATTAAAGCCTCGATGCGTTATTTAAGATAGAGGTCTACGCTATGAGTTCATGGGGCATACTCAGTGCAAGTCAAGCTGGAGTTCCACTCATCGATATTGATCATACAATTTTCGTCCAATTTATCCTTTTCTTGATCTTGATGAAAATAGCAACACGTTGGTTGTTTCGCCCATTTATTGAAATGTCTGAAAAACGGACAACAAACATCGAAGGCGCGAAACAACATGCACACGATATGTTAGAAGAGATGTCTACTCTTGAAACACGATATACACAATCCCTGACACAAGCACGTCTCAAAGCAAATGCTACTCGCCAGAAATTTCGTACACAAACCCATCAACAGCGTGACACTATTTTAAACAACGCAAAAACAACGGCTTCTGAAAAAATCAACAATGTACAAACAACCATCACACATTCAAAACAAATAGCTCATGAACAATTGCTCAAAGAGAGTCATGCTATGGGCTGCACATTAGCATCAAAGATTTTAGGGCGAGATATCTCATGATACTATCATCATTAAATTCATCAATGTCTTTTATCTGCATCATGGCATCTTCAAGCACCGTCAATTGGTTCAACCTAGATTATGAGACTACCCCTCCGTTCTTTTTAGCGGTACTCAATTTTGCAATTTTGATTGGGCTATTAATAAAATTTGCAGGTCCTAAACTTCGTGGTTTTTTGAAAACTCGACATCAGACAATCAAACACAATCTTGAAGAAAGCCAACGCATCTATCACGAAGCAAAAACTAAACTTGCATCCATAGAAGCACGCATCACCAATCTCGATCAAGAGATTGAAACCATCCATGCAGAGGCTGTTGCTCGAAATCAACAGGAACGAGAACGGATCATTGCTCAAGCAAATAAACAAGCGGCCAGCTTAATTGCTGATGCCGAGAAACAAATACAAATTGATCTCATCGAAGCCAAAGAACAACTTAAACAACAATTGCTTGTTTCTGTGATCAAATCTGCGAACCAAGTTCTTGAAACTAATATTGAAAACAATGATCAAAATCATCTCGTTGATCATTTCACATCTTCTTTAACATCACATAATCCATCATGAAAAAAAGTATTGCAGACCGATACGCTAAAGCTTTCTTTCTTGCAGGTAATATTCCTGTAGAAACGAAACAACATGAATTAACATGGTTTACAGATGTGCTTAATGAACAACCACAACTTAAACAAATGCTTCAAACACCTGTCATTCCTTATGAAAAACGACATGCATTGCTCACAAAACTTTTAAAACAGAAAGATCTCAGCACACTATCTTTTCATTTCTTTTTGCTCTTATTAGAATGCAGACGCATTGACTATCTCAGTGCTATTACAAATGCTTTTGCGACACTTGTTGATGAAATAAAAAACACGCGTCGGATCACAGTAAAAACAGCCCAACCCTTATCAACAGACAAACAAGCTCAACTCATTAAATCTATAGAAACAATGTGCCAACAGACAATTCATGCAACGTATAGTACAGAACCTAGTCTGTTAGGCGGTATTATTGTCCAAATTGGAGATACTGTTTATGACAACAGCCTCAGAAAACAACTCGAAAATATTACTCTTTAACGTAAGGCAAATAAACAATGGAAATTAAAGCAAAAGAAATCAGTGATATTATTCGCTCTGAAATTGAAAATTATACGAGTGAAACCACGGTAACTGAAATAGGGACCGTTCTAACAACCGGTGATGGTATAGCGCTTGTCCATGGATTATCCGGTGTCATGGCAGGTGAATTGCTCACAATCCACGGGGCACAAGATACTATGGTATCTGGTATGGCACTTAATCTTGAAGAAGATCATGTCGGTATTGTCTTATTGGGTCGCTTTGAATCCGTTCGAGAAGGTGATCGTGTCGAACGAACAGGTAACGTTGTTTCCGTTCCTGTTGGAGATCAACTCCTTGGACGTATCGTTAATGCCATTGGT
>JABAAV010000051.1:0-243 GCA_014238595.1 Myxococcales bacterium | reverse complement strand
AGGTCTTAAACAAAGACATCATGCGACCTGTTGAAATCAAAGCACCTGGCATTGTCTCGCGCCAATCTGTCCATGAACCCATGCAAACAGGACTCAAAGCTATCGATTCTATGATTCCAATTGGTCGAGGACAACGTGAGCTTATTATTGGTGACCGAGGCATTGGGAAAACAGCCATTGCTATCGACACCATTACGAATCAAAAAGGCAAAGGCGTTCATTGTTTTTATGTTGCTATCGGTC
>JABAAV010000050.1 GCA_014238595.1 Myxococcales bacterium | reverse complement strand
GAGGAACACTTTTATCACGCAATCGCATCTCAGAAATAGGAACTGCAGTAAGTTCGGATCCTTGAATGACCGGTGATTTACCAAAATCATTTTTAGCAATCAAATCCACAGCAGCCATTCCATAACGGGCACTTAAAATACGATCAAAAGACACAGGGCTTCCACCGCGTTGTATATGTCCTAACACTGTCACGCGTACCTCACCATCATCACGAGACGAAATCTCTTGAGCTAAGCGTTCACCACAACCTCCAAGTCTGCCATCATGTGGATTGTTACCTTTTTTGATCCATTGCTCTGATGTTCCTTGAGCATAGGCACCTTCAGCAATAACAATAATATTATGAGAAATTCCATGGGAGCGTCTTTGTTTAATTCTCGCAACAATGCGATCAACATCATAAGGAATCTCAGGGATTAAAATGACGTCAGCGGCACCCGCAAGGCCTGAAATCAAAGAAATCCATCCCGAAAAGCGTCCCATAACTTCACAGATCATCGTTCGACCATGACTTTCCGCTGTCGTCTGTAATCGATCGAGTGCTTCAGTCACAGTTTCGACCGCTGTATAAAATCCAATGGTATAATCTGTTGCGGATAGATCGTTATCAATAGTCTTGGGTACACCAACAACAGAGAGACCTGCAGCAACAAAACGTTGTGCAATGGTCATCGTTCCATCACCACCAACAACAACAGTGCCCTTGACATTGAGTTGTTTCAAATTATCTCTCATCACAGGAAAGATATCTTGAATTTCTTCTGTGCCATCATCAAGTCGAACGGGATAATATTCAGGATTAGAACGTGTTGAAGAGCCAAGCACTGTACCACCACGCCCCATAAACATATGAACATCTTCAGGTGTTAACCTTCGAAAATTTTTTTCGTACAACCCTTGAAAACTATTTTCAATACCAATGACATCCCAGCCATAAGCATTATGAGCATGAAGAACGACCGTTCTCAACACAGCGTTTAACCCTGGGCAATCTCCACCCCCCGTCAATATGGCTATTTTATCCAGCATCGCCCTTCAATCTATTCTGAGAACAAAAAAAATTCAACTTCTCTGCATTTTTGATCGCAGAAAATCATTTTTTCACTATATAGTCATCAATCATGCCACTCCTGCACCGCTTAAAAGTCTCTTCTTCTTCCATCCATGGTTATGGTGTTATTGCGACAACACCATTTTACAAGGGCGAAATTTTAGTCGTTGGAGATGGCTTTCTATGGCGAGAAGATGAAGATTTTGACGATGAATATTCATTGATCCTTCCAGGATATGAACTTGATTCAGAAGGAAATGAAGGTCCATCACTGTATTATGATCTCACAGATCAAACACGATGGATCAATCATGCCTGCACACCTAATACCCAAGTGGAAACATCTTGGGATGAAAAAACAAAGACACCCATGGCATGGTGGATCGCATTGCATGATATTGAAGCAGGTCAAGAACTTACATACGATTATGCTTTTTCAGCACACTTAGCTATTCCGTGTAGCTGTAAATCATCACACTGTCGTGGACTCATTGTCGATGAAGATGAATTAGATGACGTTCCTGAAGAACTTCAGTATCTGCTTCGTTAACAACCCTATTGTACCGCGAAACACTTTCTATAGCGTCGATACAAGAGAAAACTACCTAAGGCGATTAATATCCCTGACGGATGACCATTGACGGTACATCCACTATCATCATCATTGTCTGAATCTCTGCCTTGCGGAGTGTTACACACACCACTGTCCATTCCAGCATCGATTTTACAGACTGACAATGGCGCTTCACAATCACTGAGTAATCGACAGGTCGATGAACACACATTATCACCAGTACTATCGGTAACACAAAGCTGACTCTCACAATCATCGTTGTCCGAACAGGCTCTGCCATGAGCAGCACCTACAGGACAATCTAAATCTCGTTTACTACAATTTGTCTCACAAAAATTATTAAGACCACAAGCACCTTCGCAATCAGGGTCAGGATTTCGCGGACAATCTGTCACGCATTGTGAATCTTCTTGACAGGTTCCCGACCATGCATCAAATACCTCATTAATAAAATCGATTGACGTATCAACACGGGATTGATTACTCTCTCCGCGACAGCCCTTCTCACCGTTAGAGTTAATACCAACAATTTGTTCTTCGTCATCTATAAACAAGATACCTGGACCACCTGAGTCACCTTGACAAATATTGACAATACTATCACCTACGATCAAAGCGTGATTGGTGAGTGATGTAATTGTTAATTCTCCTTGCCTTCTTGTGCCAGAGTTCCCCTGGTCATCAAAACCATAGCCAACTGTCAACACACTCTGTCCAATCCATTCATCAAGCAGAGGTTTGTCATTAACTTTCATGGGCACAATATGATCGGGGACAGGACGACTAAGTCGAATCAATGCAATATCATAAGGCAATCCATAACTCAGGCCTAACCCCTCTGTTTGATATTTACGATGTGCAATCATGTTAGAAATAGGAACATTCACCACACCCGATGAAGTATTAAAGCTTGCAGAGCCACTCGAACGTTCATTGTTGTCAATAGCAGAATCCACACAATGTGCTGCTGTTAAAATAACACGTGGTGCAATTAGTGTCCCTGTACAACTACAAATTCCAGGAAAGGTCTCACCTGAATCAGTGCTGTTCAAACAAAACAAAGACAAAGAAGCAACGGCATCATGATGAGTATCTTCCGCACCGCCTATAATGGGAAGATCCTCAGGTAACGCGACTGCCTGTTTGTCAATAACGAAACATCCTACAATAACGACAAAAACCAAGGTTAATATTTTGTGTTGATTCATGATAACTTATTCCTCATCTTTTGAGTTTTATATCAGTGATTTTAAAAAAAACATATCTGTAAATTGCAAAGAAAAGCAACCATCATTCATTAGTTACACAGACAACCAACCCTCTTGATACAACCACTCAGCCAATAAAATGGCCCCACGAGCGGCACCTGCTTTAGTGTTATGTGACACTAACGTATACTTCCAACGACGTGCTGATCCATCTTGTCGTAGACGACCGACTGATGTTGTTAGGCCATTTCCACGCTCTCTATCTAATCGAACCTGTGGACGATAAGGATCATCAAATACGGTAATCCATTCCATCGGCGATGAGGGACAATCTTGCGTCATTGTTCCAGCACTGGTTAATGCCTCTCGAATATTTTTCTCAGAAACATCCTGTTCAAATTCAACAAACACAGATTCAGTATGCCCATCAATGACAGGAACACGATAACACGCACAAGAAACAAAAAATGAAGCATCCTGTATCGTTGTGCCTTTTGAGATACCCAATATTTTCTTGAGTTCCGTTTCTATTTTTTGTTCTTCATTGACAATATAAGGAATAATATTATCAAGTATATCTAATGATGACACTCCAGGTGTTCGACCTGCACCAGAAACAGCTTGCATCGATGTCATCGTTACATGAGAAATCTTAAATTGTTCATGAAGTGGTGCCAATGTGATGGCAAGTCCCAAGGTTGTGCAATTGGGTTGCGGCACCACAAATCCTTTAAATCCACGAGTTTCTTGTTGACGTTTAAGTAATGCAGCATGTGACAAATTGACGTTAGGAATTAACAGTGGTGTATCGTCTTCATAACGAAATGCCGATGTCGTTGAAATGACAGGGACGTGACGTGCATAACGTGATTCAATTTCCATAGCAACTGCACCATCGACACAAGAAAAGACCAATGAAACATCAGGAACATAAGTTTTTGCATCCACAACGATCATATCAGCAAAGTCAGTAAAACTATCATCCCCATACCAACACAATTGTCCATCATCATTACAAAGAGCTTCTTCATATGTTTTGCCTGCCGATCGTGACGATGCCACCAATGCCGTCACATGAAACATAGGATGTTTGGACAATGCCGAAAGAAACTGTTGTCCTGCAATACCTGTGGCACCAATAACAGCAACTGCAATAGAAGAATCAGACATACATTAAACCTTTAATACCATAGCTAATCACAATCATTTCCTCGTTGTCTAGAAATCTCATACAGCATCACACTGGTGGCTACAGAAACATTCAGAGAATCTATACTGCTAGCACGCATTGGAATACGACAAATCCAATCACATGATTCTCGAACCAATCGACTCAACCCTTTACCTTCGTTACCAACCACCAACACTGTAGGCAATGTGGCATCAAGTTGTGATGGATTGATTGTCGTCTCAGTCCCTGAATCCATGCCAGTCACCCAAAACCCTTTCTTTTTGAGTTCATTCAAATTTCGCACGATGTTGGACACTTGAACAACAGAGACATATTCTGTAGTACCTGCTGATGTTTTAGTCACCGAAGGTGTAATGTGTGCGGCTCCACTTCGTGGAAGAATCACACCAGAAGCACCTAACAAATGACACGAACGAATAATCGCACCTAGATTATGAGGATCTTCAATACCATCTAACACAACCCATAATGCTTTAGAATCAACCACAACTTGATCCATTGTTGAATAAACAAACGGTGATGTGACTGCAACAATACCTTGATGAAGAACATTAGCTCCCACCAAATCATCTAATGCTTTATCATCACAAACGTTCAAATGTATCTTTAAAGATTCTGTAATCGTAGCTAGTTTTGTGTTCAACGATCGCTGTGATACATGAATCGCATGGATGCGTTTCGGAAAATCTTGCAACAACACCCAAACAGGTCCTTGTCCATAAATCTTACGCTGACTATTCGACGAATGTTGTTTAACAACATTTCGTGATTTTTTTTCAAGTCGGCGATCAGTCCGACGTTGTTTCATGAATTATTCCTAAGCGTTTCTAATGAGCGCTCAACAAAAGTTATGATATCTGACTGTGCAATCAAACATGATTCTTTGTCTGTACGATGTTTGAATTCAACCTGTCCATTGTCTAATGTTCGACGACCAACAGTGATGCGAATTGGAATGCCGATCAGATCTGCGTCTTTAAATTTCACACCAGGGCGTTCTTTACGATCATCATAGAGAATTTCAATGCCACGCGCTTCCAAATCTTGATAAATGCGATCAGCTGTCGCCTTCACTTCATCATCATTGGGCTGAAGTGACAACAACGCCACTTGATACGGTGCAATCGGCAAAGGCCAACAAATGCCATGTTCATCGTGATTTTGTTCAATGGCTGCAGCAGCAATGCGTGTAATCCCAATACCATAACATCCCATAACAACAGGAGCTGATTTTCCTTCTTCATTTAAAAACTGACATTTCATAGGCTGCGAATATTTTGTTCCTAAGAAAAAAGTATGCCCTACTTCAATCCCTCGTGTTGTTGAAAATGTACCTTGTTTACAATGGCCACATCGATCGCCATGAGCAGCACATCGAATGTTTCCCCATGTGCGAATGGTCGTAATATCGCGATCAATAGAAATTCCACAATATTGTTGATTCGACTCGTTTGCACCAGCAATCATTCCATGCGCATCGCGCAAAGCACGATCAGCAACCATCGGTATTTCAAGTCCAATAGGACCAACGTCATCTAAAGACAGCTCCATCGTTTTTTTGAGCACAGATGGTTGTGCAACACTGAGGGAGGCTACATTGAGGATATCTTTCAATGCAACGTCATTCACATCATGGTCGCCCCGAATCAATACGGCAATGAGCTCATCATCGGCATGATAAAGGAGTGTCTTAATGTGCTTTGACAAAGAGTTCTCAGATGGTTTTGAGACAACCGTTTCTTTGCGTAAATCTTCTGGTGAGCAAGTAACGTTTTCCGTGCTCTCCGTATTATCTATTTCTGCTGTCTCAACGTTGGCTGCATAATGACACTCTGAACAAGATACCAAGGTATCTTCGCCTGATTGAGCAAGCACATGAAACTCATGCGACAACGATCCACCGATAGCCCCTGAATCAGCCAGAACAATTGAAAAGGAAAGCCCACAACGTTTAAATATTTTCTGGTAAGCGTTTCGCATAGCTTCATATGTTTCTTTGGCAGATTCTGAAGAAACATCAAATGAATAAGCATCTTTCATCAAAAATTCACGTCCACGCATCAATCCTGCTCGAGGGCGTAATTCATCTCGGAACTTTCCTTGAATTTGATAAAGATTCAACGGGAGATCACGATACGATTTTATCTCATCACGAACAATTGAAACAATCGCTTCTTCATGTGTCGGCCCTAAACAATATTCTGTGCCTTTTCTATCGGTAAAACGAAGAAGCTCTTTACCATAATGATCCCACCGTCCACTTTCTTTCCACAAGGATCCCGGAAGTACCGTAGGCAAGAGCACCTCCTGACAACCAGCATTGTCCATTTCTTCACGGATAATCTGTTCGATTTTCCGTATAACACGATATCCAAGTGGTAAAAAACTATACACCCCCGATGCTATCCATCGAATATAACCACCACGTTGCATATAAATATGGCTCATCACTTCCTCATCAGAAGGCGCTTCTTTACGGGTCGGAATAAATGCATGTGTCATTCTCATAATGGAAAGAGTTGCGCTTCCACACAAGATAGTCAAATGATCTGGGCTATCTTATTGCTTGAATTTTGTGATGTTTCGATTTGGCATTGTCTGTAACGATTTGAAACAGGATACCAGGGTCTATTCTGTGTCCTGAGGATGAAAACTGTATTCCTCCTGTAACACCATGATATATCGTCGATTGGAATTTTGTCTGGAAATCTTTATAATTCAGTGTTTGTCCTAATGCACGCATCATCGACACAGCATCGTAGGCATAAGCTTCATAATAAGTGGGTATACGTCCAAATACATCTTGAAACGATCGGATAAACGATCCAATCGTGACATCATCAGTAGCTGCATAAAATCCAGGCGCAAAAATCGCACCCGGGGCATAGCGCACTGTATTGTCTACAAATGAAGGTGACAAGGCTTCAGCAGTCGAAAGCAAGATCATCCGACGAAGAATCTCTTTTTCGAGTTCAGGATCATCAGGTTCCAATGTTTCCTTTTCTTCTTCCCACTGTTTTATCTCTTCAAAGGATTTCTGGACAGTTTCCATCGTGGTGGTTGAAACGAGATTTTCCGATACCAATGCAGGGATAACCAATTCAAGCCGTGATGCCTGATCAGGAATAAACAAACCTTCCCATGATTGAGCGGCAATCTCTTCAATGTTTTTTCCAAACGATGTTTGATTCCACTCATACCAAGAACGAACAACCACAGTGCCACCTTCAGCTTCAATGGCTTCAGTAAATATTTTATCGGCAGCAATAGCGTAATCGATACGAGGACCAAGAATAGCAAATTCACGAACGCCAAGAGCAATGGCATGTTTCGCTAACGCTTTAATTCTCGTATGTGCAGGAATCACAATGTGAAACAACCCTTCTTTGGGAGAACTATAAGCGCCACCTGTAGGATCTAGTGAAATAACAGGCAATGCCATAGATATGGCTTGGTCAGCCACTTGTTCAACATTGTTTTTGTCAATAGGCCCTATCAAACCCATAACACGATCCTGCGCCGCGACCGAAGCAACCAGTTCATCGATATCAACATCTTGTGCAGCAGTATTTCGAATTGCCATTGAGGATAATGTTTGAGAAAAGTCTAAAACTTTCGTTGGTGTTTCAATGTTGGTTTTTAAATCTTTCATTGCTTCAGAAGAATCCAGACTCTCAAACATATTCATGCCCAATGCCACACCAGACAATGCGGCATAGCCAACCCGTACCGAATGTCCTTCCAAAGGAAGCATCACGCCAACCGTTTGTGGTATCTGTGCACTCTTGGGTGCAAATGTCAGATCAGTGAACTTTATTTTAGTTCGAATACGATCAATCTCTCGCTTGATCGCACGAGCATGACCTATGTTGCCATTGTTTTTAAGTTTTTTTGCCCATCGCTCTCCAACAAGTATCGCTAAGACACTGCGACGATGCACATGCTTTTTGTATATTCTTTTTAATCGTCGTAGCGATAACATATCCACAATGTCATGGATGCGCGACACGATATAGGCTTGACTCGTTTCATCCGCAATAGAGAACCATTGATCATACATCATCAATGCATTCTCACTATCTTTGAGGGCACTGTACGATTCTGCTAAACGTGACAGCTTATAACTCTGTTCTTCTTTCGATTCCGCACCTGATGCATTAGCAAGAATCATCGTAATTGCCTGATCATGCTTTCCTAAAAAACTGAGCGTAATGCCACGATAAAATTCAGCACGTACTTTAAAATCATCAGTGTGATTTCCAATAATTGCCGATGAAAAAAATTGATTGGCTTGATTGTAATGTTTATTGTTTAACGCAATCAGTCCAGCATAAAACCATGCATCGGGAACACGTGAATGATCAGGATAAGCCGTGATAAATGCATTGAATATGTCATGTTTAGCGATTAAACGATTGTGATAATCTTGTTCGAGTTTTTCGAATTCTTTTTCTATCGTGTTGATGTCAACAGAAACAAACTCGATCTGCTCCGACTGCCTTGCACCACAACTGGCTACAACAAATATCATAACAAATACATATAGTTGGTAAAATTGTTTCATTGAATCACCCTGTTGATAACCTATATTTGCTCATCGAATCGAACAATATTAACACCAAATAATAAACGAATTGAAGAAAGAAGGTTTGCTGTAGGTGTCGCATTGTAATCTGCGTTTAATGGAATGACAACAGTATCATTATTCGTACAAAGGTTAAGAACAACATGACACTCTCCTTTTGCCTTTAAAAGGATTTTTTTGAGTTTTTCTATCTTTTCCATGTTGTCTTCGTTCAAATTTTCCATAGTCAACTGTATTGAAAATTGTTCCACAGTTGTTTCACGAAGACTGGAAAATGTCTTGGCATCACTAAGAAGCATTCGCCAATCATGTTCATCGCCTTCTCCTTCATCAACAATTTTGCCGTGACACAACACCGGTTCACCACTTTTCAAAACAGTACGATTAGAATCCAACACTTTCGGAAGCACAACGACATCTAATACACCGTCCTTGTCTTCCAGGTTACAAAAGGCAATTTTTCCATCACCACGACGGACTGATCGTTCGCGATAACCTGTAATAACACCTCCCAATTTAGTATAACCAACCTTTTGACGCCCTTCCAACACATTCTTAATTCTCGATTCTGAAAATCGTTTAAAATCCATTTCAGAATTATCCAATGGATGTCCTGTCAAATAGACTCCAAGTGTTTCTTTTTCAAACGCAAGCAACTCATCAACTTGCCATCGTTCTGTAGCCGTATATTTATCCAATAAATTATCGCTTTCGCTATCATCAGATTCGATATTTCCAAACAATGATTCTTGACCAATATGTTTGTCACGTTGCACACGTATACCTTCTTCAACAGCAACAGTAATCGATTCAAACAGCATGGCACGATGTATTTTATCATTACAAAAACAATCGAATGCACCACCTTTAATCAAAGCTTCAAGGACTCTTTTATTAACTTTTTTCGAATCAACACGATTGACAAAATCAAACAATGAAACAAACGGACCACCCTGTTCTCTGGCACTCAAAATACCTGATACAGAAGCATTGCCAATGCCTTTGATTGCACCCAATCCAAAACGAACAATTTTCTTTCCATCTTCATCAATAACAACTGTAAAACAATCTGCCGAATCGTTCACATCAGGATTCGTCACAGAAACATTCATACTATTTGCTAAAGAAATAAATTTAATAATATTGTCTACGTTATCGTGTTCACAAGATAAGACTCCCGCAATAAATTCATGTGGAAAATGTGTTTTCAGATAAGCGGTTTGATAAGAGATTAATCCGTAAGAGACAGAGTGAGAACGATTAAAGCCATAGCCCGCAAAATATTCCACTAATTCAAAAATATCCTGTGCAATTTTTTGAGGCACGTTGTTCTTTTTTGCCCCTGAAACAAATTGTTGTTTCTGTTTCGCCATAACTTTTTTGTCTTTTTTCCCCATAGCACGTCGTAATAAATCTGCATTACCAAGACTGTAATTAGACAAAACTTGTGCAATCTGCATCACTTGTTCTTGATAAACAATAACACCATAGGTGTCGCTCAAAATAGATTCCAATAAAGGATGTGGATACACAACTTCCTTGCGACCATGTTTACGATCAATAAAATCATCGACCATTCCACCCTCCAATGGTCCTGGTCGATACAGAGCAACTGCCGCAACAATATCTTCAAACTGATCAGGTTCAAGGCGTTTAAGCATGGCACGACACCCTGAAGATTCAAGTTGAAATACACCTGTCGTATCACCTCGAGCAATCATGGTATAAGTCAGAGCATCATCGAGAGGTATTTGATTAATATCAAATACCTCATCATTTGTTTTTTGTTCATTAATAATTTTGACTGCATTCTCAACCATTGTCAGTGTTTTCAGTCCTAGAAAATCAAACTTTATGAGTCCAGACTTTTCCACTTCTTTCATTGCAAATTGCGTAACAATTTCGTTGTTTTGACCACGAAAACAAGGCACATAGTCCCAAACAGGTTTGTCACAAATAACGATTCCCGCAGCATGTGTACCTACATGACGATTCAATCCTTCTAACGATGAAGCAATAGTTAACAACTCTTTGGTGTTATTGTTTTCATCGTATTGTTTTTTGAGTTCTTTTTCTTGCGCAATTGCCTTGTTGATCGAAATTGTTTTTCCTTGAATAGGATCAGGAATTAATTTAGCAAGTTTATCTGCATCGCTATAAGGAAGTTCCAT
>JABAAV010000004.1:27820-44995 GCA_014238595.1 Myxococcales bacterium | reverse complement strand
ACGATATCGTTGATGGCTCAAGACAAAGAAACTGCAACCACAATACTTGATGAAGCCATCACACAGTTATATAAGAGGATGCGAGAGGCTATCTCGCAAAACAATACCATTGTTACAAAACAGCTAGCCAATCAACTATCCGCTTCTATGAAAATCAAACAACACATCCAAAACCACAATGCGAACGTTCGACTTGCTATGGATGGTTTTGTTTCACAAATCTTAACAAACAATTAACATTGCTATGACTGATAACTCTGACCCTAAACAAAAACGTAGACGTAGACGCAGACGTACACCTAAAGACACACCTGCTCGCAAATCGTCGTCATCGACATCGGCACCATCAAAAACAGCACCCGCAGTACAATCATCTGCCTCCAAACAATCAGCACGAGCCAAACAACCAGCACGACTAATCAAAGACCAATCATCCCCTGTGTCAAGCCCGATCCAAGATGCGGAAATCTTTTCTACACCCGACCTTACGCCTGACCCTACACAAGGCATTTATGAAGGGTCGAGTATCGAACAAACCTGCGATATCCCTTATACACCACAAGCAACGAAGGACATCCAAAACAAATCATCCAAAACAACACCGGTCGTTGGTATTAAATTCACATCGTCAGGGAAAATCTATGAATATATCAATGACAAGAACCTCGATTGTCAGATCAATGACGAAGTTGTTGTAGAAACAAAAGACGGACAACAAATCGGCATTGTAGCCATTCAAACCATTAATAATCCGCATCAAAATTCTTCGCGACATTTACTGAGAAAACCAACTGAATTAGACAAACAAACACAACACTCAAACAGTCATGAGGCTCAAGAAGCATTACGTATTGCACGTCAATATAGTCACGAAAAAAAACTATCTGTTAAGTTTTTTAGGGCAACCTATTCTCTCGGAAGAAAATTGCGAATTTATTTTTCCACAGAAGATCCATTAGATTTTTATGAATTCACTCAACACCTTCAAAATGAGATCCAAGGTGTTCAGGTCGAAATGAAAAAAACAGGTGCACGAGATACTGCAAAAATAATTGGAGGCATTGGATCTTGTGGACGTGAACTTTGTTGCACCACGTATTTGCCTTCATTCGTTCCTATCTCGATAAAAACAGCAAAAGATCAAAATTTAGCATTAACCCCTAGCAAAATATCAGGACAATGTGGCCGCCTCAAATGTTGTCTCGTTTACGAACATGCCTCATACAAAGAAAAGCGTAGAGAAAAAGCTAAAGAAAAATTGGCATCTTCCAATAGCAGGGCATCGTGACAACATTCTACATCACGACACCTATTTATTATGTCAATGATGTCCCACATTTAGGCACGGCTTATACAACGATTGCCGCTGATGTATTAGCTCGATATCATCGCGCCCAAGGTCATGACACATGGTTTTTAACGGGCACAGATGAACATGGACAAAAGATCGAACAAACCGCAAAAGAACAAAATAAAACACCATTAGACTTAGCCAATACCGTAGTGAATCGATTTGAAACAACATGGAAAAACCTCAACATCACACATAATGATTTTATCCGAACCACTCAAGATAGACACAAAACAGTGGTTGCCGATATTTGGAATCGCCTTGTTGATGCAGGTGACATTTATCTTGGAGAATACAAAGGTTCCTATTGTATTCGTTGCGAATCTTTCTACACAGAAGGACAGCTGATTGATAAAAAACTATGCCCCATTCATAACAGTGAAATTTCACGAATTTCAGAATCATCTTATTTCTTTCGATTGTCCAAATATCAAGATAGACTCTTAGAGCATTTCAACAATTATCCTGATTTTGTTCAGCCAGAATCCTATAAAAATGAAATCATATCCTTCATCAAAACAGGACTTCGTGATCTGTCCATTAGTCGAACATCGTTTCAATGGGGAATTACTACACCGACAGATGACAAACATGTCATCTATGTTTGGTTAGATGCATTAACCAATTATATTTCAGCATTGGGAGGACCAGGAACTGATGCTTATAAGCAATTTTGGCCGGCACAAATTCATCTCATCGGCAAAGACATTTTACGTTTTCATGCTGTGTATTGGCCTTGTTTTTTGTTTGCAACAAATCTGCCTTTACCCAAAACTATTCTGACACATGGCTGGTGGAATGTACGAGGCAAAAAAATTTCAAAATCTTTGCCTGCAACCCAAGTGGATCCGAATCACATTGTATCAGAGCTTAGTAGCGATGCACTACGGTATTTTCTGCTCCGTGAGATTCCTTTAGGTCTTGATGGAGATTTTTCTTATGAAACATTGATCGATCGTTATAATGCCGACCTTGCTAATGATTTAGGCAACCTACTTCAACGAACACTCTCCATGACCGTTAAATTCTGTGATGGATCCGTTCCTTTACCATCTAACCATCTGCCTTCAATTTCTTTAGACGAAGAAATTAATCAAACAACAAAACATTTTGACAATAACGCACCTTCTTTGGCGTTAGAAACTATCTGGGCTATCATCCGAAAGACTAACCGTTACATTGATAGTAACAAACCATGGACATTAGCCAAAGATCCTACCAATCAAGATACAGTCAATCACATCATGTCCACCGCATTGAACACGCTTTATTATGTGGCACAATTAATAGCACCAGTATTGCCTGACACATCAATAACCATACAAAATAAACTAGGCATCGAACATCCAACTGTATCATGGCCACAAACACCACTGTCATCTCACGCAATTGAATCTAACAATACAATTGAATGCGGTTCCCCTCTTTTCCCTCGCATTGATCAAACGAGAAAAGAAGATTTAATCGCAATTTGGAGCAATGAATCAAAATAAGCGATTTTTTCTTCGCCCACGATTTGTTTTTTTAGCGGGAACGACAATCGTTATTGGTTTTTTATTCTTCATCGCAGGCATTGTATTAGAAGAACAAACCTTAATGATTATTATTGGGCTTGTTGGTATAATATTGAGCAGTCTCTATCTTTTTTCTTCAGCATGGAAACTATATATTCATGTCGATAAAACAGCAATCGAGGTTATTGATCACAAAAACAAAGTCCATGTCACATTGCCTTGGAATGAGATAAAAAAAGTCATTGCCTCTCCATCGACACACACTTGTTACATTGACAGTGGTGATACTCGAAGCTCTATTTTAATTCCCGGAGTTGGAGCAACAGCATCCTATTCTATTAAATATCATAAAGAATTGTTCCATCTCATTCTCAATCACGTACCAGATAATCGGGTTTTGTATGTTGATTTGTTAGAAGAGTATTTGTAATCAATGTTGTTTCCAACAAAACATATTACATTCAAAGCAGCATTGCATGATGCAAAAAGCTCGAAAAAGAGCAAGGTTCGTTCTGAAGCACTCATGTCTTTGAGTCACCTCGCCCAACAAGAAAACATTTCTGAAGTCACGGAGGTATTGGAACATGCTTTTCGTGATGATGATGCTGAAGTTCGTGCTTGTGCTGCATTTGCAACAAGTAATTTATTTTTAAATCAAACAACCCCTCCCAAAGACAGTCTTATTGACGCGCTCATCCAAGGATTATCGGATCCTGCATCTCAACCAAGACAAGCCTCTGCAATTACTTTAGGTGAACTAAAAATATCAAAAGCATTCGTACCACTTGCACAAAAACTACGACATGGTTCACCGGACATACGATTTCAAGCAGCAACAGCATTGGCGTCCATCGATCTCGACAAAGCTTTTGTACCACTGATGGATGCATTGAACGATCAAGACAATGAAGTACTCAGTGCGATTGCTATCGCTTTAGCAGAAACAAAAAATAAAGCAGCAATCAACAAACTGATTGCATTAATGCAATCAAAAAACAATCAACTTCGCTTTTCATCTGCTTATGCTTTAGCTCAATTCGGTGTACCACAAGCGATAGACACATTGGCGTTGTTTTTGCACGACAAAAAACACACATGGGCAACAATTGAGGCCTTAGAAATATCAAAACAGCAACAAGCCATTATTCCACTATCAACATGTATGAAGCGACGTTTTTTGTGGCCGTTACTTTTTCGCATTCACGCTGCCACTGCCATCATTATGATTGATCCTCAAGATACAATGGCAATGACAGCACAAACGTTCTTATGCAAATATTTGTATGATAGCAGCATAACAATACGAGAATTTGCCTTTGATAGCGTTGCACGGATTTATATTGCTCATCAAAGTGATTGGGCCAAAGAATCATTGCAAACATTTCGAAATACAAGAAAAGGGACCCCTTTTCATGAAGAAATTGACGCTATCATCGGTTAGAATAACTTATGTTTATTGATTCCCATGCTCATATTGACGGTCCTGAATTTGACAAGGATCGAGATGAGATTATTCAACGTGCCCATGATGCAGGTGTTGAAACAATCATTGTTATTGGATCAGGAGATACAATTGATGTTGCACATCGAGCCCTGACTTTAGCAAAAACACAGAATAATTTATTTGCTACTGTTGGTATTCATCCACATGATGCTGTGTCCATAAAGCAACCATGGTGGGATGAATTTGAGCAACTCGCCCTAGATCCCAAAGTTGTTGGTATTGGAGAAACAGGTTTGGATTATCACTATGACCATTCACCCCGTGAGATTCAACAAGACGTTTTTCGCCGCTTTATCGATTTGTCACAACGATGCAACAAACCCGTCATATGCCATGTCCGTGATGCCCATGACGATGCAATCAAGATTCTTCGCGAATGCAATGTGCCTGCACAAAAAGCAGTGATTCACTGTTTTACCGGAACACCCGAACAGGCCACTGCTTATGTTGATATGGGCTATTACATCTCATTTTCAGGCATTGTTACGTTTCAAGGCAAAAACGCGAACCCCATCCGAGAAGCGGTTTCTGTCACCCCTCACGACCAGCTTTTATTAGAAACCGATTGCCCCTATTTGTCACCACATCCCCAAAGAGGTAAACGTAATGAGCCAGCTTTTATGGTACATACCGCTCAAGTCGTTGCCAAACATGCCAATATTTCAGTTCAAGCGCTTGCTGAAATTACTACTTCCAATGCAAAAATCTTCTTCGGCTTGACATTATAGGAAATTAGCGGTTACATGCCGCGATTCCTCGGGAATAGAATTTTTTAAACATAGGATACAATAATGATTGAAACAATGGGATTACTCGGTAAGAAACTCGGCATGACGCAAATCTTTGCCGAAAATGGAGAATGCATTCCTGTCACTGTTGTTCAAACATCATCATGTGTTGTCACCGCCAAGAGAACTCCTGAAAAAGACGGATACTCCGCCATTCAATTGGGATTTGGAGATAAACCAATACATTTAGTCGATCGTGCTTCAGCAGGTTTTTTCAAAAAAGCCGGTGTCACACCGAAACGTCGACTTCATGAATTACGACTGCCCAAAGAAGAAGTAGAAAAACTGTCGGTTGGACAAGAACTTAAAGCCAGTGATGTATTCACTGATGGTGTTCCCGTTGATGTTCAAGGTATCAGCAAAGGACGTGGTTTCCAAGGTGTCATGAAGCGACATGGCATGTCAGGAACAAAAGCAAGCCATGGTGTTCACGAATATTTTCGTCATGGTGGTTCTATTGGTTGTCGTCTCACCCCTGGTCGTGTCTTTAAAGGGAAACACATGCCAGGTCACATGGGTAATGTGAAAAAAACTGTTCAAAATCTTGAGTTGATTTCCATTGTTGAAGAAGACAATTGTGTCTTGATTCGCGGATCTATTCCAGGAGCAAACAACAGTGATGTTCTTGTGAGACAATCTCAAAAACTTAAAACATATCGTGGCAAAGGTTCTGGCGAAGAACAAGTCCGTTCCAAAAACCCACTTAAGGCATCGAAAGCTGCCGGCAGTCGATAGATTCACATGGCTGTTAAAGCCCGTCTTTTCGATCGACAGCAACGTCACGACCGGTTTCATCAAGATGCTAAAAAAGAAGGCTATGCTGCACGTAGTGTCTATAAGTTACAAGAGATCGACAAAAAATATCGTTTCATCTATCGAGGAGCACGTATATTGGATTTAGGCTGTTATCCTGGATCTTGGCTACAATACTGTGCAAAAAAAAACGGCAACAAACCACATACTTTGGTCGGTGTTGATCGAATCGATTTAGCAATAACGATTCCACATGCACGAATTATTGTCGGTGATGTCATGCAATTAAAAGCAGCAGATCTTGTGTCCTCGGAAACGCCTGCATTTGATATTGTCTTATCAGATATGGCTCCTGACACAACAGGAATTCGTCACGTTGATCAAAGTCGCAGTGAACTTCTGTTCGAACAAGCGTTGCAGCTTGCCACTCAAACTTTAGCTCCTCAAGGGTGTTTTGTCGGAAAATTATTTCAAGGTGGCGGAATGAACAGTTTAATTGCACATGTCAAAAGTCATTTTAACTCCATTAATATCATCAAACCAAAATCTTCACGAACAAAATCAATTGAACAATATATAGTTGCACAAGGGTTTCATCAATCTCCATAACATCCATGACTGAGCGCATTACAATTCATCCAGAACGATTCAGTAAACGACATCTCGATCACATCATGAATGTCATCGAAAATGGTGGCCTCATTTGTTATCCTACTGACACTGTTTATGCTTTAGGTTGCTCTATTAATAACCGCCACGGCATAGAGCGCATCTACAAAATAAAACAGATGGATCACAAACAACGTATTGCCATGATTTGTGCTTCAGTATCAGAAGCGGCACAATATGGACATATAACCAACAGTGCCTATCAACTTATTCGTCGTATTCTTCCTGGTCCTTATACAATTATTGTCCCCCCCAGTCGAAAAGTTCCTAAAATATTTTATGACAAAAAGAAACGACAAATCGGCATCCGAACCCCCGATCATCCGATTCCCATTGCCATGGCAAAAAACAATCCCATCGCAACAAGCAGTGCAATATTACCAGAGAGTGAATCGCCCTGCTCTAATGCTGATCAAGCTTTTGATATGTTTGGAAAACACATTGATTTACTCATTGATGGTGGCGATGTTCCTGGACAATTATCCACGGTCTTACAGTTCAATAACGATGAGATAGAAATTCTTCGTGAAGGACTCAATCCAAGCAAAGATCTTCTGCATATTTCATAATTATGAGAAATAATGATGGGTAATAGTTTTGGAAAATTGTTTCAAATAACCACATGGGGAGAATCTCACGGAACAGCATTGGGTGTTGTGATTGATGGATGTCCATCAAATATTCCATTGACAACAACACACATTCAACAAGAACTTGACCGAAGAAAACCAGGACAAAATAATCTTGTAACACCTCGAGAAGAATCTGATCAAATCTCTATTTTATCAGGTGTTTATCAAGACAAAACATTAGGCACGCCTATTTCATTATTCATTGCCAACAAAGATGCAAACCCTAGCGAATACAAAGAAATACAAAACAAATACAGACCATCGCATGCTGATTACACCTATCACAAAAAATTTAATACACCGATTTTAAGTGGTGGTGGACGTGCCAGTGCACGTGAAACAGCAACACGGGTTGCTGCTGGTGCAGTCGCTAAACAATTGTTGCGCTCTTTCAATATTGACGTTGTTGCATGGGTAGATTCTGTCCGTCATATCCAGGCTTCTGTGAATACAGATCATGTTTCGCGAGAGCATGTTGATGCTACTACGGTTCGTTGTCCCGACTCAGCTGTCTCACAACAAATGATTGACTATATTTCAACCATTAAAAAACAAAAAGATTCTGTCGGAGGCGTCATTAAAGCTGTTATACGAGGGGTTCCGGTTGGAATAGGCAATCCTGTTTTTGACAAATTAGATGCCGATTTAGCCAAGGCTTTAATGAGTATTCCAGCTGCAAAAGCCATTGCAATCGGTGAGGGGTATCAAAGCACTCAAATGTTAGGCAGTGAACATAACGATATATTGTATTACAAAGACGATAAAGTTCGAACAAAAACGAACCATGCTGGAGGCATTGTGGGAGGTATCTCCAATGGTGAATCTATTATAATTTCTGTTGGATTTAAACCACCTTCCAGCATTGGGAAAACACAACCAACTATAGATCTTGATAACAATGAAACATCACTAACCTTCCAAGGAAGGCATGATCCTTGTGTTTTACCTAGAGCTGTACCTGTAGTCGAAGCTATGATTCAATTAGTCTTGACAGATCATATCCTTCGACAGCAATGCAATACTACTTTTTGACCATATGACTCAATCAACAAAACACACCAAGTATTCTGTTGCACTTGATATAGAATCATTGTCATTAGAAGAACCGCTTAAACAATCATTACAGATGCGTGGTTGTTCTTCAAAAAAAACAAATCTAAAAGAATCTACTTTAACCAATGGTATGATTATTGCGTTTTCGCGGGATACACCACCAACACCGCAAGAAGCTAAACTATTAGCGATTAATTGTGAACAAGCAGCGAAAAACAATACACCTGTGATTATGCTTACTGCCTTTAAAGATTTAACCAATGATCATATCGCAGCATTGGCTTATCTAACTTCTCACGGCGCTATTTTATGTAATGATCCTGATGTTTGGACAGAAACAATCGTTCTTCTAGCATGCTATCAACTTCCTCAAAGACTTTCTGTTTCTGTTGTGACATCAACAAACAGTTGGCTCTACAAATCGATCAATGCACTGCCTGACCATTATAAACTAAGTGTATTTACGTCTTCGAAAGAAATAAAAAAACAAACATCAGGCAATATTATTTTATTCACACCTGATGAATCGATTCCTCAATCAGATCACTATATGGCGATCCCCATCGTTGGTTCTCACACTGAAATAAAAAAACAAACACCCGTATTGTTTGGTATTCATGCTGCGATGGAGGCTATCCATCTTGCTCAACAACATCGTCAAACAATGATACCGCTATCTTTGAACAATGACAAAACGTCACCTGTGGATCAGGAAAAATGGAACAGACAAATTCAAAATCTTGATATATTAGCAGGCGATCATGAAACAAAAGCACTGTTATCGGCTTATCATGTGCCGATAACACGACAAGCTGTTGCTACAACACCTTCTGCCGCAACACGAATCACAAAAAAAACTGGCTGGCCTGTCGACATGAAACCATGGAATGCACATATTTCTCACGAACAACAAGGAGGGCCTATTGAACGTAATTTATCGACTGCGGCTGATGTACGTCGTGTCTTTGTCACATTGGCCCAAGAGGCAAATCTTCCTAAAGAATCTCCTATGATTATACGTTGTTCACCATTTCCAGGACGTAATGCGTCTGTTTATGTAAAAAAAATAATGCCCTTAGGTTGGTTTTTCTTTATTGATATTGCAGGCATTTCTCAAACATTTTCAATCCCTTTACCGGCATCTGCTGCTGACATTTGGCCTATTGCACAACGTATTGAAGCGAGTCGACAAGGGGATCAAGAACCAGATCGCGAAGCATTTTGCACATTACTGTACCATGTGTCTCTCATGTTTAATGATCATGGAAACTTATTTGAGTCATTGTTGCTTCCTTCTATTGTTATTGGTGAACAAGGTCAAGGAGCATTAATCGTTGATGCTAGAGCGAATTTACTTCCTTTGAGAACGCGGAAGATGCATTGATTTTTTTAGCTAGTGTGATGAGTTGTTTAAAGTCATTGGAGTTAGGATTATCCAAAACATGCACATAAAGTTTGTTGAGCATAACCCCAACAGAAGATCCTGGTTGCATAGGTAATTCAGTCATCAAATCATGACCTGAAATAGCAAGTTCAGAGATGGACCATATGAGCCCTTCGTTGATTCTTGCACGGACAACATCAATCATCATCTGATTACACTCAACAAGTTCATAGAGTAATAAAACATCATCAATCATTGATTGACCTATTTTAACGATCGCCAATGTAATTTGTTTGATGTCTGATAGAGTGAGTGTTCTCAGTTGTTTCATACCTTGTTGTATGGCATGGATATATGTTTGCTGTTGTCGTGATAATTTGAATCGTTTGATCAACGATTTAACATCCTGTGCTCCAAGAAATAATGCCGCCATTCGAATTTCTTTTTGTGGTGGCAATACTGGAAGAATTGGTATCATCTTCTCGAAATGTGCATTTAACAACTCAGGCAAAATAACATCGATTATTTTTGTTTCCCATGCCATGCGCAATGCTTGAAAAACAAACTCCCCTTCTAATAGGCCAAACATTTCTTTTTGGACACGCTCTACAGAAACCAAGGCTAAAGAATCAAATCCCGAAGAAAGGGATGCATATGTTGTTGATTCAAGGTCAAAACCCAAGACAGACATAAAACGAACCGCACGCATAATACGCAAGCCATCTTCTTGAAATCGAAGTGCTGGGTCACCTACTGCACGCAGAGTTTTGTTTTGAATATCTTCTATGCCATTAAATGGATCAATCATTTGGTTAGATTCAACATCGTAAGCGATGGCATTAACTGTGAAATCACGACGTGCTAAATCTTCTTCCAATGACACTCCAAAGACGACATTGTCAGGATGTCGTCCATCTTTATAGCATCCATCTCCCCGAAATGTTGTGATTTCAAAAGATTCGTTTTTGGAAACGCCTTGAGAAAGTATTGTGACTGTACCATGTTGAATACCTGTAGGAATTGTGTGCTTAAAAAGAGCCATCACTTCTTGCGGTGTTGCACTAGATGTAAGATCCCAATCTGGAATATCACGACCTAAAAGCACATCTCGGATTGCACCTCCTACAATATAGACATCATGTCCATGATATTTCAGTTTACGACATATCGATAAAACTGAATCAGGAATTACACTGTTTATACAAACATCATTCTTCATCGTCATAAACCAATCATCAACAAGCGCATCCTACAATAAAATAATGATAATGAATGAATTATCAAAGAATTGTTGATTGAGATCTCATCTGTGACCTGTTAGACTCCGCACAGTTTCAATCTTACTAGGAGGAAATATGGGACTTCTTGATGGAAAAGTAGCACTGATTACTGGTGCAGGTGGTGGTATTGGACGTTCTCATGCGCTTTTGTTCGCAAAGGAAGGTGCAAAAGTTGTCGTGAATGATCTGGGTGGAAGCCGTGATGGTGAAGGCAAAGGCGCAACCATGGCTGAAACTGTTGTAGAAGAAATCAAACAAGCAGGTGGTGAAGCTACTGCCAATTTCAATGATGTCTCTGAACGTGACGGTGCAGATGCAATGATTAAAGCCGCTGTAGATCACTATGGAAAACTTGATATTTTAGTCAACAACGCAGGTATTTTGAGAGACAAGTCTTTTCTTAAAATGACCGATGATATGTTTGACCTTGTCGTTAAAATACATCTTCGTGGAACCTATCTCTGCACACAAACTGCCGCAAAACATATGAAAGAACGCGGTGAAGGTGGACGTATCATCAATACATCCAGTGTTTCAGGACTCATGGGCAATTTTGGACAAGTGAACTATAGTGCTGCTAAAGCTGGTATTTACGGCATTACACGCACAGCTTCCATTGAATTAAGACGAAGCAATATCACAGTTAATGCTTTAGCTCCTGTCGCATTTACACGAATGACCGATGATCTACCTATCATGCAAGGAATGCCTAAAGCCGATGAAATCCTATCTCCAGATCATATTGCCAATGGTGCACTTTTTTTAGCATCTGATTTATCATCTGAAGTCACAGGACAAGTCTTGGCCATTGAAGGCGCACGTATTTATCTTTTCAAAATGATGCAAACCGAGGCATCAACCCCTAATGATGCCCCTCATTGGACACCACAAGAGATACATAAACGCTGGGAAGAAATCTCTAAAATTTAATTTTGTTTTGCAGTGATTAAGTTTTGTCAGCAGATGATGTATTTTCATCACGTGCGACTAGTGAAGCCATAAACTCTGCTTCACAAACCAATGTCTCATCCACAAAAGCTTCACCACGCATTTTCCAAACTTTTCCTTTGCGCAATGGAACAACCTCAAGCCGCAATTGATCGCCAGGTGTTACGGTTTTTCGAAACTTCACATTATTAATGCTCAAAAAGAACATCACATGTGTGTCAGGATTAATTGATTCACTTTTTAAAGCTAATACACCACCTGCTTGAGCCAATGCTTCAACAATCAATACCCCTGGCATAATAGGCATATCTGGAAAATGTCCTTGAAAATAAGGTTCACCCCAACTCACATTTTTAATCGCAACGACTTTGTCCTCAGCAAGTTCAAGGACTTTATCCACCAACAAGATAGGAAATCGATGTGGCAAAATTGATAAAATCTCTGCCGATGATATTGCGCTAGTGTCCGTTGTCATATGTTTCTATTTATCTAACAAACGATTAACTTCATTTGTAATATCGATACCTGCTTTAGCAAATAAAATCATACTCTCTGTTTTTTCCAAAATCACCGTATAATTTTCTCGTTCTCCGATTTTGTTAATAATGGGTCTGGCACGTTTAAAGACTGAATTAACAGCTTTTGCTTCACTTTCAACAACTTCACGTTGAATTTTAACATAGCGTTCTTGAAGTTTAATATACTCTTCTTCCAACTCACGTTGTTGTTTAACAGCGATTTCTGGCTTCAATACGGCACGTTTTTTACCAAATTCCTCCGCCTTCTTTTCTAACCGTTGTCGTTCTTTGGCAAGATCAGATTTGTGTTTTCGTGCTGTTTGTTCAAGCTTCTTTTTTTCTTCTTTACCAATTTTAGTCTCGTTTAAAGTTCTTTGCAGATCAACATATGCTATTTTGACAGGTGCTGCTTCAACATATGTTGCTGTTGTCATCAGCATTCCTATACAAGTCACTACGCCGATTATGGCTGTTTTTTGAATCATCATTGCCCCTTATTTTTTAAATACACTCCTAAGTGCACTTTCAATATTCAATTAAATACTAGTTATGAGGTATGCTTTATCCTACAGACCCGCTCAGCGTCAAGAAGTTAAATTAAAACTATCCTCAAGAAATTCAATATAGTAAGGTCAATGGCCCTTTTCATAGATAATTGTCACTAAAACAGTAACAATCCATCTATAAGAAATTTCCTATTGCAAACTCAAACACAATAGGGTCTTCATGAGGTTGGCGATCTAATGGAATACCCCATTCAAAACGAAGAGGTCCAATAGGTGACTGCCATCTCAAACCAAATCCTGCAGAAAATCGTAACCCACTAGTGAAAGATTCGGGAAAACGAAAACAAGGATTATATTTTTCTGAAACAGAATTCAATGCATGATCTCTGTCATTACAATATCGACTTTCTAAATTATAGGAATTTCCTGAATCAAAAAAGACAACGCCAGAAACACCTAAGCTTTGTAATATTGGAAATTCGATTTCACTGTTCCATACAAATTTGAGATTACCGCCTAAAGGCAATGAGATCAAAGATTGTGCATCTTCACCAGAAGGATGTATTAAGATCAAAGGACCCAATGATCGAGGTTGAAATCCACGAATATCATAAATACCACCGATTAAATAACGTTCAGTAATTGGAACACCTAAAGGATCTCTGCTGGTGATCACGCCAACATCTGCATTTAATTTTAATACGAAATTTCCAAATAATTTTCGATAATAACGAATGAACCCACCGTAGCGGGTAAATATATTTTCTGAAAACAAGAAGTCATCTGCAATTTCAAAAAAGGCATCTTGAAAAATTCCATCGCTAGGAAATAATCGGTTGTTTCTTGAATCATATCGAAAAGACACACGTGCCGATGATGTCAATCCACCGCGAAAAAGATTGGCAACACTGGTAATATCTGTTGGAATGGAACGACTAGAAGGACTGCTCAACGAAAACAAGCCCGCGTTACGATTACTTGCCTCTACAGATTCAATTTTATAGGTTAAAAAAGCTCTTGTTCTATAATTCAAAAACCGACCGAATGTAATATCACCACCTGTAGAGGTTCGAGAAAATGAATCGTATGCGCTAACTTGATTATATAGATTGGTTGCAAAAGTCCAATCTGTATCTAACAAATGAGGTTCTACGAATCGCAACGAAAACAACTGCCGCAGTCCAGAAAATTGCAATGATAAAGACAATGAGTGTCCATGTCCCAGTAAATTCTCTTGTGATATTTGTGTCTGAGCAATAATGCCTTCTGCTGATGAAAATCCGACGCCAAATTGAAACCCACCTGTTTTACGTTCTTTGACTTCAACAGTGATTTCAATCAAATCATCGGAATTTCCTTTTTGTGTTGAAATATCTACCGACTCAAAAAATCCCAGTGCAGTAATACGTTGACGTGACAAATCTACTGCTGCTTGGCTATATAACTCTCCTTCCAGCATGTTGATTTCACGACGGATAACTTTATCGCGTGTGGTTGTATGACCAACAATGTTGATCCGTTCATAGTAAACTTTTTTCCCTTTTTTAACTCTAAAGGTAAGATCAACAATTTCTGCCTCTTTGCGTTTTTTTGTTATTGGCTTCAGGTCTGCATAAGCATAACCTTGATTGCGATAAAAATTAACAACCTGTTTTATCGTTTTGCCAACATCGCTTCGACTAAATAACTTACCTTCTTTCAGAGTAATAACTCCATAATCTGACGTTTTGTCATCACCAATATCACCATCAAAATCAATTGTTCCAACAGTATATTGCTTGCCCTCTGTTATAGGCACAGACACATAAATGTCTTGACGATCACGAGATAATTGTACGTTTGGCTCACCTATTTTCAGGTCAATAAACCCTCGATCATAATAATACGCTGTTATAATCAACAAATCACGCTGAAAAACCTCTCCACTGAACACGCCTGAATCAGTCAAGAATGACAAAAAATTGCCTGGTTTGGTTTGAATAACGGATAGAATTTCTTGATCTGATATTTTATTGTTGCCTACAAATGTTATTTCTTTCACTTCAACTTTGGATCGTTCTTTTATGAGATACCAGACATCAACTTCAACATCGTTAATCGGACGAATCTGATGTTCCAATGTCGCTAAGTAATATCCTTTTTCCTTATAAAGCGCTCTTATCTTTTTTTGATTTTCTTTGACTTTAGTCAAATTTAATATTGAATTCTTTTTCAAATCAAGCACATCATTAATATCACTTAATTCAACCTCAGAATTCCCTGAAATAAACACTTTGCGGAGTGAAGGTTTTTCTTCGAACACAAATTTAAGAACGACTTTCTGTTTCTTTACAGATTCAACATAAACACGAATGTCATTAAAATAATCCATTCCCCACAAAGTTTTGATGTCTTTACGAATGGATTCTGATGACAATCGATCACCTGTCTTCGAGATAAGATTAGCAAAAATCGCCGCATCTTCGACTTTGCGATTGCCCTCCAATGTTATGTGATGAATAATACGGAACTGAAATGAACGAAAAGCATCTGTATCAGCAGAAAGTTGTTTATGTCCGGCTATACAAATGATAAAGCATACAATCGTTATATAAAATCGTTTTAACATAACACTCTTAGACAAGCGTCCCATTGGTCATTGTTAAACAGCGTGGCATCTGATCGGCAAGTGTTTGACTATGCGTAACAACCAGCACTGTAATGTTAAGTTCTTGATTCATTTTGACGATTAATGTTTGGATTTCTTTTCCTGTTTGAGCATCTAAGTTGCCTGTAGGTTCATCAGCTAATAACAATGAAGGCCGCATAATCAATGCCCGTGCCAATGCAACACGCTGTTGCTCTCCACCAGACATCTCTCCAGGCTTATGTGTCATACGATGCCTCAGATTCACCCAGTCTAACAACTCTTCTGCATCTTTGCAAAGTGATGTTCTATCGACACCTGCGATCAATCCTGGCATCATAACATTTTCAAGTGCAGTAAAATCAGGAAGCAAATGATGAAATTGAAATACAAATCCTATCTCTTTGTTACGAAACAAAGAAAGACGCGTAGATTTCATTGTTGTTATGTTTTCATCATTAAATAAAATTGTTCCTGATGTTGGAACATCTAAGGTTCCAAGCAGATGTAAAAGTGTGGATTTACCCACACCAGATTCCCCAACAATCGCAACACGTTCTCCTGAAGAGATGCGAAGGTTTACATCACATAAAACAGAGAGTTCTTCTGTGCCATGTAAAAACGATTTACTCAGTGCACGAACATTGATCTGAGCACCTTTGGTGAAGTTTTGTAGCATATCAATGCGTGTTTTTTCGTTCTTTAAAAACCAATCGACATACCGATTGATACTTCACCACCGTTTTCATATTCAACAATGGAATCACCGATATATTGAACCGTTTCATCTTCATTTTCCCAAGATATTCTTTCCCAAATTATTTTATGGGTATACTGAAGCCAAACAGCTCCTTGAATCAATGGCAAAACATTCCATTGCACCCCACCCGTAATACCTATAGCTGGATCCGGTGTTATTTCAAGAACTGTATTTTTATCTTCAGATAATTCAACCTCACCATCAAAGGTATATCTGCCTGATGCACCAACAATCAAATCAAGAGTCTTGTAAACAGGTATATAAAGATTCGCTCCTACCCCTATCGCCGTATACAGCTCATATTCACCCAAGGAAGATTCTTGAATCACCTCTATTGCATCATTTGATTCGATTGATGTGTCTACTGAAATTCCAGATAAATTAGTATAGACAGAAAGTATACCAAAACGATAACCGGCATCAACACGCACTGCACCTTGATCCAATTTATCAAAAGCATTCACCGGTTTTACTAAGCCCAAGGAAACAAAAATCCCAGCATCGACTCTACTTGGTGTCAAAATGATAACAGCAACAACAATGATTGTTTTAAGCATATAATTCCCCCTTAATAGAAGCAAAAACTAACCTTTTAATCCATCAATAGGTTCGATTTTAAGACTAAGCATAGCGGGGTACAAAGTAGCAACAATACTGATAATTATGCTAGCAGCTGTAACCATTAATACAGCTTGTGGCTCTATTGTAATGGGCAATCTATCAATATAATAAACATCAGGATTTAACGGGAAACCAAAGTTTTTCCCTATAAAACAACCCAAAAGCCCAAAACAAACCCCGATACAGGTGCCTAATAATCCTATCAAAGTTCCCTGAATAACAAATAATTGTCGAATCAAACGATCCGTAGCACCTAAAATTTTAAAGA
>JABAAV010000004.1:0-27722 GCA_014238595.1 Myxococcales bacterium | reverse complement strand
AAAATAGAAAAGGATGCCACTAAAATCACACTCGCAAGAACAATAAACATCGCTATTTTCTCAAGCTGTAATGCAGAGAAAAGTCCTTGGTTTAACTCACGCCAATCTTTAACGACATAGTCGTTTCCTAATTGATTGATCATCTCAGTTTTAATAGCATCGAGATCAGATAAATCATTAATATAAACTTCAATGCCTTCAACTTTGTCTTCAGATAAAAGTATTGTTTGTAAAGTTTGAATGTCGGCAAAAACAAATTTTAAATCATATTCATACATTCCCGTGTAAAAAACATCAGATATGACCATCGAACGAGTTTTAGGAAGAAATGTTCCTACAGGTGTCATTTCTTTTTCCCATGGTGAAATCAAAAGAATTTCCATATCGGGATATAATCCCAACACATGTTGAAGCTCTTGACCTATCAAAATATAATCTAAACGTTTTTTTCGTTTTGCATCATCAGATTCAAAAGCTTGATTCAGATCATTTGGGGAGGGAACTGTTGTGCTTCCTTGACTCAAATCAAGTGGTCCGTCGTGTTCAACAATTAAATTATGTTTTTGTTTTAATTGCTTCCATTTTTTTTCATTATCTTTTCTGCTTTCAGAAATATGTAAAACATCTGGAAGGAGATCAAGAGAAACACCTTTAATAATCACGCTATGATAATTGCTTTTTGAGCTTAAAATCATTTCACTAGTTAGATAAGGTGTTTGATGTTTAACACCTTCCAGTTGTTTTATTGCATGACCTACTTCACGATAATCATCGAAATCTTCTTTTGTAATACGCAGATGTGCATTAAATCCTAATATTTTGCCTTGCAAATCTTTTTCAAAGCCATTCATAATTCCTAATACAATGACCAACGCCATACAACCCAGTGCAATACCTCCAATAGGAATCATACTAAAAAACACAAAATAATATCGAACGACAAACAGAATTGATGTAAGAACAAATATTGCTCCAAGACCCATTGCCAGTGTCTTCCATTGGAATGATGATTCATCCAATACCGAAGCAATGATACAGCCTACGCAAAGCAAACCAAAAACAATCATTGTGATTAAAAGAGATTTGCTTGCCTTTTTAGGACTCGCCAGCAGATAACGCCATGCAACAAATACTTGAAATTTACGAACCATAACCTATTTCATTTTCTCGTTGATTTTCGCGTCAACGGAAACAAAATAACATCTTTGATGGATGACTGCTCTGTAAGCAACATCACTAACCGATCAATGCCAATACCCACACCAGCTGTTGGTGGCATGCCAATTTCTAATGCACGACAATAATCCTCATCATAATCCATGGTCTCATCAACACCTTGTTTGCGTGATTCAATCTGTGCAATAAAACGTTCTCGTTGGTCATCGGGGTCATTAAGCTCACTAAATGCATTAGCAATTTCTTTCCCTGCAACAAACAATTCAAAGCGGTCACAAAAAGCAGGGTCTGATTGTTTTTTTCGTGCTAACGGGGACACACCTAATGGAAAATCAGTCACAAACGTTGGTTGAATACATTGTTCTTCTTGTGTGTGTTCAAAAATTCGATACGCAAGATGACCTGCAACAATTCGTTCACAGATGTTTTCATAATGTTCAGGATGAGATTTAGTATATTGTTCACCGTAACATTGAAGATAATCTTGATAACTACGTTCACTTTGCGTCTTATAACAAGCAAAAACAGCATTCAATGCATCGATGTCTTTTGTATCAGCAAATGTCGCCAACTGTTTTTGAAAATCAGTATCTTCAGAAGATTTAAGCTTGCTTTGCGACTCTGATGACAAATGACATAATAAATCTTCTGTAATTTGTGCAACAGGAACACCAACGTTCAATGCGGCTTCAATTGCATAACGAGGATCATGCAATACATTCTCGGATAGCCCTTCTCTGACGACAAGTGCATCACGAATCGACAGTCGATTCCATGGTTGAGTTAAATCAATACAATGACCACTCCATTGATACTTCATCTTACCACCCATAACATCAGTCGCAACATGAACAATAAGCGCTTCAACAAAATCCATCATCATATCTGCAGTTGCATATGCTTGATAAAATTCTATGGTTGTAAATTCAGGATTATGATGACTCGACAAACCTTCATTGCGAAAATTACGATTCATCTCATAAACACGTTCAAAGCCACCAACAATCAATCGTTTTAAATGAAGCTCTGGTGCAATACGTAGATATAAGTCCATATCAAGTGCATTATGATGTGTTCCAAAAGGCTTCGCCGAAGCACCACCGACTGAAGCATGCATCATGGGCGTTTCCACTTCTAAAAAATCTTGCCCATCAAGATAATTGTGCAAACAACGAATAATTTTAGAACGTTTATGAAAGACATCCCTCACTTGGGGATTGACTATCATGTCCAAATATCGTTGCCGATATCGCAATTCAATATCAGTCAAGCCATGCCATTTTTCAGGCAAAGGTCTTAATGATTTTGTTAAAATACGAATCGAGCAACAGCGAAGTGATAACTCACCTTTTTTGGTCCAAAACACTTCACCTTCAGCACCTAAAATATCACCAACATCAATGCGTTTTGCAACTGCATTATATTCTTTCTCACCAATCGATTGTATATTTAAATACAATTGTAATTCACCGCTATAATCACGAATAGGAACAAACATGGTTTTTCCAAAACCACGACACCCCATGGCTCGTCCTGAAATGCGAAATTTTTCCCCATCTGCAACAAAATCTCCTTCTGGGGGAAATTCACCGTATCGTTCACGAATAGAATTGCAGGTTGTGGAACGTATAAAATCATTCGCGTAAGGCTCATGACCTTCTTTCCTAAGTTCTATACATTTTTGACGACGTTCTTCAATCATACGTCCAAGAGTCGCACCATCATCTCCTGACAAATGTTCATCGGGTTTCAATGTGTGATCTGTATGCTCCGTTTGGTCTGACATGGGGCATAATGTACTCGATACAGCACAAAGAAGCTATGTAATCGGTTGTTTTAGGGCAAGCAAATAAGCGCGAATAAATTCATCGATCTCACCATCCAACACAGCTTCCACATTGCCTGCTTTCATTTCGGTTCGATGATCAGTAACCAATTGATAAGGTGTAAGCACATAAGAACGAATTTGACTTCCCCATTCAATTTTCTTTTTGTTTTTAGCTTCTTCTGCATTTTTCTCAAGCTGTTCTTGTCGTTTGCGTTCGTAGAGACGTGAACGAAGAACACGCATTGCTTGTGCTTTGTTTTTGTGTTGTGAACGTTCGCTTTGACATTGCACAACAATATTTGTGGGAATATGTGTAATTCGCACAGCACTTTCTGTTTTATTAACATGCTGACCACCAGCACCACCTGCACGAAACACATCAAGACGAAGATCTACATCTTTGATTTCATTATCCTGATCCTCTTCAACATCAGGAGTTACTGATACAGCAGCAAACGAAGTATGCCTCCGAGAATTTTGATCAAACGGAGAATGACGTACTAATCGATGAACACCTGTTTCTGCTTTTAAAAAACCATAAGCGTACTGTCCTTCAATGACCAAGGTGACACTTTTAACACCAACATCTTCGAAAACTTGATAATCAACAATGTCCACTTTCCAGTTTTTGCGCACCGAATATCGTGTCAACAAACGCATCAACATCTCTGCCCAATCAGCTGCATCAATACCTCCTGCACCAGAATTAATCTCAACGACAGCACCGCCTGCGTCATCTGGTTCCGAAAGCATCTGTGTAAATTCTAAATCAGCAATGACACTCTCAATTCCATCACATAATAAAGCGGCTTCTTGTAAAGAGTCTGGATCAGGTTCTTCTAATGCCATGGTGTGAAACAGTTCTGCATCATTCAATTTTTGCGCCTGAAGCTCTAACGATTCTACAATAGTTTTAAGATGTTTCGTTTCTTTCAGGACAATTTGAGCAGATTTTTGATCATCCCAAAACTTTGGTTCAGATGCCTTTTTTTCAAGTTCAGCTATTCGTTTTTTTTGATTTTCAATGTCAAAGATACCCCCTAAGGTCATTCAAACTATCTTTGCAATGATCAAGCCGTTCAGAGACACCTTTTAAGTCTAACTCTTCTCGTGTTTTTTGATTTAAGGATGACATTTTAAATTCACTAGATCAGGCTGAGCTTCTTTGGGATATTCCCCTGTGAAACAAGCCGTACAATAAGACAATGATCTCTTTTCTAGGTCAAGTGCTTTGAGCATATCTTGCGTTGATAAATAAGCCAAAGAATCAGCCATGATATAATCCATGATCTCATCAATAGAACATCGAGAAGCAATCAAATCATCATCAATCAACGTGTCGATACCATAATGACATGAAGCAATCATTGGAGGTGATGAAATACGAACATGAACCTCTCGTGCTCCAACTTCTTTTAACAAATTAACAACGACATTCATCGTTGTCCCACGTACTAAAGAATCATCTACCAAAACAACAGATTTTCCTTCTACATTTCTTTGTATAGGACGTAGTTTGATCGGCATAATATTTCGACGAATTTCACTGTTTGGTTCAATAAACGTCCTTCCAATATCAGGCGATCGAACAAAACCTATTGAATAAGGAATGTTTGATTCTTGAGCATAACCTAATGCTGTTGGTAATGCTGAATCTGGCACACCGATGACAACATCTGCTTTTATGGGATGTTTTTGTGCAAGATATTTACCCAATCTTTCTCGAACAGCATAAACATTATTGCCATAAAGAAGACTATCTGGTCGTGCAAAATAGATGGATTCAAAGGAACAATAGGCAGGTTTAGAAATCTTTTTAATGGTGCTGATTTTGATACCGTGCTCGTTGATTACAATCATTTCACCTGGATTGACATCTCGCACAAAATCCCCTCCCAGAGGCAAAAATGTGCAAGTTTCCGATGAAACCATTGTTTTTCCATCCAATATCCCCATTGAGAGAGGACGAAACCCATATGGATCACGTGCGACAATCAATGAATCTTCGGTTAACGCAAGCAAACTATACGCCCCTTCAAGTTTTTTAAACACTGACAAAAATCGATCGATGGTATTTTTTTCCGATGATTGTGCTAACAGATGTACAATGATTTCCGTATCACTATTGGATTGAAAGACGGCACCATTTTTTTCTAATTCTTCACGAAGGACTGTCGCATTAGTTAAATGACCATTGTGTGCCAATGCAATTTGACCATATTTCGAATCAAACACAAAAGGCTGTGCATGTTGAACAGTAGACGTTCCCGATGTTGAATAAAGAACATGTCCTATTGAAGTATTACCCTGTATTTGTTTTGTTTTTTGAGAAGTCAAAACATCTAAAACCATTCCCATACCTGATATATGGGAAATTTTTCCATGCTCAGAAGATGCAATACCAACTGATTCTTGACCACGATGTTGCAATAATTTCAATGCTGTTTCTGTTAAAGCAACAGCATTAGAATGTTCATAAATACCAAAAAGTCCACACATGATTAATGAGTTAATTGATATGAGCTGTCCATGCTTCTCGTAGAGCGTTGATTGACATATTAATACTAGTATTTTTCATTGTGAGTTGTATTTCATTATTGTTAATCACTGTTCCTAAAACATTGAACCCTACTTTTTTTGCTATTGAAGAAATTTGTTGTTCGTTATTAGGAGAAAAAGAAACCAAAAAACGTGCAGGAGCTTCACCAAACAACAGTTCCTCTTGGAGTTTTGAGCTGTCTAGTTGTGGCAGTTGGATATCCAGAGCATAGTTCGATTGAAGTGCAGAAGCGACTAAGCCAAATAACAATCCTCCATCATAAATTCCACAGACACTATGTAATAAGGAATAAGTTTCATCTAACACAGCACAGACATCTTTAACTTCATCACAAGATATCTCATATGTTTTATCTTGAAACGTATCATGTATACATTCTTCGTAAACAGATCCGCTTAAATCACCATCCAATCTCCCAATCACAGCAATACAATCACCCTCCTGCTGAAAACAATTAGACAATGTGTTTTTCCAATGCTCGGAAACACCTACCATACCTATCATCACCGTAGGATCAATGGCATTGCCATCAACTTCGTTATACAATGACACATTGCCCGATACAACTGGAATTGAAAGTGCCTGACATGTTTCAGCCATACCATCAATCATTTGTTCGAACTGCCACATAACTTCTGGCTTTTCAGGGCTGCCTGCATTCAATCCATTGGTCATTGCCAAAGGTTTTCCGCCTGATGCAACAACACGTGAATAACTCTCTATAACTGCAAGGCATGCGTTTTGATATGCATTGACAGACGCTTGATGTTTCGATGAAGCAACACCAATAACAACCGCTTTACTCATTTGATCATCAACACGAACCACTGTTGCATCTGACATGTCTGGACGAAAAACAACATGATGTCCAACATCATAATCATAATTCCGATAAACATCTTGCCTTGAACATAGTTTTTTGAAACTCAACATTGAATGCAACCGTGTTTCAACATCACGACACAAATCAAACGAGGACAGATAAAAGTCTTTCGATTTGTTTTTAATATAACTTGATGCTCTAGTTTTTTTGACAGAAGCAACATTGTGTTTCAACAAAGCTATTGGAACATCAGCACAAAGTTTTTCTCCTAAAAACACCTGTATGTTTTTACTATCTGTGACTTCTCCAATGACTTCCACAGGAACATCCCACTCTTTACAAACATTAAACAACTCAGACTTTTTTTCTTTACGAATAACAACAAGCATCCGTTCTTGTGTTTCAGAAAGCATTAATTCATATGGTGATAGAGAATCATGTTGTTTGGGGATTTTTTCTAAATCGATCATGATACCTTGATTGCCTTTGACCGCCATTTCAGACAGAGCACCTGTAATACCCGCTGCACCCACATCCGAAATAGCTACAAACATCTTGGTTGGAATAAGATGTGCAAACAAATCTATTAAACAACGTCCCATAAACGGATCTGATATTTGTATTGCAGAATGAAGAGGCTTTTGAGTCGTTTCAAAAGATTGTGATGCCATTGTTGAACCATGCATGCCATCAGAACCTGTTTTTCTACCAAGACAAACAATGACATTTCCAACACCTTGCAATGCATGAGTATATAAATACGCTTGATCTGCGATTCCCAAACAAAACACATTGAGAAGTGGTATCTGTGTGTAATTGTTATCCAATGTAATAACACCACTCACTGTAGGTATACCAATCGCATTGGCATATCCTCCAACACCTTGAACTGTTTCTTGACAAATCTCTGACTGACGATCTGAAAAACAAAGATAATCTATCAAAACCATGGGATTTCCTCCCATGGCGAGAACATCGCGACAAATACCACCAACACCCGTTGCTGCACCTTCATAGGCATTAATCTGTAATGGATGATTATGGCTTTCAACTTTAAAAACTACAGCCTTACCATCACCAATATCGACAACACCGGCATTATATCCTCCACCATATAATACATGGGGACTTTTAATATCTTTTAGTTTGTTAAGATAATGATGTGATGATTTATAAGAAGAATGCTCGCTCCAAAGAGCATTAAACATGCCTAATTCCAATTCATTAGGAGCATGACCTAAGCCTTCACATATCTGACGATACTCCGTTTCAGTCAGTCCTTTTGATGGACCATTGTGACAATTGTCTTGCACTCTTTTATACTAACAATGATAAAAATATAGATTGTCCATCACGAGATTGACTTCCACGATCGGATTCACATGCTCGTTCAGGATGAGGCATCATACCAACAATATTGCCTTGTTTATTACAAACACCTGCAATGTTGTTTGTTGAGTTGAGATTGTTTTTAGATGGTTGCACATTTTCTGTATCATAACGAAATACAATTTGATTGTTCTTTTCAAGATCGTCAATGTTAGAATATGTATATTGTCCAAAACCATGTGCAATCGGAATATTCAACGTTTTTTGATTTGTAATACCACGCGTAAACAATGTAGTTCGTCGTTCAACAATGCATCTACTATCAGCGCATTGAAATCTGTTCTGAACATTGCGCATTAATTTTCCTGGCAACAACCCAGCGGCACAAAGAATTTGAAAGCCATTACAGATTCCTAAAACAGGGCCATTTTTTGAAGCAAAGGATTTAATGGCGCCCATAATTGGAGCATCGGCTGCCTTCTGTCCTACGGCATCATAGTCCCCATAAGTAAACCCTCCTGGTAAAACAACAGCATCAATGTTTCCAATTGAAGTATCTTTATGCCAAATCCATTGGCTAGGAATGTCTAACAAATTCAAGGCATACATAACATCTCTATCACAATGCCCTCCTGGAAATTTTACAACACCAACGTGCAAACGTTCTCCTGAAAATTACTCGCAATATACAGTTTTCATTCTCCAATGCTTCTTCGATAAATCAAATCAACATGTCTCAGATAATTATCGACATCAAACAATTTATCTATATCATTTTGTCCAAGAAGATCCGTGACATCTTTATCTCCTTCTAGCAATTCTTTAAATGATTGTTTCTTGTCATCCCATGCTGTAAATGCTGCACGCTGAACAATGACATACGCTTCTTGTCGTGATTTACCTTTAGCTATCAAAGCAAGTAACACTGCTTGAGAGAACACCATTCCTTCGGTGATTTCTAAATTGTTGCGCATCCGATCCGAATGAATAACAAGATTCTGCAACAAATCTTTGCAGCGAGTTATCATATAATCAGCCAATGTAGTCGCATCAGGAAACACGACACGTTCTACTGAAGAATGAGAAATATCTCGTTCATGCCATAGTGCGACATTTTCTAATACAGCTCCAGCATACATACGAAGCATTCTTGCAAGACCTGTTATATTTTCTGAAGCAATAGGATTGCGTTTGTGTGGCATTGCACTCGATCCTTTTTGCCCTGAAGAAAATCCTTCTTCGGCTTCTCCGACTTCAGTTCTCTGCCAATGTCTGATCGTAACAGCCATTTGTTCTATAACCGACCCTAATAATGCTAAAGCATTCGTTACCAAAGCGTATCGATCACGACCAACAACCTGCGTCGGCACTGTTTCAGGATTTAAGTCTAAAGACGACAGCACTTCAGATTCGATTGTTGGAGATATCGTAGCATATGTACCAACAGCTCCAGCTATTTTCCCAACAGAAATGTTTTGACGTGCATTAGTAATCTGTTCATTGACACGACCAAGCTCTGCATACCATCGAGCAAACGTTAGTCCTAAGCTTGTTGGTTCTGCATGAATACCATGTGAACGTCCTACAATTGGTGTGTGTTTATGTTCACGGGCACGTGCTAAACAAACATCACGCAATGATGAAACACCCTCTTCAATAATACACAGGGCATCTCTACATCTAATTCCGAAAGAAGTATCAAGGATATCCGATGAAGTCATTCCCAAATGAAGCCATCGACCTTCATCGCCAGACAGTTCTTCAACATGCGTTAAAAATGCAATGACATCATGTTTAACGGTTCGTTCAAGATCTAAAATCCGTTCTACAGACAGTTTGCCTTTCGTGTTTTTTTCAATAATTGATGCGGTATGTTGAGGTACAGAACCTTCTTTTTCCATATATCTACAGACAGCTAATTCTATCAAAAGCCATGTGTCATATTTGTTTTGATCAGACCAAATATGAGTTAACGATTCGCGGCTGTATCTAGAAATCATCGTTATGAATTTTTATGATCAGAGCCAGTTGATCCAAATCCCAAAGAACCTCGTTGTGTCAAAGGAAGTTCTTCATCAACCGTCACAATATCGACTCTGGTGACTGGAGCAATGACAAGTTGTGCAATGCGTTGCTTAGATGTAATTGTGATTGATTCTTGACTCAAATTTATTAACAATACTTTAATCTCGCCACGATAATCAGCATCAATAGTCCCTGGAGCATTGAGAACAGTGAGACCATGGGATAATGCCATGCCTGATCGAGGTCGAACTTGCCCTTCAAATCCCAACGGAATCGCAACGGCAATACCTGTAGGAATTAAAATACGTTCATGAGGTTTTATGTCAATAGGTGCATCAAGCGCTGCGGACAAATCCATGCCTGATGCCGCTTCGGACATATATTTCGGCAATACTACATCATCACGAAGCTTTTTAATCTGCAACGATACTGAATCACGCACCATGAAATCCTAATTAAGTAAGCTCAACACATCTTGTGGATCAGCAGACTCTTCAAGAACAGCTTTTCGACTCAAACGAATCTTTCCATCTTTATCGACATTGATCACTTTGACGCAAATCTCATCGCCTACATCACAAACATCAGTGACAGTTTTGATTCTATCAGGTGCGAGTTCGCTAATATGTATTAAGCCGTCTGTACCAGGAATGATTTCAACAAATGCACCAAAATCAACCACTCGTTTGACCACACCGTCGTAATATTGACCGATTTCAGGTTCCATTGTAAGCCCTTGAATTAAATCGATCACTTGTTCCAAGGATCGCTCACTGGTAGAAGCAACTTCTACAGAACCATCATCAGTGATATCAATTTGGGCACCAGTTTGTTCGATAATAGCGCGAATTGTTTTACCACCAGGGCCGATAACATCTCGAATCTTATTCGGATTAATCTGAATTTTTGTAATACGAGGGGCATGTGGTGCTAATTCTTCATGCGGTGCATCAAGCACTGATGCCATACAGTCTAAAATATGCAGTCGTCCTTGACGTGCTTGTTCCAAGGCTTGTTCTAGAATATCACGTGATAAGCCTTTAACTTTAATATCCATTTGTAACGCACATACACCGTGTTTACTGCCCGTTACTTTGAAGTCCATATCACCAATATGATCTTCATCACCAAGGATATCCGACAAAATCACATAGTCATCGTTTTCTTTCATCAATCCCATTGCAATACCGGCTACAGGTGTTTTTAAAGGTACACCGCCTTGCATTAATGCCAGTGATGCACCACAAACCGATGCCATAGAAGATGATCCATTAGATTCCAAGATTTCAGACACCACACGAACCGTATATGGGAATTTATCAGATGAAGGCATGACTTGTTGTACCGAACGTTCAGCTAAACAACCATGTCCCACTTCACGACGGCTTGTTCCACGAATAGGTTTCGCTTCTCCTGTACAAAAGGGAAGGAAATTATAATGCAACATAAATCTCTTTTTCAAATCACGATCACGTAACGTATCAATACGTTGTTCATCTTGGGTTGTACCCAATGTCGCAACAACCAGAGCTTGAGTTTCTCCACGAGTAAATACGGCAGAACCATGTGCCATAGGCAGAACATCAACTTCACATGAAATTGGACGAATTTCTTCAGGTTTTCTGCCATCAACACGCTGTTTTTGTTCAATAGTCTGTTTTCTTGCATAATTGGCTTTAGTTGAACCAAATGCTTCTGAAACATCCGATTTGTTATGTTCGTACTCATTGCCTTCACTACAAAAATCTTCCAGCAATTGTGATTTGATTTTGTCGAGTTCAGCATAACGTTCGTGTTTGGATTTTATAGAAAAAGCTTTTTCTAGTTTACTCCAAGACTGTTCTTTGATTTTAGCCATTAACTGTGCATCAATTTCTGGTTCTTGATGTGTTCTTTTTTGTTTGCCAACAGCTTTTTGTATTTTATCTTGAGCAGCAATTAAAGGTTGCACTGATTCATGTGCAAACATTAAAGCATCAATTAAAAGAGATTCTGAAACTTCTTTCATATCCCCTTCAACCATCATGATGGCATCGCGTGAACAAGCAACAACCATGTTAATTTCACTTTGACTAATTTCATCAAATGTAGGGAATGCCACGAGTTTACCGTCAATATATCCGACTCGAACAGCGGCAATCGGTCCATCCCAGATTAAATCAGAACAATACAAAGCAGCACTAGCACCTATAATGCCTAAGACATCTGTAGGATTGACGGAATCAAAACTAATTGTCTGAGCAATCACTTGAGTTTCTACGCGCCACGATGATGGAAACAAAGGACGCAACGATCGATCAATCAATCTTGAAGACAAAACCTCTGTGTCCGTAGGTCTTCCTTCGCGTTTAAAAAAACCACCGGGAATATTACCTGCCGCATAAGCTTTCTCTTTGTATTCACATGAAAGCGGCATAAAGCTCATGTTTTCACGTGCCTCATTCGCACCAGTTGCAGTAACAAGTAACATTGAGTCACCAAGACGAATGACTATAGAACCACTTGCTTGTTTTGCCCATTTACCTGTTTCAATAACAATTTCTTTGTCACCTATTTGGACAGTTTCAGAAATAAAACTCACTTGTATTCTCCTTTAATTACATCTAATAAAATTAACAATTCTCAAATCACATTCACTCTGTTTTTTTAGATAATTCGTTTCGTTTCTCAAATGATGGCAATGCTACAACAGCATTATCAAAAAATTATTTACGAATTCCAAGTGATTTGATCAAGGTGCGATAACGTTCTGCATCTATACGTTTTAAATAGACCAGAAGACTACGGCGACGACTAACAATTTGTAATAAACCACGACGTGAGTGATGGTCTTTTTTATGCGTTTTGCAATGCTCTGTTAAATAAGCAATGCGTTGTGAAAGCAATGATACTTGAACTTCAGGTGAACCTGTATCCGTACCATGCGTTTTATATTGATTGATGACCTCACTTTTGCGGATCGCTGAAACACTCATTTTTATCTTCTCTATAGTTAGCGCTGAATTTGAAGGATACAGAACTGAACGTCAAGTATTAAATACAATTCCTGTATCATTTTATGAATAAAATCGTCACAAAGTGGCCAATTCTTCGATAATTTCATAAGATTCTATAACATCACCTGGATTAAGGTCATTAAACCCTTGGATACTTAACCCACATTCGTAGCCTTGTTGAACTGAAGACACATCATCTTTAAAGCGACGTAATGTTCCTACCTTGCCTTCATAAATCTGAACTGAATCCCGAATCACACGAAGCAATGATTGACGTGTAATCTTACCATCGGTCACCATAGAACCTGCCACTGCACCGATTTTTGAAATAAAAAACACTTCCATGACATCCAATGAGCCCGTTTTATTTTCTCTAAGAATAGGCGCAAGCAGTCCTGTCATTGCTTTTTTGACATCGTCAATAGCTTCATAAATGACATTATACAGCTGGATTGGAACACTTTCAGATTCAGCAAGCTTGGCTGATTTTCCAGCACAACGAACATGAAATCCAACAACAATAGCGTTACCTGCCTTGGCTAAATTCACATCCGATTCCGTAATTCCACCCACACCTGAAAAAATCACATTAACAGCAACTTTGTCAGTAGAGGTTTTAATCAATGCATCTCTCAATGCTTCTGAAGAACCTTGAACATCAGTTTTCAAAACTATTTTGAGCTCTTTCTCAGAACCTTCTTGAATTTTTTCGATAAGATTTTCTAAAGAAACAACAGTGTTGCTCGCCAATTCTTTTTGACGTTTTTGTTGACGACGATGATCGACAACTTGTCGCGCTGTTTTTTCATTAGTGACATTAAGCATTTCACCCGCATTAGGGACACCATCTAATCCAAAAACCTCTACAGGTCTTGAGGGACCTACTTCAGTAACTGGTTCGTTTCGATCATTAAGCATCGCTCGAACTTTACCCATAACATCACCAGCAACAACAGTATCACCCAGATGCAATGTACCGTCTTGTACCAATACGGTTGTCATTGAACCGCGTGATTTATCGAGTCGACCTTCAATAACAGTACCTGTTGCAGATTTATTAGGATTGGCCTTCAGATCGAGCAATTCCGATTGCAAAATAATGGCTTCTAAAAGTTTATCAATACCATCTCCATTCAATGCAGAGATATCAATATATTGAGTATCGCCACCCCATTCTTCGGGGATCAAATCATATTCTGCAAGCTGCTGTCTAATCCGTTCAGGTTTAGCATTGGGAGCATCAATTTTATTGACAGCAACAATAATAATCACTTCAGCCGCTTTAGCGTGTTTTACTGCTTCAACAGTTTGTGGCATGACGCCATCATCAGCACTAACCACCAAGACAACAATATCTGTTGTTTTCGCACCACGTACACGCATCGATGTAAAGGCTTCATGACCTGGGGTATCCAAAAACACCATATCGCCACGATCCAGTTCAACATGATATGCAGCAATATGTTGTGTAATGCCTCCTGCTTCCCCCGAGGCAATTTTTGAAGATCTGATTTTGTCTAGCAATGTTGTTTTCCCATGATCAACATGACCCATCACTGTAATGACAGGTGCTCTAGAGCCTAAAACAACATCAGTCTCATTTTTCGTATCTAAAGCAACTTCTTCTTGAAAAGCCACATTTTGAACATCATAACCAAATTCTGTGCCGACAATATTGGCTGTATCAAAATCAACAACAGCATTGATGTTAATACCCATCATACCCATATCCCACAATTTTTTGAGCAGCTCATTACCTTTAACACCCATGGCTTTAGCAAAATCTTGCAATACAATTGTATCTTGAATTTTGATAATACGTTTATGTTCAGCGGGCGTTGTGATTTGAGTTTGATTGCTTTTTCTTCCAACAACAGGAACACGTTTACGACCAAACGAAGAGTCTCGTCGTCCTTGTCGTTGGGTGTTCGTCTGTTTGACACGATTACGACTTCTCGCATGGGGTTGTTCTGCAGGTGCACGTTCTGTAATTTTAATTCTTGGTGTAGGAAGATCTATAATAGTTCCTACTTCAGGTCGTTGATATTCTTCTTTGTCGGATAGCTCCGATTCAACAGGAACTGTTTCACCTGTGTCAGCCTTGGCAACAACAGCCTCAACGTCCGATAAAGGTTGTGTTTTTTTGATGTCTTCTTTATCGGGTGATGATTCTGCAACAGCTTCGGCAGGTTGTGCTTCGATGCTAACAGATGATTCATCCTCTTGAACTGTCACTACTTTTTTCGATCGACGTCGAATCACTGTAGGGGCAGCAGGTTTTGCTGCTTTACTTGAGTCAACAGATGTCCCTTTGCCTCCAAGCGCTTGTTTTATTTTTACTGCATCAGAAGGGCTGACCGAAGACATGTGATTATTAACAACAATGTTCAGTCCTTGAATTTTTGTCACAAGTTCTTTGTTCGGAATATTTAACTCCCGACCTAACTCATAAACACGTATTTTATTCCCTGATTTCATGAATTATCTCAGACAACCACATCCATATTTTCAACAGATTCGTGCGGTTCTTCACTCATATCTTCTGGTTCTGGTTCATCAATAGAAACTTCATCCAACCAAACACCAGCCCAATGTTTCAAACGACGTGCAACATTTTGATCACCCAATGATTCTGTTAAAGCATCTAATGTTTTCACAGAGCCCCAGATTGATTCGACCGTGAATCCTTCATCGATCAATTTTTGTGCAAGCTCAGAATCGACACCATTGATTTCTTCAAATTTCATTATTGGAGACAATGAGGCTTTGCGTTCTTTTTCTTTCTTAGCTTCTTCTTTACGTTTTTTCTCTTCTTGCAAGAATTTTTTTGCCGAATCAATTAATGTCATGGCTTCTTCTTTTGTCATACCATCGATACCCGTCAATTCATTGACATCACCATGCGCTAAATCGGCCGCACTACGCCAACCACTAACCAATACAGCATCGGTGCGTTCTTCTGACATAGGCATAAGCGTAGCAATCTGTGCCTTTTCACGGACTTCACGTTCATGGTTTTTGGTTTCTGAATAAATATCAATGCGCCAACCTGTAAGCTGTGAAGCTAATCGAACATTTTGTCCTTTTTTTCCAATGGCAAGAGAAAGTTTGTCATCAGGAACAATCAATTCCATACGATGTCCTTTGAGATGAATGAAAACCCGTGTCACTTCTGCCGGTGCAATTGCATTGCACACAAAGCATGCCGGATCTTGATCGTAAGGAACAATATCAATTTTTTCACCGCGCAACTCTTGGACAACAGCTTGAACACGAGATCCTTCTAATCCTACACATGCTCCAATGGGATCAACATCACGATCCCGTGATGACACTGCAATTTTAGCACGTGCTCCAGGCTCTCGTGCTGAAGATTCAATGCGAATAATACCCTCACGGATTTCAGGCACTTCGGTTTCAAATAGTTTTTCTAACAACCCTTTATGGGTACGAGAAAGCAAAAGTTGCGATCCTCGTGTGTTTCGATCAATATCTTTAAGATAAACCTTGATCATATTACCTGGACGATATGATTCTCGTGGAATCTGCTCACGCACTGATAACATGGCTTCAGTACGCCCTAAATCGACAACTAAATTGCCACGTTCAAAACGACGAACCACACCAACAATAATATCACCCTTGCGTTCTTTATATTCATCGTAAATATTATCTTGTTCTGCTTCACGAACACGTTGATAAAGAACTTGTTTTGCAGTTTGTGCCGCAATTCGTCCAAAAATACGATGGGCATTTTTCAAATCAATTAAATCACCAAACGTATCATCTTGTTCTTTGGCACGTTCGCTGTCTTCAGGACGATAAAATACCGTAAAGAGCAATTGGTCGCCCAACTCTGCTTCGAGACCTTTTTCATGCGCTTCGTTCAACGCAATATCACATCCTTTGACGACATCACCTTCAACGATATTGAGCACCATAAATAGATCGACTGCCCCTGTTTGTTCATCAAATTTTGTTTCAAACTCTCGGTGACTTCCAAAAGTTTTTTGTGCTGCTGTTAAAATAGCCTGTTCAAGAGCTTGGATTAATATTGTGCGTTCAAATCCTTTGTCTTTGCTAATTTGATCAATAATCGTAACTAGTTCCGATTGCATAATGTTTTTCCTGTTGGCTGTTGAAGACGACATGAATCGACCATCTGATATTCCATGTCTTCTATCATCGTTTTCATCGATTCAATCACTTGTTTTAATGTTGATATACTCATTAGAAATTTCCATAAAAAAAGGCGGGATTTGAAACCCGCCTTGTCGTAAAAAGGGATCTCCTTATCAATCGCCACTGCTATCATGTCCTTGAAAAAAAAACAATACAAAACCATATGTCTCATGAATCTATGCTACCGTTCTGGCTTCTATGGCTACTCCTATCTCCATTGCTGCAGCACAGATGACCGTCTGTGATCGCTGGGAAGATAACTTAAACACCTGTCATACACTCGCCAAAGATGCGGCCAAACAACAGGCTTCTGCAATTTTATTGCCCGAGAATTTTGCTTTTTTTGCTCAAAATCTGGACAAACGCCTCGCGATGTCTGAAGCCCTTGATGCTTCTACGATTGGCCCTGTTCAACAAGCATTGAAACATATTGCACAAGACACTGGTCTTTGGATCATTGCAGGAGGTATGCGTGAACGCCATCCTACGGAACAACACGTTATTCCCCAAAAAACCTACAACACATGTGTTGTGCTCTCACCTCAAGGTCAACTGATACAAACATATCGCAAAGTACATCTGTTTGATCTTGATATCCCTAACAAGGTGTCATTCAAAGAGTCATCGACAACATTACCGGGCAACCAAAGTGCTGTTGTAGATTTACCATTTGGTCGTATCGGTCTTTCAATTTGCTATGATCTTCGATTCCCTGAATATTATCGCCAATTATCACGTGAAGGTGCACAGATTATTCTAGTCCCTGCTTCTTTTTCAGCACATACTGGTGCCGCTCATTGGCATACACTGTTAAGAGCAAGAGCCATTGAAAATCAATGTTACGTCGTTGCAGCGGCTCAAACAGGCTATATCGATGAAAGCATGGAAACCTATGGACATAGTTTAATCGTTGATCCTTGGGGTGAAATCATTGCAGAAAAAAAAGAAGGAGTTGGCATTGTCACTGCAACCATCGATTTAGAACATCTCAACACTGTACGTACAAACATGCCATGTTTAGAGCATCGTGTGTTTTGAGTGGCAGCAATTCTGACACGACCTAGTATCCAGGTGGGGCAGTAATGAACTCAACATCACCATCTTCATGAGGGGCAAGTGTTTCAAAAGCAGCACTTGTGCCTTGTACACAATCTTCACGCATTAATATCAACAACACCAAGGTGACACTCAACATCACCACGCGAATTAATACAGGCTTGTTTCCCCGGGATGTGACAAATTTACTCAACATTATGTAGATCCATTATCTGACAAGACAATATCACGAATATACCATTCAATCTCTTTGCGACCTCTCCAAACATTAAACTCTGGCGAAAAGACTAAATCGATGCAATCACCTGCCTTTGGAATCACACCCTTCCACGAAAAGGCAATGCCTGAACATGATTCTCCTGATTTTTTTTGGCAAAAAACTAATTTCAAATGTTTGTTTTTCAGCAATGTACTTTTTAAAACAAGCACCTGTTTACACAATAGAAGCACGTTTTCATTATTCTTTCCAAATGGCGCCAATTGTTCTAATTCGGAAACCAATGTTGCATTAACATCGTCAAAACAAACCTGTGCATCGTAAAACAAGCTGTCTTTTTCAAATGTTTGTGATGCAATCGTTTGATTGATTGTTGTGATAAATTTTTCTAAATGTTGTTCGTCAATACTCATCCCTGCTGCTGCAGCATGACCACCAAAGCGTTCTAGATATTCGGAACAGGTTTCTAATGCCTGATACAAATTAACCCCACCGAACGAACGTGCCGAACCACGTCCTTGGTTATTCGTTGAATCAAACGCAATAACAAAAACGGGCTTCTGATATTGATCGACTAATCGTGATGCAATAATACCTGTCACACCACTGGCCCATCCTTTGCCCCATACAACAATAGAAGGCGCATCACTTTGTTTTTGAGCTTGTGGCAATGCTTGGAGCCATACATCTTCTTGCAATTCTTGTCGCTTTTTATTGATGTCTTCTAAGCATGAAGCAATTGTCTTTCCTTCTTCAACTGTGCGTGCCAATAAAATATCTAATGCAAGTTTGGCATCTCCAAGTCTTCCTGGTGCATTGAGCCTTGGTCCAATTGTCCACCCAATCGTCTTTGCATTGACAGGTTGTGACAATCCAATATTAGCATGATCCAGCAAAGCCATAATACCATGACGTTTTCGTTGTTCTAAAACAGTTAAACCAACTGAAGCTAAACAACGATTTTCTTCAACCAACGGAACTAAATCAGCAACAGTTCCTATAGCAACCAAATCCAAAAGCTCTCTCATATTGGGTGATGGTCTATCGTCATCAAAAAAACATTGCTCTTGTAATTGAGTGCGTATTGATGCTGCCAAATAAAAAGCAAGTCCTACTGATGCCATCCCTTTAAAAGGAAACGTTGAATCTTGGTGATGGGGGTTGATTAAACTAAACGCAGAGGATTGTTTTGATGGGACGGTATGATGATCAACAACAATGACATCTATATGATGTTTTTTTGCAACATCTAATGAATCAAAATCACTCGTGCCACAATCCCCTACAATAACCACGCTACATTTGTTTTGAACAAAATGTTCAACTGCTTTTAGAGTAAACCCATAGCCCGAGTCCCGTTGTGCGATCAACGGAACACAACAAGCACCTATACTGCTTAAAAAATCTACAAATAAAGCGGTGGTCGTGACACCATCAACATCATAATCACCAAAAACACCGATCGTTTCTTTGTTTTTGATAGCATCACACAAACGAATTACTGCCGATTCAATTCCAATCATCCCCACAGGTGGCCGTAAATGAGTTGTATGAGGTTTTAAAAACTCAGTTGCCTGCTTAACAGAAGTTACATTTTTACCGACTAAACATTGAGCTAATGTCAAAGACATTCCCATTGACTGTACTAATTGTTGAACAATGGTTGAATCAGTATTTCGAAGGGACCATTCGGACATCATAGCTAAGGTCCGAATGATACTTTAATGTTTAATGTTTTTGCGTATAAAAAATTGATTGTGAATCCATAGAACACAAGGTGATGCGACGAATACTGAAGAATAAACACCAACGATCACACCAATATTCATTGCAAAAGCAAAGTTACGTACCAACCCTGTTCCCAGTACATTCATCATCAAAGTCACAACAAACAGTGTTAATGATGTGAGCAATGTTCGGGATAATGTTTCATTTAACGAAACATTAATCACTCGATCAAATGTTTTATCTTTGAGGCGGCCAGTGTTCTCACGAATACGATCAAAAACAACCACGGTATCATTAACGGAGTAACCGATAACCGTTAAAATTGCGGCAACTGTTGTTAAAGAAAAATCTGTCCATGTCACAGCAAACACACCAATAACTAAGATGGCATCATGAAACAGTGCAATGACAGCACCAGGTGCATAACGAATATCAAAGCGGTACACCAAGTACAGCATAATAAGAATCATTGTATAAAAAAGCGATTTAATACCATCATCACGAAGTTGTTTCCCTGCTTTAGCTCCAACGGCATATGTTTGAATAATGGTTGCTTTTGTCGTTTTGAGTTGTCGTTCTATGGCTTCTTTATAACGATCTTCTAATCCATAAAAACCAAGTTGAACACGATATTCACCCGTCGCAGGATCAATTTCGCCAGTTTCTTCAATAGCAAGATCACCTGTTTTCAGTCTCAATCCATGATTTTTAAAGAACTCTGCTGCTTCCATTAATGTAACATTTTTTCGACTTCGAACTTCTAATGTATCTCCTGACCACGATATTTTGACAATGCCACGGTCTGAAAATGCTTTTTTAAATGCGGCTGAATGCGCCTGTGAAGTTTTCTCTGTAATCACACCATATTCTGGTGTGCGAACACGAATGCCCTTTGTTTTTTTACCGTCAGAATCATGCCAATCAAATGCACTAACCTCAATGCCCTCAAATCCTTCATTCGTTAACGCATCTCTAACTGTTCCAACAGAAACATTCGTGTCAAAATCAAAAATGATTTCTGTTCCACCCTTAAAGTCGATAGTCCAATTAAGCATTGAACCATGGATGCTTTTGTTAATGAACAACACTGCAATACAACTCAAAACAAGAATTAACGAAATCAAACCAGATATTTTTCGTCTGCCAACGAATTCAACATTCGTTCCAGAAGAAATTATCTCTCGAAATGGAGCGTATTTTTTTTCCATAAGATCCTTAAATTGATATCCAATTCACGCGTTGTTTTCGCGTTAAAGCATATGTGAAAAACAGACGTGTACACCACAATGCTGTAAATAAAGTACATATAATCCCAATCATCAACATCACAGCAAAACCTTGAATAGGACCTGACCCATAACTATAAAGCACATATGCAGCAATACCTGTTGTCAGTTGTCCATCAATAATAGCAGAAAATGCTCGAGAGAATCCTGAATCTACTGCACCTCGAATTGATTTCCCATTTCTTAATTCTTCACGGATACGTTCATAAATAATAATATTAGCATCGACTGCCATACCCACTGTAAGTACCAGTGCCGCAATACCTGGCAATGTCAACGTCGCTTGAAAGAGCGTTAATATTGACATCATCAAAGTGACATTAATCAAAAGAACAGCAACTGAAATAGCACCTGCCTTACGGTAAAACCATAACATCAAAAAGATCACTAACAACGATCCATAGATAAATGAAGATTTTGCTTTGTTGACAGCGTCAAGTCCTAACAGTGGACCAACAATCGAAGAAGACTCTTCACGCAATGGTGCAGGAAGTGACCCTGTTCTTAAAACATTAACAAGATCTTCCGATTCACGTTGCGATACCAGTACATCGCTATTACCCATTGTAATGGAGGAACGTCCACCGGTAATAGCAGCTTGAATCACAGGTGCAGAATTAACAGTCTCATCAAGGATGATTGCCATTTTTTTGCCAACATTCTCGGAAGTGAGCTCACCAAATCGAATAGCACCTAATCGATTGAATGTGACCAATACTTCAGGACGGTTGGTTGTAGGATCCCATGACACCGCAGCATCTGAAACCGAGGAACCTGCCAATTCAACAGCACGCTTGAGATAATATGTTCGCCATTGTACAGCAGTAACATCGTTACGATTTTGCGATATTTGCTCGTATGCAAATTCATGATTGCCATCAACGGCGAATTCAGCGTTATCTTGTATGACACCATTGAGGTATTCAGCAATAATTGTACGCCCTGTGATTTCACATTCTACTTTGCCTTCGCGCTCAGCTTTATTTTCATCCCAACAACCGCGTTGTATCGCTTCTTGTTTTGTCAAATATTCTCGATGTGTTGCTGCTATTAAAAACTGATCTGTAAAACGTTTCCCCGTTTCATCATGAACCCAAGAATCGGTCTCAAAATCAATGCCAAGTTCTTTAGCTTTAGGATCTTCTGACACATGTCGTGCAAGTTTCTTCATGTAATCATCATCATTGGCAACAATTTTAAATTCGAGTTTTGCAGCTCGTTTGATAATTGATTTAATTCGTTCTACTTCATCGCCAAATCCAGGGAGTTCAACAATAATATCGTCCCCTTTGCGAATCACTGTTGGTTCAGCAATACCATGTTCATCGATACGTTCTCTAATTGTTTTAATAGCTTGCTGAATCGCAGATTCTTTGATGCCAATGGCATAATCTTCAGCAATAATTAAACAATGAACCGTCGTAACATCTTCGAGACATTCTCGTGTGCGCAATACACCTTCATAAGTTGCTAAAAATGTTTCATCCACTTTAGAACGCATCGAAGGATCAGTGAAAACCATATTAAGAGCACCTTTGGGTGTCAATGGTGTTTCAATGAGCGCATCAATATCCGCATCTTTGAGTGCTAATTCTAACTCACGTTTCAATTCGAAAGATTTGTCATCGATAGATTTGTTCAGATCAATACCATATACTAAATGAAGCCCTCCTCGAAGATCGAGCCCCAACTGAACTTTTTTACTAAAGATGCGACTGATCGGTGCTGGAAGTTTCTCAGATGGTACTATCGAGGGCAGCAAAATTAACACCGCAAGAAGCGACAGTACTCCCAATCCAATTATACGCCATCGCAGAGATCGTTCCATAGATGCTTACGCTTTCTTTGTTCTATCCAGTGACGACTGGTGCTTTGGTGTTTGTTTCAGCTGGAGGAATATATAATCCATCAATATAGACGCGAAGAATCCGTACCGTAGATTGATTGTTTAATTCAAGCGTGATTAAAGTTGGATCTGAAACATCTTTGATAGTGGCAACCAATCCACCACGTGTAATGACACGATCGCCCTGTTTCAAAGCAGAGAGTAATTTTTGATGTTCTTTTTGTCGCTTAACTTGAGGGCGTATCAAGACAAACCAGAAGACACCCATCATCAGTATTAAAAATACAATTTGTGACATAATTTATAGAAACCTTTCCATGGGATACCCATGTCAGCGTTAAGGAAAGTTTAGGTAACATTACAACACTGTGCGGTCAAGACGAAGACAACAAAATATCCTCTCGTATGGCCTTCATTGTTCGTGCATAGAACGCCAAGTTGTGCTGTGTTGCAAGACGTATATAAAGCACTTCACGATTTTTATACAGATGCCGCAAATAGGCACGTGATACAGTCTGACATGCAAGACAAGAACAATCTTCTTCTACAGGCCGTATATCATCTCGATATTGAGCATTGCTGATTACCATTCTTCCCTGTGCAGTAAATAGCTGCCCATTACGAGCATTTCGAGTTGGCATGACGCAATCAAACATATCTACTCCCGCCAATACAGCATGTTTGATGTCTTCAGGCGTACCTACACCCATTAAATAGCGTGGCTGTTTTTCAGGAAGATGGGTAACGAAGCCATCCAATACCTCATACATGGACTCTTTAGGCTCTCCCACAGACAAACCACCTATGGCATATCCATCAAAATCAAATGCTGTGATCTCTTCCAAATGCTTTTTCCGCAACGATAAATCTACACCACCTTGTATAATACCAAATAAAGCTTGTTTGGAGGGACGTTGATAAGCAGCACAACGCTCTGCCCACAATGTTGTACGTCGCATTGCATCTTCAACGAACACTTGCCCTTGATCGAGCGCAGGACATTGATCAAAGGCCATCGCGATATCAGAACCCAGTGAGGCCTGAATCTCTAATGATTTCTCTGGGGTAATATGATGCTTACTTCCATCAATATGACTCTGAAATGTAACACCGTCATCATCTATTTTATTCAACCCAGATAAGCTGAACACCTGATAACCTCCTGAATCAGTTAAAATCGGTCGTTTCCATCCTGAAAAGTTGTGAAGTCCATTAAATAAATCAATCACTGATGTCCCTGGTTGCAAATACAGATGATAGGTATTCCCTAAAATAATTTGGGCATCAATGGGAGGTTGTTCTAACTCAGTCATAGTCATGCCCTTAACAGTTCCTGCTGTTCCAACGGGCATAAATACTGGTGTTAAAATATCTCCTCGAGGGGTATGTATAATTCCTGCACGTGCTTTGCCATGTTGTGCAACCACTTCGAATGAAAACTCAGGACATCTCATGACACAACCTCGTTGTTTTTAGACAAAAACATCGCATCACCATAACTGTAAAACCGATAGCGTTGAGCCACAGCATAACGATATGCAGACATCACACGATCATAACCGCCGAATGCACAAACCAACATAAGCAATGTTGATTCAGGCAAATGAAAATTTGTAATCAAAGAATCAACGACACGAAACTTATAACCAGGACGAATAAACAAATCTGTAACACCATGTCCATAATCAATTTGGTTGTTGTTTTTTGCTGCAGTTTCCAAGGCACGTACCACTGTTGTCCCTGTCGCAACCACATGTTTGGCAGAAGAAATAATCTCAGAAACATCTTTGGTGATACAAAACCGTTCTTGATGCATCTTATGGTTGTCTAAATCGTTGTCTCGTACAGGCAAAAAAGTACCTGCACCAATATGTAATGTAATAGAAACGATCTGCACACCGCGTGCACGAAGTTTAGCAAAAATTTCATCAGTAAAATGTATCCCTGCCGTCGGTGCTGCTACGGAACCTATGTGCGATGAATACACTGTTTGATATCGCTCTTCATCCATCACAGTTGCGCCATCATTGCGTTTAATATAAGGAGGTAATGGCACTTCTCCCCATGTTTTGCATAATTGTTCAACACTCATGGGTAATCGTACTTGTGTTATCCCTTGTTCAGATGAAGAACGTTTGATCACAAGCATTGGAGCATCATCGATCGCATCATGACCTCGATGACAAACCTGAAGACACATCCCGTCTTTTAAACTTTTACTCCGACTCACTAGCGCGTCCCAAACAAAATTGTCTTCACTGTCTAACGATGGTGATAAAAGTAAAATCTCGACTTTTCCACCTGTGTTTTTTTGTGCAAACAGTCGTGCTGGAAAGACTTTTGTATCATTGACAACCACAACTGAGTCTGCAGGGATTTCATCACAAATATCTGCAAACTTTTTGTTTTTAATCTCGTCATCAATAACTAAGAGTCGTGAGCTATCTCGAGAATCTGCTGGAATCTGTGCAATATATTCTAACGGCAAATCATAATGAAACGCATCTAAGTGAGAAGGCATGTTTTATTCAAAAAAAATCAATTCAGAATTGACAAGAAAACAAAGCTGTAAGTAATCTACTTATATGGCTATCCGTCCTATCGTCAAGTGGCCTGATCCTAGGTTAAGACAAGAAACCAAGCAAGTCACTAGCTTTGACGAAACCATACGCAATTTATGTAAAGATTTAGAAGATACAATGATTGCAGCAAAAGGACTTGGCATTGCAGCAATACAAATTGGTGTTCCCAAGTCTATTTTTATGATTGATGCTTCTATTGTAGAAAACCGAGACAATCCACTGATTTTTATTAATCCTGAGATCATCACATTAGGTGATGAATTAGAAGAGTTGGAAGAAGGATGTCTTTCGTTTCCGAGTGTTTATGTCAAAATAAAACGTCCCATGGATGTTCATTATAAAGCCATGGATTTGGAAGGAAATTCTTTTGATATTGAAGCAACAGACATGTTGGCACGTGCTATCCAACATGAACACGATCATCTCACGGGCAAACTTTTAGTTGATTTTGCAGGGCCTTTAAAAACAAGATCAATCCGTCGCACAATGAAACAGCTCAACACAGATGGCACTGAATATATCTCTACATCACCTCACGAGAACTATTAATGCGTATTCTTGTTGGTTTAATCGGCACCGCTTCTTTTTTGTTTATCATTGGCGGTTTTGGGACAATTGTGACATTGATTGTTCGCGCTGACCCTGACATGAGAGCATTCTTTGGGATTGTTTTTTTAACAGGTCTTATTCCAACCATTCTTCTTCTAATGTTAGGGCTTGGTATTGGCATCTATCATTTTTATCTCTATCGTATACAAGGCAAAACACCAACAGGCTGGCTCGACAGTGAAAAACATGACGTCTCCAACACAAAGCATCAATATTAAAAATATAGAATTTCAAGGCTATCATGGCTATACTCAAACAGAACGACAAACACTTCGCTTGTTTCGTGTTCATGTTCAATTGTTTTTTTCATTAGACAAAGTAGTCAAATCGGATGCTCTAGAAGATACCGTTGATTATCGAAAAATATGTAATGCTGTTGTTGATGTCGGTATTGGCACGACTGTTCGTTTGATAGAAACTTTAGCAGGAAAAATCTGTGACACCATTCAAACGATGTATCCTCATGTTGCGTTTTCAGTGGAAGTCGAAAAAATCAATCCACCCTGTCGTGGTAACCCAACAACAAGCAGTGCTATATTATATCGTGAAGCGATATAATATTTGATTCACAAAGAGTGCTATCTCATGAATCGAACGTTCGTGTCACAATAATACAGACTGAGTCATAGACAAACTGTGGACACAGTGCGTCTTTTGGAGTTCGTAATGTTCAGTTCAAGGCAAGCGATAAGTGTCAACGCCTTACCGCGACAGGGCGTTGTTTGTTCAACGATCAAATGTTGAACACTTCATGTGTAGCAATAAACGATGGACAGTCCTAAGGACAATAGTCCTCGCTATGACGACCAAATACAAAAATCATCGCCATAAATACCTAAGTCACAATACATCAGTACAATGTTGTCTTCTACGGTTGCCCAGTACAGATTATCCAAAGCAGGCATTGCAACCCTCGTTAATTCAGGATTACTTATGATTAGTATACTCTGTGCACTATTCAAACTTGGCAGTGAAATTTCTGTCAGCACCTCGTTGGCAGTGATTTCTACACTAGAATTGATACTAGTCAATGCTGGCAGTGACATATTCGTCAATGCTGGGTTGTTGTTGATCCAAACAACACCATAGAGAGATAGAAATGCTGACGGTTCTGGATTATCCAATCCCGTGGAGATCAAAACGGGCATTGAAATACTGGTCAAGGCATCATTGTTTTCGATAATAAGATCGTAAGTCGTGTCAGTAAATTCGGGCAGATAAATTTCCTTCAGTGAATTGTTGTTTGTCAAGATAACACTCGCATACACGTCTTCGAGCACGGGCAGTAAAATACTCGTTAATCCATCATTGTTGTAGATCTCAAAAGAATAGCCTATGGAAGATAAAGCGGGCAGTGAAATGCTCGTCAATCCGTTATTAAATTTGAAAAATAGTTTGGCATCTGCTTTAGCAGGAAATTCAGCAGGATTAACAATCATTGGTCCTGCATCTGTTGTTAAATCAATTAAAAAAGATCCA
>JABAAV010000049.1 GCA_014238595.1 Myxococcales bacterium | reverse complement strand
TGAAAGTAATGGAACAGATGTGTTGGATCAACTGGTATTCTCTGCCTCTGCTAACAGCAGTACAAACATTGATAATACCGCAACAAACACCGCATCACTCATTCGTTGTCAATCAACAGACAGTACTACTTGTGATTCAAGTACATCTAATTCATCGATCATGAGAAGTCATACAACGATTACTGGCTCAGGCACTACAGCTGCAAACCATTCTGCAACAACAAAAGTAGACGGTTCAGCGTTTTAGTATTCAATAATTTTCTAAAAAAGCCTCGAGATTTAATCTCGGGGCTTTTTTTATAATAATACATTCATTGTTTGATTACTTGCCATTAAGAGGCTCGTTTTATGAATGCTCATGGATTGAAATGAACTAAAGCAAACACACCATGGGGCATCTTGGGAACAAGCTATAGTGTTCTGATACCAGAGATTTGAGACACCAGTGAATATCAATGCTCTCTGGATGAATATGCTCGTTGTGCTTGGGATTCTAATTGAATATTGTTTGATCGGAATTGTTTGAATCTGATAGATAACGGATGCAATTGTCTCATTGATGAAATCATCTTCACATGATTAACAACCCTGCAGCACTCAAGACCAACACATTGACCTTATTATCCTTTGCCAGCTCAATAGATGCATTGGCCAGTATCAAATGAAAATCTAACGAATTAGACACTCTCTGGATGGATATGATCGTTGTGCTTGTGTCCTATTGAGTCATTGTTGATCTAAATTGTTCAGATCTAATAGGTAACAGATGCGATCTGCCTCATTGATTAAAGCATCTTCACATGATTAACAACCGTCCATCAATCAAGACCAACACATTGACCTTAATGATTCTTGCCAACTCAACAGATGCATTGGTCTAGTATCAAACGAAATCTAACGAATTAGACACTGTCTGGGTGAATATACTCGTTATGCTTGAGATTTTAATTGAGTGATTTTCGATCGGAATTGTTCAGATCTGAGAGGTCAAAAATGCGATTGTCTCTGCGATTGTCTCTGCGATTGTCTCATTGCTGACAAGCATGTTCACATGATTAACAACTTTGCAGCAATCAAAACAAACATATTGACCTTAATAATTCTTGCCAGCTCAATAGATGCATTGGTCTAGTATCAAACGAAATCTAACGAATTAGACACTGTCTGGGTGAATATACTCGTTATACTTGGGATCCTAATTGACCAGTATCAAATGAAAATCTAACGCATAGAGATTCGCTTTGATTCACGTTCAATGGGTATTGCTTAGATACTTTTAGACAGAAATACAAAGCTAAAGTAGCTCAATATACTTTAGTTTCTTTAACGTGAACATTCTTATCCTAAATTTTTAATTTTCAATAAATTATTGACTTTATTTAATTTTAATTCTTTAATTGCATTATGCTATCAATCAAAAATTATTTCTCTATCTTTCTTTCCTTCCCAATGATGTTTCTTATGGCATGTGATCATGACGTCGTCGTTGATGCTCCAACCGAGGAAGATGACATTGTTTGTGAAAATGGAGGAACGCCTCCTGGCTGTGATGTTCCAGATCCAGTGGCTCCAGATCCAGTCATGCCAGATCCAATGCCGCCCACACCACCGCCATCAGGTCCAACAATAGTTACGCCGCCAACTCCACCGCCATCTCCAACAGTAGAGCTGCCGCCAACATCAACGCCCACACCGCCTATAAGTAACATTACCGAATGTAAAAATCTCGATGAAACAGAAGAGTCACGTACAGGATTCCCTGATGGACGTGGTTCAGACAATAACGGAAGAGAGAGCAGAGCCGAAGATGGTGATGATCTTGATGATCTTGATGGATGGGATGGTGCCATTCAACATCATGAAGATCAGGACTACATCACATTTGAAGTTGATGATCCAGGCACCATAGCAACCATTAACATCACATCAGAAGGTCCTGCCGCTGTTCCACTCGCAGCAGAATTTATTTACTATCCAGAATCAGATACAAATCCAGAGGATTATGTATTTCGTCGAATTCTACGTTCGGTTGCAGCCAGAAAAAATGCATCTCTTGAAACAGAACGTCAAATATTCTTTCCATACAGTGGTCGTTATTACATCAGAATTTATGATGAAATGAGCAATGATAACCAATCTGCTTTTGATAATGATGCCGCAGTGTTTTGTTATACCATTGATGTCAGCAATATTGATGATGGAAATGGCATTGATGTTGATGATGATGAACTTTCATGGCCTAAAAATAACAGAGCCATTGATACAACCCATGACATCACTTCGAACGGTATCATTCCCATTTATGAAATAAGTTCGACATCCAGTGAATTTCTTCCACTCGCACTTTATCTGTCGGCAACAGCCAGTAACAATGACAATAACGACGAACGAGTACTGCCTGATGTCGATACAATTTTGATCGTGTGGGATCCTGAAGAACAAGTCATCATCAGAAAACATGACAACGTCGCTCAAAATAGAACCATCAAGGATGATGATCCTATCGAAACAATTCAAGACAGTATCTTGAACAGCAACTCTAGTTTAGGGATGTTTTCAAACGGTCAAGATGATAAAGATTATTGGATTATCCTTGATCATTACAGTATCAGTAACCTAGGCTCTGATGATCTTGAAACAGATGTGACCATTGAGGCATCTTACCCTGAAACGGACTCTACTAATGAAACATTGGAATTAACACAAGAACGTCCTATACAATATGTTCTTCTTGATTCAAACGATTCTTCAGATTTCATTCCAGGCAATCAAATTAATGTCGAAATAGATTACTATGATGATAATATTGATAGTGATGATAGGGATTTTGATGATAATGAAATTCAAGCGAGACAACTTGATGTTCTTACCATTGGTGCTGCACCTCATAAAACATTCAAAAGTTATCGATCAACATTGATTGCTCAAGGTGATTATGAAGAAGGCATTATTGATGAGACAAATATTCCGTTAATCAATGCTCATACGCTTGTTCAAATTGGTCCACCTGAAAATCCAAGAGATATCGATGTTCGTGATACTGAAGAATTAGAAGGTGAATTTGACATCACGGTGACCGTAGCTTCAGATCAATGCGGAACAATCGCAACCGATGAACAACCAATAGCCGATGATTTAGTCATCAATGAAGTATTTTGGAATTTTACAAACGTCAGTGCTAGTGATGCTAATGGTAATGGTATTGTTGAAGAGATTGGAGATCAATTTATTGAACTGCTCAATGTCTCTGGAAAAACACTCAACTTAGGAGGATTGTCCATTGAGACAAGTGTCGATAGTGCTTCAAGCATTACACGAGCAACGATTCCCTGTGGCACAACATTGGCACATGGAAAACCGCTGACTATTTTTGGCGTCAATGACAGTGTCAATACCTCTGATAACATCATAATGGCCAACGTAGATTCAACATGTACAGCAACCACACAAAATTTAAGTACCAATGATGAACGACCGGCATCACTGTGTTTGACAGGAGCTGCAGGAGAAATCATTGAATTGACAGGACAAGATGCATCCAATAATCGGATTGTGATCAATGATTTAGCCTTTGGTACAACATCAGGTACACGCATCGGGTTACGTGCTGTCGCCAGTGATGCCTTGAACACTAATGAGTCTTATATACGATGCAACACATCAACAGCCAACGCTTCGACTGCAACTAGTGCCGAATGTGATGCTGCGGTTAAAGACACGGCAACGGGTGCAAACATTAAATATTTCAGCCATGACTCAGCAATCACTGACAGTTCTCATAACTATTCACCGGGAACCAATGTTGATCAAAGTAACTTCTAATCACAGCGCGACTCATTGAGCTAAATTACAATTTATCATCGTAATGGCTAGTCCCTATCACACAAGGACTAGCCATTGTGATAATATTAAACAGTGCAATAATCATTGTTTAAACTTTAGTGTCTATAAGATTTGTCACAGATAGATGAGTATTGATCATCACTGATTCCATTTATAACAAACGCTAATCAAAGCAAATGATTGAACTAGCTTTATGGATCTTTGTTTTATAGATAGATAATAAAAGAGTATTTAATCTATCGTAATATTTAATTCACGACGCAATGAAAAATATTTTTCTGATATAGAATAAATGACAAGATGGTTCATTCTATCTTTGATGGAAGATTGTCCTTCTTCAGGTTCGTTCATCATGATACTTTGAGCGGCAACCAAATCATCACAAACAAAGAACGCCACCCGTTCACAAATCAAATCGACATTATGGCTCCACTGATCTAAATCAAATTCAGAGTATGTTTCAAACAACTGTTTTACAGCAATATCCAAGTGATTCAACACAGAAGCAGTCATGTTCATACGCAATTTTTTTGCATAGTTGACAACTAATGGTGCCCAATCTTGAGGCACAGAAAAATGAGGGTTAATTAAAATAAGCGAAGCAAAAAATGCTACTTTAGATTCAAGGGTTGATTGAAACACCAATTTCAAATAATGCGCAGGACGCATCAATGCTAATTTTTTGACAGATAAACAGATGATTTCGCGATTATCATAGTGTTGTAAACTAGCATCACTCAATAAAAAGGAAGGACATGGTTTTCCATTTTCTTGAATATTAGAAAAAACGATAGGATCTTTTTGTTCATTTTTAATATAGATATCGGGTATATCAATATTTAATAACCGACTTGAATATAAAAATGCACGCATAGATGGTGATGAATGCTGTTCTAGATTAATACGTAAAGAACGATTAATCTTGTGCATTTTTTGTGGTTGAGCATGCATCAATCCAATGGTCGGTGAAATCGTTGTCATAATTGCATTAATCTCATTGTTTTTAGATGAAGATGAAAGCAAATCCCATAAAGCATTATTGAATGCATGATGTGCTTGAATAATTGATGATTGTTTGTGTCTTTCATAGAAAGTACGTTCTTCATCATTAGCAATATTTAAAAAAGTCATCGTTCGACAAACACACCATGCTTTGTCGGGTTGTTTGAGTTTCGTGTATAATCGTCTAAGAACACGATAACTATCAATATTTGCAACATCATATTTCAATATGTTCATCTGATGAGCAATCATTTTATCAAGATAATCATGACCTGCTATCATATAAAGCTCTGTTAAAATGTTATTTCGTTCTTTATTTTTAGGTTCGAGCATCACAGCCATTTCAAAAGCAGAAATAGCATTTTGATAATACTTTAGTCGAGTACGATAAATTTCACCTAATGCATGCCACAGATGAGACAGAATGTCTGATTCTCCTTTTAATCGTTTAATCATTTTTCGATAAGAACGTTCTTGTAGTTTATAATTTTTTGTTAATGTTAATAGATGATCTAACTTAGAAAATATTTTCATAGCAGATGTTTTATCTTCTAATGAAATTTCTTTGTCTGAGGAGAAAATCAAATTCAATCCCATATCAAAAAGTTGTATGGCTTGATCATAGTTCTTATTTCTTTTATGACAAATATTGGCAGCGGTATTATAATATTGAATTTTGTATTTTTTGTTTTCAGAGATTTTTGCCAAATCCATCAAAACAACAACAACATTTTCCCAATCTTCTTGATCAGTATAACTATCAAGAAGTTTTTGTAATAACTCTCGAGTTGGAGACATGCCATCATTGATAACTTGTTGATATGCAACAGATGCTTTTTTGTTGTCATTGATTTTGTCATAGTACAAATTGCCTATTTCAAATAAAATTTCAGTTTGTTTTTTTTTGTCTTTACAGGCATCTAACTGCAATTTTTTAGCAACAACAACTTGATTCCAATTTTTCAATGTTGTTTCAATATTTATTTTATTATGTAAGAGCTTGGGATTATTAGGATATTGTTTTAACCCTTGATCTATAATTATTGCAGCTTTTTTATGTTGACTTAGAAAAGAATAAACAGTGCCAAGTTTATCAAAAATATCGATTGCTTCAGGCCAATCTTTGATTGAGTTCATCGATTCAACAAGTATTGAATAAGAATGTGCCGCATGTGTCCAATCTTCTTTTTGATAGAGGATATTTGCACTATTTAATAATGATGCATAATCTGTTGAGTCAATTTGATATGCTTTTTGATAATAATTTAATGCTTTATCGTTTTGACCTAATTCAACAAAACATTTTGCACCTTGGATACATATTTGTTTTTGTGTTTTAATATCATTATTAAACACATGAAAATTCTGAAACAATACATTCATCAAAGGTATCATTTCATTCCATTGAAGTGTCCCGAAATAAATAGTAGATAGTGATAGTGTTGCATGGAGATGACCGCGATCATGTTTAATCGTTTCAACGAAAAGCTCTGTTGCACGTTTCATGTTTTTCAACACACCAAGATACAAACAACCAGCTCTGTAAAGATAGTCTTCAGGGCGTTCTTTAACTTTAGACAATCGTATTAATAGTGTTGCTACTTGATGGTTTTCTTTTTTTGTCTCATAGATCTCAAGCAAAGATTCCATAGCTAAGACATGATCATCAACAAATGAGAGGGCTTGTTCAAAATAGGTTTGTGCCAATTCATTTTTGTTGAGTTGATCACGATATACACATCCAATCAAATAATATAAAGAGGCTTTTTCTTGAGGCTGAGTGATATAATTTAATGCAGACAGATAAGATTGTATTGTTTGTTCAAAATCTTGTATAGCATTTTTATAAACGTCAGCCATCTCCAAATAAAGCGATTGTTTGATTGTATGATCAGAAACGATATGGATTTTATTATGATAAATTTTGACGACATCCCTATAACGATTTTCTTCTTTTAATAATCGAATTATTCCCTCAAAAGATTTGTCATGATGTCCATCTAAAGAAAGAATTGCTTCAAAACATTGAATCGCTTCTTTTTTGTCTTGAAGTTGTATTTCAAAAATCTCAGCTAGCTCTTCATAACATTTGATTTTTGTATGAATATCTTTTGTATTGATTATCGTTTTGTTTATACAAATTATATATGAAGAAGTATCACCTGTTTCTTTATACACTGTAGCCAACAGTGAATTCATAGATGGATCATTCTCATCAATAACAGGATAAGTTTGAACTACGTATAAGGCATTAGAGGCGTCATTCAATTTTGAAACATAAATATCGATTATTTCTGAAACATATTTTTTAATATTAGTTTTATTAGATATATCAATCAGTTCTTTTAATATCTCGACCAAGGGCTTCCATAATTCCTTTTGGCGATAAAGGTTCGATAATTCTATTAAAACAACTTCTGTTGGATTAAGTTTTTGAACAGCTTGATACAAATCAATAGCTTTAGAAACGTTTTGAAGTTTGTTGACATAAATCTTTGCTGATTTTAAATACCATTGTTCTTGAAGATTTATATCAGATTCTATTAATGCCAGATGATCATAAGTTTTTACTAAATCGTTCCAATTTTCTGCATCTTCTTGAAACGAAGCCAGAAGATATAGAGACTCTTTGTGCGAAGAATTAAATTTCAAAGCTTCTTGAAGACAAGAAATTGCATGGGAATTGCTTTCATTTTTACAAAGCAATGCAGAACGATACCAAAGATTCGCTGCAATATAAGGATTGTACTGTTCAGATTTTTTGGCTTGCTCTTGAAAAAAGGTCAATAATTTATCGTTCAATGAAGGAGTTTTGAGAAGAATTGATTCCAGTATTTCAGGAATCTTAGTGTTGCTTAAATCTTCTTCAAACGCTGTTTGAAGAACGAGAAATTGTGCATCGCTATTGTTTTGATCGTTATAAATCGCAGCAATGTCATAATAAACAGCTAATCGTTCACTATTATCTGTAATATAATTTAAACTATTTAATAATAATTCACAGGTTTTGTCCCAATTGTTTTCCGCGCGGTATAGTGATTCCAATTTGCGATCAAGTGTCCGACTTGGAACGACTCGTTCTTTTTTTGCTTGTTCATAAAAAACTAATGCTTGTGGAATATCGAATAACCGTTCTTCACACACAACACCTAGTTTCAAAAAATGATCGATTTTGTCTTTTGACTCAGATAACAAATCGATTTTACAAGTTAATGTATCAACATATTCCGTCCAATCTCCTTGCGTTTCTGTTGCTCGTTCTAATTTCTCTATTGTTTTTTTTCTAACATCTTTATTGATGATTCCTAATATTAAAGCCTGTTTCCAACAAACGATGGATTCTTTGACATTATCAAATGTATCCAATTCTAAATCACCGAGTTTCAAATAGAACGGTATTGATTTTTCATGAGTATCATCGTCTTTATAATATTGGATTAATTGACATATACTTTCTTTGAGTTTGTCCCATTCTTCGTTTTTTTGATAAGAATGGATCATAGACGAGACAACTAATGCATTTGTCTTGTCTTTTTCTAATATCAAATTCCAGATTCTGTTTTTTTGTTCAGAATCATCAACATAGTGATCTGTGATATACAATGCTACGATGACATGTCGCTCATATTTTTCTTCATTACTTTCCTGTTTTATCTGTTTCTCTAAAATTTCTATGGCTTGTGACCATTGTTCGTTAACAACGTAAATAGATGTGAGATTTTCAAGAATTTCACTATTGTCTGAGTCAATCTCAAAAGCGGTTTCCCAATATTCTACACTCTGCAATAATTGATTCGTTAATAATAATAGATGACCTATTCGTTGACAGAGTTCAAAAACTTCTTCATCTTGGCTGGCACTAGAAAGTTTTTGTTTGTATATTTCAATCAACGAATCCCAAGATTCTCGCTGAAAAACGAGATGTTCAAGACCATCTAAAGCAACCGATTGAGAGGGATCTAAATCCAATGCTTGATTGTAACTCACTTCAGCTTCATTAAAATCTTGAAACACATCAGAATAAATTAGACCTTGTCTTACATAAAGATTAAGAAGAATATCTTTATCATCAGTATTTTCGATACGTTTTTGTAAGATATCGACCAATTCAGAAAACTGATCCGTATGAGAATATAATTTATCGAGTTTAATTAATGCTTCGCTGTGCACAGAAGATATGGACAAAATATGACAGTAAACATCAATAGCCTCTTGATATTGACCTGTTTCTTCATACGCTAATGCACGTTCTAAATCATGCGAACAATCTTCTTGTAGCGATGTATTGTTATCTTTCGTCATCAACGAATAACCAACAGAACTTTAGTTTTTTGTCGTTAATGTATGCTGGCACGAATCTGCATCAAATGACCATTGGCGACATCCATACCTAAATCATGTGTCCCCTTACGAAGATCTAAGTATTTTTTCAAATCAATCTGTGCTTGATCTTTATCACCGTTATAATGATAAACAATCCCTCGTTGAAGTAATGCATCCGTGCTATTAGAAACCAGATCCAATGTTTTTGAATAAGCTGTAATGGCCTCTGTCCATTTTTCATTTTCTTGGTGGGCAAGACCTATATGATAATAAAAATTTGATAAACTTTCTTTATTTGTAATTTGACCCAACAAGCCTTGTTCAAATACCGCAATGGCTTGATCAAGATAACCCCATCGCAAATACAATGCTCCCAAATCCAACAATAAACGGTCAAAATCGGGAGAAATTTTAGCCCCCACATTCCACGCTTGTGCAGCTTTACGTGCTTCACCAACAGTGTCAAAAACATGACCTAAGTACCAATAGGCATGTGTCATTGTTGGATCAAGTTCAGTTGCTTTGGTGAAATTATCGATCAATTCATCAGTATCAATTCGAGAAGTATCTTCACGATAATATTCAAATTGTGCTTGTCCTAATTTGTAATAATAGATCGCACTATCATTTTTGTGTAACACAGCAGTCTGCAAAGCACGTATGGCTTCTTTCCATTTTTTTTGCTGAACATACACTTGTCCCAAATTGTACCAAACTTCATCATTGGCAGGATAAATCTGCGCAGCAACATTCATACGTTCAATACCATGTTGATATTGTCCAGAAGCAACTAAAGCAATTCCTTCGTTCATCGCTTCTATGGATGAATTTTTTTCTGCGTTTATACAAGCACACAAAAAACATACCCCGATAAGCATACTTTGATGTAAAAACCTTTTAAGACTCATGATTAACCTCATTGATTGATTAAACTAAATACCTTGCCGGTTTAAGATAAACGGATAACGTACTTTAGATAATCCTCCACCAGGAACTTGTGGAAATTTTATCGACTTGATCACAGAAGCAATACATTGTTCGACGTTTTTATTGCCAATTCCGTCTGCTCTGGATGAAATAACAACTCCGTTACCTCCAATAGTGAACGCCACGGTTACTGTTCCTTTAAGATTAGGGACAGCAATTAATTGTTTTTCGTAACAATACGTAATTCGTTTAATCTGTTTACGTACATATCGACGGATAATATTCTTGTCTAAACCACCTTGAGATATGGCACGTCCGACGTTGACTGTAGGTGGACGTGCTTTTCTACCACCACGCCCTGAACCAATCCCATATCCCGAACCAGTCCCTGAACCATGTCCAATGGTTCCATAGCTACCTGTTCCTACAGTACCCCATCCAGTACCACCACCACCAGCACCAGTGCCTTGAACACCATAACCAAAACCACCTGCCATTTCACCAACTTCATTGCCTAACAGACCACCATAGATATCGCGATCGTCAAGTCCTGATGAAAAATCTCCCGTACCGGTCAGTGACGAAAATCCTCCACCAGATTGTGATGATAAAAAGCCTAATACACCGGCATCACGTGCTTCTTGTATGGCTTTTTGACGTGCAATTTGTGGATCTTCATCTTTCTTTTCCAT
>JABAAV010000048.1 GCA_014238595.1 Myxococcales bacterium | reverse complement strand
CATTCAAGTTTAAGCCTGTACGGTGACCAAAACCAAACTCCCGTGCAGTAGCTGCAATGGTATCTACATCTATTTTTTCCGTTAATTTCCAAACAAATATATTGCATGATTGTTGAAGACCTTCTCTGATATTGACATGCCCATGTACGGTCTGATGTGAACAACTAAAAATACGACCTCCACGTTCATAAGATCCATTACAATACATTGTTGTATTCTCTGAAATTACATTTTGTTGTAATGCCGCAATCATAGGAATAAATTTAAACACGGATCCTGGTGGATAATGTTGTTGTAGTGTCTTATCCACAAAAGGTTCTCGTGGATCTGAAATCATTGTTTGTGCAGCAACATGCGTCAAATGTCCTGTCATCACATTAGGATTCAATGATGGATGAGACACCAAGCTTAACAGATACCCTGTGTTCACATCCACAACAGCAACAGCTGCTGCTGGATATTTTTTCACAGCATCTTCAGCAATTTTTTGTAAATCCAAATCCAAACTTAATATTAAATTTGAACCATGAGTTGGTTTTTGATAATTTTCTTGAACAAAATCAGACAACCTTTCTGTATCTTTAATTCGGTTACCCCTTGCATCTTTAACAAAGTGATCTACACCGCGTGTTCCATGAAGCTCTCGTTCCCATTGACGTTCTAATCCAGCTCGTCCAATCAATTCTGTCATGGCATAACCTTGTGGGATAAATGAACTAAGCTCTTTAGATGTAATATGACTCATATAGCCCAATAAATGCCCTGCAATTTCTTCATATGGATAGTAACGTGTAGAATGAACATCAACACGCGTTCCTTGAAAATGTTCTTGGAATTGATGAATCATAACAATGCGTTCACGATCCTGTTCTTCCAAAATTAACACGTCATTTGACGCATGTTTTTTCTTTGTTGCGAGTCGTTTTTTAATGGTCTCTATTTCTTTTGTATTCAAGCCTAACCGTTTCGCAAATTCATTTTGTACTGATGTCGTGAATTTTTTTCGATTAACATAGACATCAAAAACAGGACGGTTCGTAACCAAAACCTTCTTGTTTTTGTCTAAAATCTTTCCTCTATAAGGAGAAATATATCCCTCTCCGCTAATGTTGGATAATGCTTTTTGATAATAAATTTCTCCATCAAATATTTGCAGTTGTATTAAACGGAATATCAAAATACCAAACGCCAATAGCACAATATAACGTACTAATTTAAAACGATAACGGATGGTGGATAAAACGCGACGAAAATCAGGTGTTTGATACGCTTGCATAAATCACAATTGACCATGGTTTGGTTTTCCAAAAGCTTTGTTGGAATGTAAATAATCACAAACAAAAAACAAACCACTACCAAGCATTGTTGATATTCCAATCCGGATAATCATTGTGACTGATTCAAAAGGTAGCTCGATATTACCGATCCACAGAAGAACGTTCTGCAATCCTATAGAAAATATTGACATAATAAAAACTAATATAAACACAGACCATCCATTACGACTTTTTGATTCCCAACCAGAATTGAACATCGTTGAAACATAGGCCAACAATCCAGAAATATGAGTATAAAATCCCGCTGGAGCCCCTGAAAAAATATCGAGTAAATATCCAATAATAGTGGCAACCAAAACAATATAGTGCGTTCTCACTTTTGATGTTAAACCTAAATAGACGGACACAATACAAATGACATCGGCGATACCTAGAAGTGATGGGAAAAGCGTCCAAAAAGAACTGGCTACCAGCAAAAATAAATAAGACAATGGAATATAAAGAATGATTGGCATTGGATTAAGGAATAACAACAATAACGCGATCTAACAAAGAAAATTTCGCAAAGGGTTCAACTAAAATCTCTTGAAACAAAGTATCCTCTTGAATACGAACATCAATCACCTCTCCTACGGCAATGTTTTTTGGAAACAACGTTCCAACCCCTGTTGTGATTAAACGATCACCTTTACGGATATCTTTATCATTTTCAAGATATTTCATTGTGCTTATGTAGGCATGATCTTTCCCTTGTCCCATTAAAATACCGCGATCGCCGGTGCGCTCTACAAAAACATCAATCGAAAATCTAGGGTCTGTCGCAAGTAATACTTCCGAATAATTTCCATAAACTTTATAAATCTTACCAATGATTCCATCTGACGACAACACAGGGAATCCAACGTCAATTTGATGACTAAGCTCAGCGTCATATTCAATCGCTATCTGAACCACCGTAAAATGAGTGTTGAGTGAAGAATATAAAACACGTGCGCCTATAGTTTTTTCAGAAATACTTTGTTTAAAACTAAGCAATTTTTCCAATTGTGCAATGTCATTTTTTTGATTGTTCATTAATAGTATTTGTTCGTTAATATGAAGATTTTCTTGAAGCAGTTTTTCATTTTGTTGTTCCACATTAACAAGCCAAAAATATCGATCCCAGACAGATGTGACGACATCTGCCATTCGATGGACACCTGACTGCATCACACTTGAACTGTATAAAATAGCAGTTTCGATATGATCGTTTTCTTGAGGAACATTGATAGAATTACGAAACCAAACCAATGTAGACACTAAAAGAACAACAGATAAAATATTATCAATACCTCGGTGTCTTATCTTCATCGTTCGTTATTATTTGATCGTAATTTCTTTGAGGAGATCCAGTTCTTCTAAGACTTTTCCTGTGCCCAATACGACGGCATTTTCTGGTTCATGCGCAACTTGAACAGGAAGACCCGTTCTTTCATGCAATGCAACATCTAACTTAGTTAACAATGCACCACCTCCAGAAAGCATAATGCCTCGATCAACAATGTCGGCAGACAATTCTGGAGGTGTTCGCTCTAATACAGTGCATACAGCTTCAATAATATCTTGAACAGGAACTTTGATCGCTTCATAAATGGCAGAGGCTTCAACGGTGAATGTTTTAGGAATTCCTCCTGATAAATCACGTCCTTTTACTGTCAATATCTTGTTATCTTCATCAGCAATAGGACATGCACAACCTATTTCTTTTTTAATAAATTCTGCTGTGCTTTCTCCAATCAACAAATTATAATGCCGCTTCATATATTGAATGATCGCTTCATCCATTTTATCTCCAGCGACACGAATGGATTTAGCCTGAACAATTCCTGCTAGAGAAATCACGGCAACTTCGGTAGTACCACCACCGATATCTACAATAATACTTCCTGATGGTTCTGAAATAGGAAGACCACTCCCAATAGCTGCTGCCATTGGTTCTTCAATTAAATAAACTTCACGTGCACTAGCGGCAAGGGCACTATCACGCACAGCTCTTTTTTCGACTTCTGTAATTCCTGAAGGGACACAAATCAACACACGAGGACGTACTAACGTTGTTCTATGATGTGCTTTTTGAATAAAATGACGAAGCATTGCTTCAGTGACTTCAAAATCTGCAATCACACCGTCTTTCATGGGACGAATAGCCACAATATTTCCAGGTGTTCGTCCTACCATTTCCTTAGCATCTTTACCGACAGCTAATATTTTTTTGTCTCCAGAGGCATCATAATGAACGGCAACAACAGAAGGTTCACTAGAAACAATGCCTTTGCCTTTAACAAAGGTGAGAATCGTTGCAGTGCCCAAATCAATCGCAAGATCGTTTGAAACTACGCCATATAACCAGTCAAAAATCATCACTTCGCCGTCTTAATAAACCTACCCATGCCCTCAATACCTGTAATTATGCAGACAATGCAAGTATTTACACACTTAACTACTTGCTAATCAGGGCATCAAGACTTTAAAGTCCCCCGAGATGCTTCGTTTACTCCGAAACAATTCAAAATCTTTCGTTGTCTGGGCCTTTTTGGGTATTATTATAGCCTTTTTTATCATTTCGTTTGGACCGCAAGCTGGTGGAAATCAATTTTCTTGTGTCACGACCATTCCAGTTGTCGCACAAGTCGAAAATTCCACAATCACGACAGCAACTTGGCGTATGGCGCGTAGTGCCTTTCGTGTTAGTCCTGAGATGACTATCGATCGCCTGCTTGAACGAACTTTCTTGGCACGAGCAGCAATGCAACGTGGTTTTCAAATCAGTGATTCTTATTTAGATGAGAAAATTGCTGAAGGTGACATTTTTATCATGGGTATTTCAGTGGATGGAAAAAACATTTACTTCGATGGTGAAGATGACGATCGTATTTTTAATTATGACCAACTCAAACTTTTGACTAAAAATCTTGGCTTTGCTTCTGTTGTAGATTTTCGTAATGAACAACGACAGGAAGCGCTTGCAAATATGATGCGTAAAACATTGCTTACCTCTCATCGATTGTCTCAAGACGATGTTCTTTTTCGTTATCAACAAGACAACACATCTATATCAATCAATATACTTCGATTTCCTTTTCATGATTATAAAAATGATTCAACCCTTACAAAACAAGATGTCGAGAAATATCTCAATAAAAATCAAGACATTGTCCGCAATAAATACGAAGAAGACAAAGCACTCTATACAAATCGTGATAAAGAAGTATTCGTAAGCTACATCACATTTCCTAACACGGCAGACACAAATGATGTCACTAAAAACAAAAACTTTATAAAACTGATGAGAATAAAAAAAGAGATCGAATCAGGCAAATCATTTGAAGAGAGTGCAAAAAAATTCAACATAAATACACCGAGCAATCTGGGTTGGCGCAATTCAAAATTTATTGGAAGAGGTGCTAAAGTTTCTGAGGCTGTAAAAGAACTTGATATTGGTCAACTTTCTGAAATCATTGTCACAGATACAGATTTTCATTTAATTCGTTTTGAACAAGAACGCCAAGGCAATCTTTCTTTTGATCAAGTCAAAACAGAGATTGCAAAAAAATTCGCACAACAAGATAACACCAAATCTATGGCAAAAAAAGAAGCATCTAAAGTATTGAAAAAAATACTACGCATGAAAAAACCCTCTCTCTCTAAGCAAAAGAATGTCCAAAAAATTAACAAAATCCAACGTGATGGAAATATCATTTCAGGCAATGGTGGCAATCAATATGTTGGGGTATCAGAAGAACTCACCACGGCACTGTTTGATACAATGAAAGAACATTCTGTTTCATCACAACTATTTTCCGTATCAGATCAATTTCTCTTGGTAGAGCTTACCCAAAAAGAAACCCCTGACATGGAAGCGTTTAATACAGAGCGGGACAAATATACTGCTCAATACATACGTGATGAAAATTACGAAGCATTCCAATCTTGGCTAAGTACTCAATGTAGAAATGCGATCGAATCAAAAAGCATTACAATCACTCGTTCTTTTCTCACAAAGACAGACCCTGAAACAAATCAACCCCAACCATCATCGTATCAGATTTGTCAATCATTCTTGCGTTAAGAATAAAAATCCCTGTCTGTTTGCCTTTTTTAGTATTATAACAACAAACCGTCATGAAAGAATCTAACACTTATAAAACAATGTCGGGCATTCCATTGAAGCCTATCTATGATCAACAGGATTTAAACAGTCAAGAATGGAATTATCAAAATAAACTCAGCGAACCGGGTCAATTTCCTTTTACACGTGGTCCTCATGAAACAATGTATCGTGGAAAACCTTGGACAATGCGTATGTTTGCAGGGTTTGGAACACCAGAAGATACGAATAAACGGTTTCATTTCTTATTAGAACAAGGTCAAACAGGGCTCTCTACAGCATTCGATATGCCCACATTGATGGGTTATGACCCTGATGATCCACATTCATTAGGAGAGGTTGGTCGTGAAGGTGTTTCAATCGCAACAATTGATGATATGGATCGATTGTTTGATGCGATTCCTTTGGATCAAGTATCGACATCAATGACTGTGAATGCACCAGCATCTATACTTCTTGCATTTTATGTCGCCATTGCAAAACAACGTAACATTCCATTGACCCAACTTCGAGGCACATTACAAAATGACATGCTCAAAGAGTTTGTCGCCCAAAAAGAATGGATAAGCCCCATCCGTCCTCATATGCGTATTATACGTGACATGCTCAGTTATTGTTCAGATGAAATGCCAAAATGGAATACAATTTCTATCAGTGGCTATCACATTCGCGAAGCAGGTGCGACGGCTGTACAAGAACTTGCATTTACACTAGCCAATGGCATTGGTTATGTAGAGCTTGGGATACAAGCAGGTATTGATGTTGATGTCTTTGCACCAAGATTATCTTTCTTTTTTGATGTTCATAACGATTTTTTTGAAGAAATTGCTAAATTTCGTGCAGCAAGACGCATGTGGGCAACGTTTATGAAAGAACGTTTTGGTGCGAAAAACCCACGTTCATGGATGCTTCGTACCCATGCTCAAACAGCAGGGGTATCACTGACAGCGCAACAACCTTATAACAATGTTGTTCGAACGACGGTACAAGCTTTAGCCGCCGTTCTTGGTGGCACACAATCGTTACACACAAACTCTTTTGATGAAACCTACGCCTTACCTACTGAAAACGCGGCCACATTAGCATTACGAACACAACAAATTTTAGCCAATGAAACGGGTATCGCTTCAGTAACCGATCCATTAGGAGGATCATATTTTATTGAAACCTTGACCGATCAGATGGAACAAGAAGCCATGACATATATTCGTAAAATCGATGATATGGGCGGAATTATCACAGCAATTGAACAAGGCTATCCACAGAAAGAGATTTCACGTTCAGCCTATGAGTTTCAACGTGAAGTTGATAATAACAAACGCATTATTGTTGGTGTCAATCACTATACTGATGACGATGAAAGCCAACCCATTCCAACGCTCAAAGTCTGTCATAGTACAGAACAAGAACAAATAGATCGTATTAAACAATTTCGAAAGAATCGTGACTCTAAAAAAGCAGTTGCGGCACTGTCAGCTGTTCGACAGGCAACAAAAGACGAACATACCAATCTAATGCCGCCGATTATTGATGCTGTTTTATCCCATGTGACATTGGGTGAAATCTGTGATGTGTTTCGAGAAGAATTCGGTGAGTATCGTGATCCAGCCTATCTCTAGAAACCATGTTCAATGCTCGCTTGCACTATAGCATTGATGATACCAACACAAACATATGGTCGATTTACTTCAGATCACACCGCCTTAATAATCGATAAAAACTAGTGCGATCAATCCCAGTCTGTTTCGCTGCTGCTGTTACATTCTGATTGTTATGTTGAAGGACTTGTTCAACATAACGACGTTCAATCAATTTGATCCATGAATCACGAATCACACGCAACGGTTGCGTAATATCAATAGCAATATCTTGCGTTTCTTGTTCACTCAAGCCGTGAGATAAAGGCACATTACCACCCATGACAGCACAACGTTCTATGTAGTTATGTAATTCACGAATATTACCGTCCCAATAATGTTCTGAAATTGTTTTGAAAAAATCTTCTGTTACAATAGTTTTGATCTGTTCATCATTGATGATCGGATTATTGTTGAAAAAATGTTTTGCCAATAAAATAATATCTTCAGGACGTTCCCGTAACGGAGGAATGTTGATTTCCAAAACTGCCAAGCGATAATACAAATCGAGACGAAAATGACCTTTATTGACTTCTTTACGCAAATCTCGATTGGTGGCAGCAATGATGCGTGTGTTAATAGAAATTCGTTTCGTACTGCCCACACGTTGTATTTCATGTTTATCGATAGCACGGAGTAATTTGGGTTGTAAGTCTAATGGCAACTCACCAATTTCATCCAAAAATACAGTGCCCCCTTCAGCCGCTTCGAATGCACCTATTCGAGTTTGGTCTGCATTAGTAAATGCTCCTTTTTCATGTCCAAACAGTTCACTTTCAATTAAATTTGAGGACAAAGCTGCACAATCAACAACAACAATATCTTTTTGTGAACGATTGCTTTCACTGTGAATGGATTCAGCTGCAATATCTTTACCAACACCGCTTTCACCAAGAAGCAATACGGTAGTATCGGTCTGTGCAGCACGTTCCAGCATGATAAAAATTGAGCGCATCACTGATGATATGCCCAACATCTTTCCGAAATATTGTTTATGAGAAACGGGCACAGAAACTTGATCATTTAATTCTTCAACGCTAATTCGTGTTCGACCAATGGTCATCACATGCCCTGATTCAACATAAGCATTCACAATTGAAACACCATTAACATATGTCCCATTACGACTATCCAAATCAGATAATAATAAATGAATGCCATCGATTTTTAATTCACAATGAAACCGTGACACCGTTTCATCTGTTAATACTAAATCAGCCGATTCAGATGTTCCGAAAATAATACAGGCCTTCTCTGTAACGATAGAAAGATCTTTATTGACACCATCGGTCACTGTAAATCGGAATTGTTGAATATGATGAACCGCACCAACAGCTTCAATCGCTACAGTGGGTGCATTTAAATCGGATGGTAATTCTGATGACACCATGGTTTATAAAAATATTTCCTCATACTGTTCGGCATTAAATCCAACAACCATTGTTTTTCCAAAACGCATTGCAGGTGCACGCAAATAACCACTAGGACCTATCATTAATTCCAAAAGTTCTTTGTCCGATAATTGATCTTTCTTTAAGGATATCTTAACGATTTTTTTGCCCTTCATTGAAAATAACGTTGTGGCAGATTTGACAAAAGATAACGCTTCCTTAGGATCTACCCGATCGTTAACTGCATTTTGAATGTTTTTTGTCACAATGTCATGTTTCACAAGAAACTCCTGTGAATATTTACAACTCATTCAACCATTTCTGTGATAATACCAATTAATCGTACGAACCATTATATCCCCCTTTGAATAAACTCATAGAACAATCATGCCTTCTTTGCGAGATTATATTACCTTAACTTATCTGATTTTTTTACTTTCGGCTTGTGGTGATATCGATGACCGTCCTGCACAATGGTCTTATATTTGGCCAACGATAATAGAACCGGGGTGTACAACCATACGATGTCATAGCACATTCACCTCTCAAGCGGCATTACAATTAGATAGTCTTGAAGGTGCTTATCATGCATTAACAGGAATTCCTTGTGAACATCCAATTGAAGAAAATAAAACACGATGGTTTGTCGATCCTGGACACCCAGATCGTTCAGCGCTTATGTATCTACTCCGTGGTCAAGGCGTACCTCGTCAAATGCCTCCAGATTCGCCTCTACCTGATGCTGACATTGCTTTGATAGAAACGTGGATTCAAGATGGAGCCAAATGCGATTAGAGAATATCTTTGCTATGACAAATCATCACATCTATACATCATGGTTTAAGTTTCTGCTGCTCATTGCTGGATTGTATTTCATACAAACCCAACAGGTGTATGCGTATCCTTCCTTTCAATTTTCAACAGACAACTCCCGTTGCAATCTATGTCATTATTCACCGACAGGAGGTGGACTCATCAATCAATATGGTCGTGATGAATCTTCCGACACAATCAGTCGCTATGGTGGCGACGGTGATTTTTTACATGGCGCGTGGACACCTCCTGATTGGATCGATATCGGAGGTGACTTCCGTGGTGCTGTTGCCTATCGAGATAGTAACAACCATAGCGAAGCGTTCATTTTTCCTATGCAGATGGATATCTATTCACGAATAGAATTTCATCCATCAATCGCTCTAAGTACAACCATTGGAGTCCCAGGACGAGCACGAAATCAAACCAGTGCCTTTAATAAATATATTTTCCCGCGTGAATATTATCTGTTATGGCAACCTCATACGACAGGAAGCTATGTCCGAGCAGGACGATTTGCACCACCGTTTGGATTACGTGTTCCTGATCATACAAACTACATCCGTCGTTATATGGGATTGCGTGTGTTTGAAGAACCTTACACAATCTCGACAGGCCATATTCAAGATAAATGGGAACTCCATCTCGCAGCGTTTATGCAAGATCCACTTTTCAAAACTGGACCCAAAGACACAGGAGGCACCTTATTATTTGAACAACGTCTTGGAAGAATGTCTGGTTGGGGACTGCAATCTCGAATAACAACCAATGATCAGATCAATCATTATACATTTGGTGCAACAGGTAAAACCTATTTTGAATCACTCAAGCTATTAATTCTTGCTGAGATTGATACCGACATTCAAACCTATGTCACCGATCACCCCATGCAAGTATCGACCCTTGGACATCTTAGTCTTGGATATTTTCCCACAGAAGGATTACTGTTAGAAAGTATTTTTTCCCATTACGATGAAAACGTAACCATCAGCAATACAGAACGTAACTTTATCAATCTATCCGCGCGGTTGTTCCCTTACGCGCATTATGAATTACATGGTTTTCTCCGTTGGGAGCATATCAGCGAAAACACAAATTCTTTATTAGGAATGTTTATGTTCCATTATTATTTATGATGTTATCTTTTAATACTCAATATCGACTAATCGTCATCTTTGCGTGCTTTTCAATACTGGGGTGTCAATCACCTGCTGTTGAAAATCCAACATGGAGCGAAGATATTCGACCATTATTTGTTGCCAACTGTGTCCGCTGTCATGGAAGTCCTTCCCGTGGAGGTGCACCCGTAGGGTTTAGACTCGACATTTATTCAACATTAGTAAGCACAGACACTAAAACCATAGGCGCTAAATTGATGGCAGAATTTATTGTAGCTCGGATAGACAATGATATGCCACCGTTAGGTCCTCTATCAGATAATGATATAGAAACCATTCGTCAATGGGCAAAAAATCCTGTGATTGGAACAGCTCCCGATAATCAAGCACCCATGGCGCGACTCAATAACAACCTACCAAGCATCGTGGATCAAGAAGAAATAGCACTTTCTATTGATGTTTATGATGCCGATGACGATTTGGTCTATGGCAACCTATGGCTTCATCATGACGCTGCCCCTTATCTATTATCTGAACAATTATTATCAGGAACCAATCACGTTATATTTGATCCACAAAACATTCCTTCAGGAAATTATTCACTTGTGGCAGAACTTTATGATGAAGCCAATGATGAAAAAGCCAGCGAAACAACATTGGGTCAGATAGCTATCCCTCAAAACAATGATAATGACGAACCAAGAAATACTGCACCATCCATCACGTTTATTTCTCCGAAAACACGTGATTTACTGTTAGGCGATGTTGATATTGAAGTCAGCATTTCTGATCCAGATGTCAGTGACACACTTGAGCTAACACTGAGTGCATGGCGAGATAATTTACAACATATCATTGTTCAACAACTGCCCATGACCA
>JABAAV010000047.1:6967-11384 GCA_014238595.1 Myxococcales bacterium | reverse complement strand
GTGGATCCGTTGGTGGATCCGTTGGTGGATCCGTTGGTGGATCCGTTGGTGGATCCGTTGGTGGATCCGTTGGTGGATCCGTTGGTGGATCGGTCACTGATGGTTCGGTCACTATTGGGTCAGGCACTGGGGAAGGCTCTGTAGGATCATTGTGGCTGCAAGCTGCAAAAGAGACAAAGAACGCTATAATAAACAATTTAATCAAATTTTTTGAGAAACACATAAGTAGGTTTACTACTATATTTATTCAACGATGGCAAGTACTAGATGGCAAGTACTAGTTGTACCAAGGGACTACTGAAAAATACGCCGTATTTTGTGTCATTAGCCTGTTGTGAGGTTCTGTTCGTGAGAATCATCAATACCATTGTCTTTTTGAACGAAGCAACGGTAAGCAATTTAATGATTGCTCAGTACGCAATCAAGCGTCTTTCATCACACTAAGACTGTGTCTCTCTGACAATTATCTCGATGAGCAAAGATTGTCGTTAATTTTAGGGCTGTAATAGTTCAGTGGACCATCCCTGTTGTTTACGATGATAGACAAGACGGTGATGCAAACGATGTATTTTGTTCTCCCAAAACTCAATCATTGATGGTGTGATGAGATACCCTGACCAAAATGAAGGTCTAGGGATTGGTTGATTGTGAAATTTCTTTTCAACAAGGGCTACTTTTTTTTGAAATAATGCAGTGGTTTTAATGGATTGACTTTGTTTGGATGCCCATGCACTGATTTGACTGTTTCGAGGTCGCGATGCAAAATAGGCATCAGATTCTTGAGCAGAAACTTGTGTCACAGTGCCTTCAACACGAATCTGAAATCCAATGGTAGTCCACCAGAAACATAACGCAGCATAAGGATTATCTTTGATTTGTGTGGCTTTGGGGCTTAGATCATTGGTATAAAAAACAAATCCACGTTCATCAACATGTTTAAGAAGCACCATGCGTACCGTAGGTTTTCCATCAGAAGATGCAGTTGCTAAACTCATGGCATTGGAGAGTGGAACATTCTCAACTTGAGCATAAAGCTGTTGAAAATATGCAATGGGATCAGATTTAATAGTCATCAAATATTTTTAAAGATAATCAGCGTATTATGTGATTATGGTGTGCATTGTACTGCTTTTGAAGGCATCATTGAAACGTAGAATTCTCTACGTTTTTCTTCTACAAAACGTTGAGTTTTTTTGGTGAGTTTTTCTTGAAATAATTTGTTCTTTAATTCATTTTTTTGTTGTTTAAAAGATGGACGCTCAATTGTTTTGATTTTTGAAACATGAAAAACATGAAATCCCGCAGGACTTAAAATTGGCCCTCGTATATCACCCTGTTTCATAGAAAAAACAACATCTTCCCAATCAGAAATAATAGTCTTCCTATTGAACCAACCGAGCGCTCCTTCATCATTCATGGTTAGTGGATCTTGAGAGAACTGTTTAGCCAATGAAGCAAAGGATTTCCCTTTTTGATTTTGTGAAATGATTGTTGCGGCTTTAGATTTAATACGAGCTATATCTTTTTTGCTTGGTTGTTTAGGCAATGTTAACAAAATATGGTGTAAATAGGCTTCTTTGATTTCAGGAGCACGTTCTCCTTGGATTTTATATTCTTGTTCTATATCTTCTTGATTAATCTGAATTTCAGAACCAATCATAGAATTAATTGTTCGCATGGTTGTCATTTGTTTTTTAACATTATCTTTATAGCTATCATAGGTGTATCCCTGTGATGCCATTGCTTGTGAAAAACTTTGATCTGTAAAACGATTTCTTTGTTTAATATCCTCAATTGCTGCCTGAATTTCTTTGTCAGCAATTGTAATATTAGATTGATGTGCAACGAGTAAAATAATTTCTTCGTTGATCAGTTCATTGAGTGCTTGTTTATACAGCACTGCTTGTTGTTGTTTTCGATCAGCTTGATGAGGAATTTTTGCTAAGTTTGCCAAAAATGGTTTGATACGAAATTCGACATCACTTTGTAAAATAACAACATCATTGATTTGTGCAACAACTCGATCAAACAGATAACAATCGCTTGCGTGAGCATGATGACTCACCATTAGTGTTATAATTATTGTACACAGAGGGATGAGATGACGAATCATGTTAGTGTCCATGTGTTGTTTTAGGTCGAATGATCGGAGGGTTAGATATCGATAGTGTTTTTAATTGATCATCAAATCGTTCAATGGGTGTTTTTGTTTGCAGTTGTTTGATCAATGTTTCTTGATTTTTCTGGCGTTGTTCGCGATATAATCGGTTGCGTAGTTGTCTTTTTACAGATGAAAAAGACCGAACTTTACCTTCACGAAATCCTGTTTTTCTAATAAAAAACAATTTTTCATCGGCAGCAATAGGTCCTTGTGTGTCACCAATGTTGCGGAGTGCAAAGATCGCTTTAATGACTGAAGGTGGCAGTGATGTATCATCCCTGCGGATATATCGCGGGGTTCTTCCGAGTTGTTTTGCACCATGTTTTTCCATAATGGTTTTGAAAGATACATGAGCAGTAGGATCGAGTCTTTTGATCGCGGCATGTGCTTTGTTTGCGTCTTTTTTGTTTTCCATGAGATACAAAAGTACTTGAATAGCCATTGTTTGTTGATAATCTTTTTGATGATCGTTGTAAAAAGTTCGAAGTTCTTTGTCAGTAAGATCATCGGGATGTAATTTTTTTTGGAGACTATCTAATAAAAACTTTTGTACCATGATTTTCTTCATGGCATGAACCGCATCGACATCATGAGAAAACCCTTGTTTGTCTGCTTCGAGAGCAAGCGTTTCAAATACAATCAGGTTATCTAAAAAATTGCGTTTGCTATCCAAGGTTACGAATCGTTGATTGGACAACGTCATTTGTCGTTCCATTTGTTCTTGGACATAGTCGACCGTGATTATTGTGTCACCTATTGTTGCAACAATATCTTTTTTTTGAATATCAGATGAAGGTGAAGGAGGTACGGTCTTTGAAGGCTGTGTAGATTTTTTCGTTGTAGATAATTCACAAGCACAATCTGATTCACAAGAATGTTTTTCTTGGGAACAACCCACAACTAATAATAAAGACGTAAGAATGGAAAGAAAAAATAGTTTCATAATGGTAGGTTTTTCAATGAGGCGTTAATGTTCCGATGATAAACTAAGCAGACACTGTTGGGCTAAACTGGCAGGGGTGTGTTGTTCTTGTTGAGGAAAAACACATTGAAGTCTGCCGTCAGAACGAAGTTGATAGTTGTTTTTTTTGATAAGAGCCATGATCGTATTGTTGGTCAGATGAGAATTGGCTTGGAACGATACAATCATTCGTTTTATAGTCAAGTCTAAGCTGATTATGTTTAAATGTTTTGCATAGATTTTGAGCAGCATGATGTCTATCAAATTAACGATAGGTTCAGAAAATTCGCCATAACGATCGTTCATTTCCTCAGAAATGAGCAGTAGTTCCTCTTTGGTTTGCGTGTTAGATAGCCGTTTGTATAGATCCAGCCGTTGTCCAATATCAGGTATATACTCAGCGGGAAGATAGCTTGGAAGATGAATATTGAGTTCAATATCATAAGATGAAGAAACAGGTGTGCCGCGCAGTCGTTCAATTTCTTCATGAAGCAATGTTGTATAGGTTTCAAAACCTACAGAGGACATGAGTCCTGATTGTTTTTTGCCTAAGAGATCTCCTGCACCACGAAGTTCTAAGTCATGAGATGCAATTTGAAACCCTGACCCTAAATTTGAAAACCGTTGTAACAGGTTGAGGCGCTCATGTGATTTTGGTGTCATTGTTTCTTGAGGAATCAACAAGTAACAAAAAGCTTGATTAATAGAACGTCCAATACGGCCTCGTAATTGATAAAGTTGCGATAAACCAAATAACTCTGCTCTATCAATAAACATGGTGTTGGCGTTAGGAATGTCGATGCCATTTTCAATAATGGATGTTGTGACAAGGACATCTTTTTTATGGGCAATAAAATCCATGAGATTTTTTTCTAATTGATCTGTACTTAATTGACTATGTGTCAAAGTTACTCTGGCAGTAGGAACAAGAGTGCTAATATGCTCAACCCATTGATTGACGGAACGAATAGGCGTATCTGTGTTTGAAGGATTGTTTTTTTTGTTTGTACCACCTTCAATTCGAGGACAAACAATAAACACTTGTCCTTGTCGATTGATTTCTTTGATGATGGCATTTTTGATGAGTGTATCGTTGATCGTTGTTAAGAATGTTTGAATCGATTTTCGATGATGAGGTGGTGTGGTGATTAATGATATGTCGCGCAGTCCTAACATCGACATATGAAGACTGCGTGGAATTGGTGATGCGGTTAATGAAATAGTATCTGTTTGTGTACGTGCTTTGCGTAGTTTTTCTTTTTGGATGACTCCGAATCGTTGTTCTTCATCAACAA
>JABAAV010000047.1:0-6678 GCA_014238595.1 Myxococcales bacterium | reverse complement strand
GACATCACCGCAAATCATGCGATCGGTTGGTTTTGAACTTTCCATATCATTGATGACATCTTCAATGGCTTGCTTTTGATCATAGGTTTCTTCAAAAGGAAAATTAGCTTCGAATTGAGTGAACATGTCATTGTGTGTCGTGAATCTATGTCCTTCTGCCGAATGTCGTTTTGAATAAAGCTGTAATAATATTTCGGCGAGATGTTGTACCTCTTGTCGTACCCGCGTTTGCTTAGCTGCCCATGTAGCACCACCGAGTTTATCTAATGGAATGGGGATATTGGTTGTGCCAACATATCGCTCAACACAACTGAGTTGATACAAGGGAATATAGAGAATGCCGTCTGCATAATCGACTTGTAATAATTCTTGTTGATACTCCTTGGAAGGATGTTCTGCAATGCCTTGATAAACACCAATCCCATGGATCTTATGTACAAGATAATCACCAGATTTTAGGATTGAAAAATCAGAGAGTGGTTTGAGGAACGTTTCTTGAATGGATTGTACTTTTTTGGCACGTGTTTTAGGGATTGTTGTGCCAAAAAAATCTTTCTCCGTAAGAAGAATTAATCGTTCATCATGAATGACACCTCCTTGACTCAATGTTCCATGGACTAACACATGGTTATTGTCTAACAACATTTCGAGATCATCAGATGATTGATGTTGAACAACTTCTATTGATTCGGTGTTCAATAGCCCGACAATTTTTTTGCTTAGATTTTTATCATTGATCACAATCAACATTTTGTAATCGTGCCAATTTTTTAGTTGTTGAATTAAGGGCTTGATCAACGAGGATGATTCTTGTTGCATTGGGCGATGTCTATTTTTGGAAATCTCATTGCGTAAAAGCACTAAATCATCTGTTTGTATGACAACGCAATCTTCAGAAGAAGGTTCATGGTGGATATGGATTTCTTGTTGTGCCTGTTGAAGCAACCTGTCCCATTGTTGCTCGGTTATGTAATGATCTTCAGGCGCAAAGGCGAGATCATGCGTATGTATTTGTTGTTGATATTCTCGATGTGCTTTTTCGAACAAGCTATGATAACTGCGTAGTATAGCCGCACTGTTGTGTAAGATGAGTGAGTAATTTTCAGGGAAATAATGAGCGATAGGGTCTAATGTTCGATGCAAAGAAGGTATTAATCCATAGGTCACAGGTTCGTTGGTGATGCGTGATAAAATATGATTCGTTTTTTTCGATGATTGAGAGACGATGTCTGCTGCATGAAGAATACGTTTACGAATACCCTCATAGTCAGTACATACAGCTTCTGTGACAGGGTGCATGATAATTTTATCTAATAATTCAATGGTGCGTTGTGTGTGGATGTCAAAGCTTCGGATCGTTTCAACATAATCAGCAAACAGTTCAATGCGGATAGGGTGTTGATAAAACGAAGGGAAAACATCGATAATATTGCCGCGGATGGCAAATATTCCCGGATCGGTCACCAGTGTGCTTTTGGTATATCCACCAGAAACAAGCTGTGTTGAAAGATCGTCAAGAGAGACTTCTTGGTTGATGATTAATCGTTTTGATAATTCGTCAAAGGCCTGTTTCGGTAGTGTTTTTTTAATGAGTGACGCCACCGAAAGAACAAGAATGGCTGGAGATTGGTGATGATATAACGAGAACAATGCTTTCATACGAGGTTGCATCGTTAGCGGACTGGGTAATACAGAGGTGTATGGTGAGATATGGAGTGTTTCAATATGCAAGACAGACTGTTGCGATGTAAAACAAGCAATGTCAGAAGCTGTTTGACGGGCACTCGTTTCATCGGCTGTAATCACCACGATCGTATTGTCCTGTTGTTTGTTAAGTTGGGCGACTAATCTCCCTGTAAAAACATCTAACGCACTATAAACCTGACATTGTTTTTTTGTATTAATAATAGTCTGTAGTTGATTGTCCATTTGATCGTTTAATAATTTAAAAATAAAGATAGTTGTATTATTTCATGTGTCTTGAGCGTTTACGATGTGTTTTGATAGACCTCTGTCGTCTTTGATACCGTGTCCATGTTTTCATTGCTACATATCATCGTGTGTTCATGAAGAAATAGGATAATAGAGGCTGATATACCGCAATATTATGTGGTTGATTGAAGCAAGTATTGTGAGAAATGTAACAGATCTTCAATGCTATGAATGTCTTTATCGAGTAACGGAATGGTTTTAATGGGTGTCTGGTTTTGTGTGGATTGCGTCAATTGATGGACAGCTACTTGATTGTGCTTAGAAACATAGGTCATGATTTGGGCGGTGTCCCAAAGGATATTGGACAATACTTCAGGGTTATTCATTTTAGGATCTAACAAAGATAATAGCTCCATGATCACGGCAGGTGATGAGACTGTCGGTTCTTCTTGATGACATTTGTTGACGATAAACCCTGAAACATGAATCTTTGCTTTTTCAAGATGCGTATACATCTCCAAGATATCACTAATCGATGTTGATGAAGGACTGCATATGAGGACAAAACTCACATCTGGATATTTTAAGCGTTCTAAAATAGTAGATGCTGTATCTTTGAGACCGAGTAATACCGCATCAAATTCAACAAAAAAAGTGCTTAGTTTTTCAATAAATCCTTTTCCAACGATTTTAGAAATCTGACGTAAAATGTAGGAACCACGAAATCCAACACGGGCGGTTCGTTTATGGTGCAGTGCACGAAACCAATCAATCATTTTCGAGTCCGCTGCTCGGGCGAGTTTTTCTGGTGCTTGAATAAAATCTAATGTGTGGGTTGTCGGTGGTGTATCTACAACAATTAAATCATAATCATTATTGGCTTCAAGAGAGGCCAACACACTCAATGATGCATATTCTTGTGCCCCTGATAAGGATTTAGAAATTTCTTTGTAAAGAGGATTTTTAAGAATGGTTCTTATGGTGTCAGGATTTGCCGAATAACGGGTTACCATTTCATCAAAGGCTTGTTTTTGATCGAGCATCATGGCTACCAGTGATCCTTGTGTATCATCGGGCAACGTGACCGATTGTGGTTTATGTCCTAAAGCATTCAGCCCAAGGGCTGTACCAAGTCTTTTTGCGGGATCAATTGTTATGACGATGACTTTTTTGCCTGAAACAGCCGCATGGACGGCTAATGCTGCTGCGGTGGTTGTTTTACCGACACCGCCAGAGCCAGCACATATGACAATGCGTTTTTCAATGATATTCGATATAGTCCATGTCACGGCAGTTTTTCTACCATGACCCGAAGATTGTAATCAACATAGAGCCATCTTGATGTATAGTCCCCATTTATGAATCAATGGATCGTTCAAGCAGGTAAATCTCGTTATCCAATCTCTGTAGCTCAAGAGGATGGTGTCTTCAATGTGTTGTATGAAAACAAGACCTATCGCATTGATGCACAAAAACTATGGGGTACAACATGGTCTTTGTTGATTGATGATCAGTCAGTTCTTGTAGATGTCTACCAACGAAACAAAAAAAACATTGTTGTATTTCATCACCAAGAACTGATGCCAACATTTGAAGATGCACAGCTTGTTGAGTTTCGAAAGATCACTAAAGCACAAACAATAACCGCATCAACTCAAGATACGATTGTTTCACCAATGACCGGTGAAGTTGTTCGTGTGCTGGTTAAATCAGGAGATGTGATTGCTGAAAATGATTGCGCTATTATTATTTGTGCGATGAAGACTGAGAATGAAATACGTACAACATCATCAGGGACTGTTGCAGATATTTTTGTTTCACCTGGTCAAATTGTTTCGTTAGGTGATCAATTATTTCGACTAAAATAGTTGATGTTTAATATTATCGGTTAATCGTTCTATGATGACAGATTCTTCTTCGAACAAACGCGGGAGCTCTATTGTTGGAACTGGTAATGCATGGAGTGTTTTTAAATGTGTTTGATTCATGGTCGAATGTTTTTCTAAAAGAAACTTATAATCAAAGATAGGGGCTAGAGGATTGTGAGTTTGTCTGGCCAGAGATCGGAGATACCGCTCTTGTTCAGAGTCAGCATCCATGTGATGTGGATAGATTTGATTAGCAATAATGAGACTTGCCATCCGATTCAAATCCTTGTGTAAATTAGTGTTGATATATTGAGTTTCTGTCACAGAAAGTTCTTCTGCAATAGACACTAATGTGATGGCTGTTTTATCAGGATTAACAAGAAAGGCAGCCATGTCTTTGGCTTCACGACGCAATGGACTGTCGGGAAGTGTCTTGGATATAACAAAAGGAAGACGTAACATGGAGAGGGCATGTCCACTGGCAGGCATATCAAATACGATGGTGTCCCAACGATGTTCACGTTCGGAATGATACCAACATTTACCTAAGATAGAATAATCATCCAATCCTGGAATGGCACGCAGAAATTGTTTGGTAATTCGGTTTTCAAACAGAAGTTTGTAGAGCCACTTAAAACGAAGAACAATCAATCCATATTCACGCAGTGCATCTGTAGCATTGGTCAAGATACCATCTAAATGAGGTTCGATGGTTCTGGGATCATGACATAGTGTTGTCTGAGGGAAAATGGATGAAAATGGATTCATCGCATGTCCTGTAAATAAGAGGACATTTTTCCCCGATTGTGCCGCCGCACGAGCGATACACGCAGAGATTGTCGAGCGTCCAACACCGCCTTTGCCTGTGACAAGAATGAGGGGTTTGTTTAATAAAGAACACACAATAATAATGTAGTATGGCAAGAAGATTTTGAGGTATGTTGTGTCACGGTGATTTGATAATCTATGGTAAACAAAGAAAAAAACAAAGAATTAAACGGCATATTTCCTATTACCGGAAGTATTACACGGATGCCCTTGCGGACAGCAACGCTTTTACCTGCAACGCATACCAATTGTTATCTTGTGGGAGATGAATCGTTTCTTGTGATTGATCCAGGTTCGTTAGAAGAAGAGGAACAACAACGCTTGGATCATGAGATCAGATCTCGTCTAGATCGCGGTGCTACCTTTGCTGCAATTTGGCTGACACATCACCACGGTGATCATGTCAGTGGTGTGGTGCATCTTGTGAAGACATTTAATGTCCCTGTGTTTATCCATGAAAAATCACAGAAACATATCGACATTCCTACAGAACGTTTGCATGAACATTCCGAGCATCATGATAATACGGTGCATCTTTCAGTTGTTTACACACCTGGACATACTCAGGGGCATTGTTGTTTCTTTGAAAAGCATTCACAGATAATGCTTGTTGGCGATTTAGTGGCGTCAAAAGGAACGATTGTCATTAGTCCACCTGAAGGTGATATGTCGCTCTATTTGGAATCTCTTAAAAAAGTAAGAACAATGGATCCTGAATGCATGCTTCCTGCACATGGTGAGCCTATTGTAAATGTTTCTGCAAAGTTAACTGCTTATCTTCGACATTATCAATGGAGAGCTCAACGTATTGTCCATGCCCTGACCCATGAGTCAGGATTATCGGCACCCGATCTTTTGTGTCGTGTCTATGATGATGTTTCGCCTCAAATCCATGGATTGGCCATGCAATCATTGATGTCACATTTAAATAAGCTTGCTCAAGACGGTACTGTGGATTGCTCACATGGTTTGTGGCGTTTGTGTCACTAGATGTTGTTTTTCATCATCCCCTGTACAGCTAATTGATCAGCCGCTTCATTGTCGGCAATACCTACATGTGCGGCGACCTTCACAAATGTTAATGTTGTAAAATTGTTCATTAGCGTTTTGATTTGAGCAATCAATGTTTGATTGGCTTTTGCTTTCCAGTGCTTGGTAAGAACGCCAATAGAATAACTTGAATCGGTATGAAGTTTGATGGGTTTTGTTCTATCTTTGCTATCAAGAGATAATAATGCATGTTTGATTGCTGTCAGTTCGGCGATGTTGTTGGTGCCGATACCAATAGGCAGAGAATGTTCATACCGATGGGTCCCATCGATAATGACAACACCTATTCCCATGGGACCAGGATTGTTTTTGCATGATCCATCCGTGTAAATAATGATGGTATGAGTTTCATCATTCGAATGTTTTTGATCTACAGGCAATTGATGGGCTGTTACTGCGGCGGATGATTCGAGGGGTGTGAGGTTAGATGCCGCTGCTCGATAATGTCGGGCATCAGATTTTTGCGTATATGTAATGTCAACGAATCCATCAGAAGTTTGAAGAAGATTTCCTTGCGCATCGATTTGAGCAAAGACTGTGTTTTGACGCAGTTGATAACGTTTCCAAGGCATTACAAAAGTATCATCCATGATCACGTCGTTGTTCAAGCTCCAATGGTGCGTTGTTACAGGGTCGGTGGTTGTTTTTTGTTGTCATTATGCCATGGAGCGATGCTTCTTATCAGATATGTTGAAATTGTGTTGAATGATGACCTCCTGCTGCGACTATTTCTGTGACGACACAAACCAGTCCTCGATTGTGATCGATTTTGTATCATATTTGGCGATTCTATGTTCTTGACGATAGTGGATCAAGCGTGTAGAGACTCGTTAAGCAACCGTTTGTTTCCGTGGTTGTTTGCGTGATATCGATAGTTTACAAAAATAACATTAGACACGGAGATAGAAAGAGTAAATCAAAATGAAGAAGACGATAGCAGTGGGTTGTTTTTGTATTATTGTGATTGTGACGGTGTGGAGTACCAATCGATCACAGGTGC
>JABAAV010000046.1 GCA_014238595.1 Myxococcales bacterium | reverse complement strand
ATGATCCACCATATTTTTGAACAACAACAGACAAAAAATCACCCGATCGTTAAACGTCTCATGACACAAATAACAACAACATTTGAGGTGCCACCCGGATTCGAACCGGGGAGTAGAGGTTTTGCAGACCTCGGCCTTACCACTTGGCTATGGCACCATAACTTATAAACCACATAAGGGATCATCCGAACCAACACAATCCATATTCACCCGCCCTTTGGGGGGTTGCTTTGATTGCCTTGAAATATCTTTTCTTCGTTCTTTGACCTTTTTACGTTTTTTTTCAAGATTTTGACGCAATTGCTCTAATCTTTCATATTCACGTTTCTTTTTTTGTTCAATGCTATTGCGTGCTTCGGCGGTTTTTTCATCATTAAGTTGTTGATCGAATTCCGTCAATGACGCACTGATTTCATTCATAACGTTGGTTAATTTCTTAATTTCTTCCTCTGCTTTTTTCAGTTCTTGGACTTTGTTCTGAATGATCGCATCTGTTTTTTCTTGCTCTTGTTTGATATTCCATCCATAAGCGCCAAGCCCTGCAACACAAAGGACAAATAAAACACTGCCGAATGCCGCATACCGCCGCATACGATAAACCCCAATGGCCTCACGCTCACGACGCAATTCAACTTTAGCTTTCATTTCTAAATCAGCCTGATGTTTAGCCGCTTCGACATCCTTTTCATGTTTTAAATAAGCTTGATGTTCACGTTCCGCTTGAGCTTTGCGCTCTTCCTTATCATCTTCAAGACGTCTCTCTTCTACAATGCGCTCTTCTTCTAAATTGTGTAAATCACGCAAGGCAATAACAACTGAATCTTCTCTATCATTTGGGGTCATATGATAATCCTCTAACAGCAATCAGATTTGTAAAAATATCAGGACAGGGAATCATGATTCAAAAACTTTTTCAAGATCCTCTCAAGATAGAATACCTCTCAAAGCGGAATCAATGGCGTATAATGGCAAAGATCATCCCTTCATGTTTCTCAATCATTGCAATATAGGCTTGCACTTCCTGTAGCACATAGTAGAAACTACCAAAATCATCATTTTAATGAATCCACGTTCTCTTTTTTATATCATACCGTTGTTGCTATCAGTCAATGGCTGTTTTGCTTCGCAGCCTTTTCAAGCACTGATTCAAGCAGAGGCCTTGTATTATCAAGACAAACAAGAAGACGCATTACAAGCTTATCCAAAAGTCATTGAGCAATGCAACAATGATGCGGGTACCATGAAACGTTGGTGTGACAAGGCTTATCGTCAATATGCCTATTTACTGACGCAAGATAAACAATATACTCAAGCTCTTTCTGTATACGAAACTATTGTTACCCATCCAAGGATGACATCATCTAGTGTCAGCATGGCACTGTACAAACAAAGTATACTGTATCTAAATATTTTAGATCTCCCTCACAAAGGATACAGACAACTGTGGCATATTGTCATGAACTATCCTCAAACATCAGCAGCAATCCTTTCCTTATCTTCACTCACTAAATTGACAGAAAAAACTAATCCGAGTGATTTTTATAACAAGCTTGGATTAGTGCTAACATTATTAGCGCATACGAACATCGCCGATAATATTCTCATGATAATGGCAGAAATCAGTAATAAAACATTCCATCAATCTCAAACAGCATTAGCACATTACAGCCAAATCATTTCTTTTTACCCACAAAGCACATTTTTAGATGATGCCCTTTGGTATAGTGCAGGGATCACATACCAACAAAATCTCTTTAAAAGAACGGCTCATTATTATCATCAATTATTGGCGTTACGAAGATTACCTGTTTGGCTTCAAAAATACCCTTCCTCGCAATGGGCAGATTCTGCACAGCAAAATTTAGGACTTTTGTATCGTGACAAACTCAATCAACCTGAACACGCTATCAAAGCTTTTACTGCCTTGATACAAAATTATCCACATTCGGTATTACAAGACAATGCACTCTGGGAAATTGCGAATACATGGGGTGCTTTGGGTGATTCTAAACAAGCGTGTTTAACGCTCACTGAACTCAAAAAACAATGGCCTCGCTCAAAATTTACTGTCATTTATCACAATGATTTACACAACAAACTACAATGTCCTCAGTAATTCATTTTCAAAATGTGAGTCACAAGTTTAAGAACCACACCATCTTAAACGATGTAACATTACAAATAAAAGATACCGAAAAAGTCAGTATTATCGGTCCTGCTGCTTGTGGAAAATCTGTCTTAATCAAGATTGCTTGTGGGCTTATTGTTCCTGATCAAGGTACCGTTTCATTGTTTGACACTCCACTGAATCAATGTTCTGAAACAGAACTTACTGATCTACGCAAAGATATTGGCATGCTGTTTCAAAGTGGAGCCTTGTTTGATTTTATGTCCACAGCTGACAATGTTGCGTTTCCATTAAGACAACAAGCCATTCTCTCCGAAGATATCATTGCAAAAAAAGTTTCCGAACGCCTTGATGCTGTCGGTTTAGGTTCTTCCAGTGCTTTACCAATCTCGGCATTATCAGGAGGGATGCAACGGCGCGTAGGGATTGCACGAGCCGGCATTGCATTGCCAAAACTCGTTATTTATGACGAACCATCCGCAGGGCTTGATCCGGTAACAACATCAAAAATATACGATTTATTGAGCAATGATCAAAAAGAACATCTCAACACTGTCATTGTAATATCCTCAGACATTGAATCTCTACAAAAATTTACTGACAGAATGATTATGCCTTACCACGGAGATATTATTTACGATGGATCATCGGATAAAATCTTTGATTGTAAAAATCCTATTGTCCATCAATTTATTCGTGGAGAAACACAGGGACCATTATGATCAAATCGTCACATTCTTATTTGTTTCAAATCACCAAACGGATGATGCAAGAAACAGGTGAAATAGCGTTGTTGATAGGTCAAATTATTCGTGTCTCTATCCCGCCACGCGTTGATCGCAATGAGTTGCTAAAACATACATACCGAATGGCAAACATGTCTTTGCCTATCATTGCGTTAACGGCATTCTTTGTAAGCGGAATTCTCATTCTCCAATCCAGCACATTCGTAAAACAATTTGATGCTAAGGCCATTGTTGGTTGGGCAACGGGGTTTTCATTGTTTCGTGAAATAGGTCCGATCATGATTGCATTAATGTTTTCAGGACGCATTGGTGCTAATAACACCGCTGAATTAGGTGCCATGACTATTACCAATCAGATCGATGGCCTCAAAGCATTAGCGATTGATCCTATTGAATATCTGATTGCACCACGCGTCTATGCGATGGTGTTTTCATTATTTATTCTCACAACAATAGGTATTGGTATTGCCATTTTAGGTGCCATGTTATTTTCTATAGTCATTCTGGATATGAGCTATCTAACATTTTATCGAAGTCTTTTTGACAATCTATATCCTGCTGATTTTATTCATGGACTCGTTAAATCAATAGCTTTCGGTATCGCAATAGCATTGACGAGCTGTCATTTCGGAATGAATATTCGTCAGGGTGCAATTGGTGTCGGTCATTCGGTGAATGCGGCCGTCGTATCTTCTGCGATTGCTATTATCCTTTTTGATTTCTTTCTTACCTACATGCTCGCTTAATCGTTATGCAAAACTCTAAAACTCAAAACACGACAAGAACCATATCGGATATCGGATTGTTATGGATGGAAACTTGCCGTCACTTAACAAAAAAAAGAAAATCTAATATAACAACGGCAACATTAGAACAAATGTTCAATATCGGAAATCGTTCAGTGATCTTCCTTTTGATCACCGTCGGTTTTATCGGTATGGTGATGATTTATCAAAGCTGTTTTCAATTACAGCGCATTACTGGTGACCTTTCGATGATTGGTCCTAATTTTATCAAAATCGTTATCTTTGAAATCGGTCCTTCAATCACAGGATTAATGCTAGCAACACGTGTTGGTGCAGGCATTGCTGCTGAATTGGCTGCCATGAAAGTCACTGAACAAATCGATGCCCTACGTATGACAGGGGTATCACCTGTTGAATACTTAATTCTTCCTCGTTTTACTGCCTCGGTTGTCATGACCATGATGCTAACAATATTGACTATTAGCATTGCCATAGTCACCGGTGGCATCTCTGCGTATATTTGGTTTGACATTAATCCACGATTGTTTTTTCGTCTCGATCAAGTTGAATCATGGGATGTCATTACAGCCGTTCTTAAAGCCTTTTTCTATGGACAAATTATTCCTATTGTTTCTAGTTTTTTTGGATTCAGAGCTCAAAATGGCTCAGCAGGTGTTGGAGATGCAACGACATCTGCCGTCATTGGTAGTTCTTTCGGTATTATCCTATGTAACTTTTTCATATCAGCGATTATTTTAATATTGCGTGACATCATCACATGATTGACTTCAAAAACATTCATAAAACATTTGGAACCAACACCATATTATCAGGCTTAAACTTGTCCATTGTTCAAGGTGAAATCATGTGTATCATTGGAACATCAGGTGTTGGTAAATCGGTCACCATCAAGCATCTTGTTGGATTGATTCGACCTGATCAAGGTGAAATCTGGTTTGATGGTCAACGCATTGACCATCTCAAGGAACGTGCTTTTGTTCCGATTCGAAAACGTATTGCGATGGTTTTTCAAAAATCAGCCTTGTTTGATTCGTTGAATGCTTTAGATAATGTTGCACTGCCTATTCAAAAACATGAGGGGTTATCTCTTGAACAAGCACGCAAGCAGGCGCTTGGTTTTTTAGAAAAAGTCTACATGGACAATCATAAAGAGTCCTATCCACATGAACTTAGTGATGGTATGCAAAAATCAGTATCCATTGCACGTGCTATGACCATCAATCCTGAAGTCATGCTTTTTGATGAACCCACCACAGGACTTGATCCAGTCAGTGCAAGACGCATTGATAACCTCATTTTCGATCTCTCAAAAACAACAAAAATGACCTCCATTGTCGTTTCTCATGATGTCAAATCGATTATGACCATTTCTGATCGTATTGCGTTTCTTTATCAAGGCAAAGTCTATCTATTGGGAGATCCTGCCATGTTTTCCACTAGTACAGACCCTATTGTTCAACAATTCATCAGTGGTACTGCTACAGGTCCCCTTGTCACTCCTGGTTTTTAGGTTTAGATTCATGGGGAGAACTGATTTATGAGCGTACGATTTATTGGCATTCGAATTACTGTTTTGATTCTCATTGCAGGAGCGATCATCATTTCGTTTCTTTTTGCATTGGGGAATTTATCATTTAAAGAGACTTATCCGATAACTGTGGATTTCAATTTTAGTGGTGGTATTCAAACCGGAGCTCCTGTAAAAATATCAGGAATCAAAGTCGGCAAAGTTCAAGACGTTGAATTCATTGGTGGTACATTGCGTGACAGCAAAGGTGAATATATACAAATCAGACTTCATGTCGACATAGAAAATCATGCACGAGAAGCTATCCGTGAAAATGCAGAATTTTTTATAAACACGGCCAATATCTTGGGTGAGAAATACTTAGAAATTGCCACAGGCACATGGGACTATCCTCCAATGAAACCACAGGCCACTATTCGAGGGATTGATCCACCACGTAATGACTTAATTATTGCAAGGCTCCATCAAATCTTAGATTCGGTCTCTGAACTTCTCGTTCATGAAAAAGATACTATTGAAACGATTCTTCATAACAGTTCAACGATGTTAGAAAGCGTTTCAGTAATACTGGAAGAGCATCAAGATAGCATTGGTGATCTTATTCAATCGACAAGTTCATTGATGGGAGAAGCTTCAGTAACGCTCAACAAAATTCATACAGGTCTCGATGATCCTAAACAAATCTCTGAATTTGTCACTCAACTTAATTTACTTACCAAAAACATTGCCGTTTCGATTGAAACGGTAACACCAGAACTCACCCGTGTACTCCATGAAGTCGCGCGCATTTCATCCACAGTGACAACAGGAAAAGCTAATGCATTGCTTGATACAGCTATTGATATGGGCAAAACAACAACAGGATTGAAAACACTGCTTTCTGAATCTTTACTGCTTCTCAAAGATATTCGTGCAGGTAAAGGGACTGCAGGTAAATTCTTGGTCTCTGATGAACTGTATTTAGATATTCTTGAATTCATCAACAATTTAAAAAGAGATCCATGGAAAGTTCTTTGGAAGGAATAATTTTTTGGATTCATCCTCCAAAGCCTTATTTCTAGGTGGATTATTATGGTTTTGTGCCATGGTTCTAACGGTATTGATTTTAATTTTTAATAGAATTGAACCTGCACAAACCAAACATATATCTGTCTTGATCGATGATATTTCCTATCTCAGTGTAGCTTCTAAGGTAAAAATAGGCACACTAACTGTTGGAACCATTACAGATATCTATTTTGGCGTTCGAGATAACCGTATTCCGAGACAGAAAACAACACGCATAGAACTAGCCATCAGTATCAACGCACAAGATGCATGGATGATTGATCGCAATTCTGAATGGTTCATCAATGCACACGGCTTTTTGGGTGGACAACATTTAGGCATCATTCAACCTGATTCGAACACACCGTTAGCCGGTCCTATTCAAGATGGTGATCGTTTTTATTCAACATCAAAAGTTCCTGCTGATCAGATTTTCAATCTCGCACATCGTACTTTTAAACGAGCGTATAACTTAGTCAATATCTTAAGTGTCGGCTACAACAATGTTAATCTCAGTCTGTCATCCATTACGAACACCATGGCTCGTACCAAAACACGTTATCCAAAGATAACATTTCCTTTATTCAACAGTGAGAATACCCCACCATTACAACTCCCACAATTTTCATCATTCTTGCAACATCAAGATAAATTTATCAAAATAGCAGGACTGATATCGCAAGGAGTCTCTTTAGGGGAAACCGTTAAAGAATCTTCACTACTTGTCACTTTGATTGGTGATGTTTCCACAATTATCAACAGTGTTTTAACAGTGCAAGACGATATGGAATATTTATTCAATGCCATCAATCACGGAACAGGTACCGTAGGATTACTTGCAAGGGATACAGAGATTTCAGACATCATGGAACAAACAGTCGAAACAGTACTTAAGAAACCATGGATTCTTTTGGGAACAACACCTGATAAAGAATAACACCCAAAGTCATCCCCAAAACTCATCCATCACGGTTCAACGAGATCGTTGTACCGGGGGCGGGAATCGAACCCGCACTCCCTTACGAGAAGAGGCTTTTGAGACCCCTGAGTCTACCATTTCTCCACCCCGGCATAGCAATCTAGCTCTTTTTCATCATAACGCTTTTGTTGGTCAGATTCTATCTTGAATGTCATGCTTATTGAGCATGCGCATTGTTTTGTGTAGTGCTTAGTCTACTATCTGCTTCATCGTAAGCTGTGGCTTCCGTATATCGTTGCTTGAGAACCACTGTATCCACAGGTAAATCAAGAGAACGATACAAGACAATGTCTCATGACGTTGAGAACAATACCGCCTAGCTTCATCGTAATGTCCTTACGCTTGATGCGCTAACGTAAAAACGTATACTGCAATTGGATCGGGTCGATTGTGTTGTACAAACATGACAAGTGCGCCAATACGATCCATGATTGATTAACTATCGCTATCCTTCATCCAATGATTTTTGTTCATCAATAAAATCTTCAACAACTGTCTGAATACTTTCGTCAAATTCAACGTAACCATCGGCAATCTCACGTAAAGCACTGATCAAGGGTTTGTTGTCACATTCAACAAAAGATTCCACCCCTTTTGAAATCTGTCTAGCACGCTCAGTTGCAAGCAGAACTAATGCAAACCGGTTGCTTTCTTTTTCTAAACAATCTTCTACTGTAATACGAGCCATAGATCTCTCCCATCTAAAGCTTGACTTGTGCCGTGAATCTCAAAGATAGTCAAGCTTTTATGGTTTTCCTTTCTTAAACTTTCTTTTTTAAAAAGAACATGCATGCTATGGGAAAACTCACCATGCCTCATTGTTCCCTTAATGCTCGAATCAATCCTGATACACCTGCTTTGATTTCTGCCATCCAAGCATGTATTTCTCGATCAGACAATGCTGCCAGTTTGTCGAATATTGCTGGATTGACGGGTCTTGCCTTTCGATTAAACATTGATGCGACTGTTTCCTTAGGAAGCATGGCCTGTTGTCCATGGCAAGCAGAACTGCCTGCCATGCTCACAAGACTCGGATGGCAGAGTACGTGCATATACAGCGCCCCCTATGATCCGTTGTTTAATCAAGCAAAACAACAAGCAATTGACACCATTGCTCAAGGGCTCGCCAAAAACATGCCTTCGATACTTTGGGGTGTTCAAGTGCCTGAATTTGGCATTGTTTACGGTCAAGATACTGAACAATTTTTAGTCAGTGGTATTTTGGATAATCAAGAAGGAACCCAACATCTCCATTATGAACATCTGGGTCAAAGTGACATACCCATGCTGCTCACCATCACCCCTCAACAGCAGCACGCTATCACAACACAAGAAGCCGCATTTGCCGCACTATCTTATATCGTAGAACATCTTTACAACAAAGGCCCTTGTCTTGGCGGTTATGTCACAGGATTACAAGCCTATGCATCATGGATATCAGCATTAGAACAAGGCATCATCGATCCAGCAGGGCATATCCATACATTACAAGCCATCGCGTCATTACGGCCTTTAACCAGTCCTTTTTTGCAACAGCTATGCCACAATGTTGATCCGTTAATCAGCGAGCAATTAACAACAGCATCCCATGCCTATCAAACGGCAACAACGCTCTTATTAGAGCTTGTCATCAAGACTCCGCGACCCGAAGCCAATGAAATAACAATCACAACAAGTTACCGTGACAATGCTATTGATCTATTAAAAAACATCTGTAGTGCAGAAACACGCGCCGCAGAGGCTTTGTTACAAGCGGTCACTATGATGCATGAAAAACATCGTGGCTCAGTCACAATCCATCAAGCCACGAATACACAAGAGTTGTTTCATTGTGTGCGTGATTTGCCTCTTGATCACATTGAACGCGATGCCAATACATTACAAACAGCACTCCAAGAACAATTGGGCAAAACTTTTTTTGCTAAAATAGCGCGAACCACAACCAACACCATTGTAGGCCATCTTTATTATGCGCCTCTCGAACATTCCAAAGAACCCATTGAAGTACAAGGCAATGGAAGCTATTGGTTTGTCTATTGTCCTTGGGTTAATTATCGTCATCAACATTGTGGTATAGGCCAAGCGTTGATGAATGCACTCTGTCAAGAAGCCAAAAAAAACAATGTAGATGGAATTTTTGCAGAAGCAACACAACAAGAACTTTTTTTAGGACAATCGTCTTGGGAGATACTCGGTTTTAAAATATTAAATGATCAAAACAAAAATGCAACGATTATGTACAAAGCGATTTCAAACAACATCCCAACCATTAAACAAACAACAGTCTCTAACACCGACAAACTGTCGATACATATCCAACAACATCGACCTTGCCCATTATTACAACGAACCAATAACAATATGAAGACCGCTGCACTGAGACTTAAAAAACAGGGTCTCTCGTTAACAATCGTTCAGAATGATTCTGATGTGAACCAAATTTCCATTGGACAGAAAAGATTGCCGTTATCTTATATTTCCATTGAAGTCGCACAGGATATACTTCATGACATTGCATCACGTCGTTAATCGGCCACTGCAATCAAGCATTTGAGATGGTTGGATTCAACAAAACCTACCGTATGTACAAAATCTGCAGGACTGCTTGGACGTTCTACAACACGAAGCTGTCTTTGCGCTAAATAAGCACCTCGACCTATGGCCATTGCAAATTGAGTAAAGGTCATTTTATGTATCGAACAAATAGCCATGAAGATACCGCCATGTTCTAAAACGGCAAGAGATTCTTGAACCAAACTCGCGTAATCCTTGGGGGCGCTAAATGCCGAACCTTTTCGACCACTGCCGAAAGCAGGAGGGTCAAGAATGATCATATCAAAACGCTTACGTTCTTTTTTGAATTGAGAAAGCATTTTAAAGGCATCACCTGAAATATGCTTTGTTAAATCGAGATCAAAATTATTGGCAGCAAAGTTTCGTTCGGACCATATATGTGCCTTGGTAGAAACATCCACCGCAGTCACCATAGCAGCATTGCCATACGCAGCTGCTATGGATAAAGCACCTGTGTAGCTAAATAAATTTAATACACGGCGATTGTTTGCCCAATGAGAAATAGACTGTCTTGCTAAACGCAAATCAGAAAACAACCCCGTTGATAATGGTGATGTAACATCAACAATAAATTTATAATCACTTTCACGGATGATCATATCAATTGGAGCGGTCTCACCAAAGATCAATTGACTTGGATTATAATTATCTGTCCTGTTAACAGGTTCAAATCGTTTTTGTTCGTAAATCCCTTTAGGCGAAAGTTCTTTTTTTAATGTGTCATAGATAGCCTCACAAAAAACGTAAATTGATTCGCTATACCAATGCACAATGATATAATCATTGTATCTGTCGATCGTCACAGCAGGAATACCGTCACCTTCTGCATGAACAAGACAGAGCGCTTGATAAATGCCCCAATCAAACAAACGACGTCGTAATAAAATTGCCTGAACTATACGCTCTTGAAACAGTGCAGCATCAACCTTTTCTTTTGGATTGCGACTAACAATACGAACTGCAATGGGTCCTTCTTGTTCATAAAACCCTTGAGCAATAAATGTTCCTTTTGGATCCACAAGTTGTACAATATCGCCAGTTTTTCCTCTGCGATATTGAAATTCTCCATCACGGTAGATGACATCCTGACCACAAGAGATTGCATGACTGGTATCTTCGGACAAACGAATCCGCCCTCGATGCGTAATAATTCCAAGACGCTGTCTTGTTTGAGAATATTTTCTAGAACTATCTTTGCTTTTAGAAGATCTTGATTTTGAAGAATCATACACCATGAGAGCAACCCTTATCACGCCGATCCAAAAGACCTTGTGTGTCTGAGGCTTCTACTATCATCATAAATCACTTTTTTATATGTTTTAGGAAAACATATCTCATATTTTATGATGATTAGTAGGTTTACATGATCGACAAGATAGATATAGACTAGCGAACCTGTGAGTAAGGACGATCAATCTATACAAAAATCTAAAGACCTCAGTGCCTCTTTGGACGACTTTATCAATGAACTCAACCCAAAGATCCCTGAAACTCCTGCTCCATCGTCTGATGTTGAATCAACCAAGGTTCATTCTCAAACATCCATGGAACAACCTGAAAAACAACCTCTGACACCACAATCAAAGGAACATTTAAACACTGAAAAGGATCATATATCACCGAAAGACATCGATAATCCAGAATTTCATTCGGCAACAACACAAGCCATTAAAAATCCATTAACGGCTCATAATATGATTCCAACATCATCCCCTCAAACAAATACAACGCTCATTC
>JABAAV010000045.1:3543-11567 GCA_014238595.1 Myxococcales bacterium | reverse complement strand
CCACAGATTTACGTATGGATATTTATGCAACGGGTATGATTTTATATGAAATGTTAACTTCGACGTTGCCTTATGACGCACATAATTTAATGAAACTGCTTTCAGATAAGGCAACATTGGATCCAAAACCTTTGACAGCACATCGCCATGATATTTCTGATGATGTTGGTACGATTGTCGAAAAGGCATTGGCACGTAATGTCGACAATCGTTATCAAGACATGACAGCCATGATTACGGATATTGATGCTGCTATTGCTGAATGTGATTCATAACATCCACTTGCTATAGTGAGTTGAGCGACATACCCGTAGCGGCTAATCGTGAAACAAGTATCGCTCCAGTTTGTATGGCAAATCCAATATCCCCATCGATTTTAATCATTCCATCCATATAAGCTTGCATAGGCGTCAATGTTTTATTTTTTAATTGGGTGACTGTTTCAGAATCCAATGAAACAGAAATGTCCGATCCTGTCTTGAGAAGAACAGATAGACTCCATGTTCTTTCGTTATAATAGGTTATATAAATTGTGATATTACCTTGTATCTGATCGAGCAGTTCACATGCATTAATGTTAATGTAAAGAAGATCCAATACGGATTTTTCTTGAGGCAGTAATTGTAACGCTGGGTCACTATCACCAATGAATAATGCTCTCCAATCCATGACGGATTGCTGGATGGAGACATCTGCATCCGAAGAGGCTTGTGGCGTAACAACAAGGTTATTGGTTGTTGTATCGAGTGTCCATGTTCCACCTAATTCACCAGTAAGTGTGACTTGCAGTTTAATGCGTAATGAATCCGATTGTGTGGGTTTGAAATGAGCAGGCAACCATTCTGTAAAAAAAACAGAAGGGATAATATCAAGAGGTGGTTTTGGATTGGACATAAGAATCTCCTTAAAAGGTACTGGATGTCTTATACATTGAAACGGAAATTAATGACATCACCATCTTGAACGAGATAATTTTTGCCTTCAACACGAAGCAATCCTGAAGTTCGACATTTAGATTCACTGCCTTGTTCCAGCAAATCATGACATGCAATGACTTCGGCACGAATAAATCCACGCTCGATGTCTGAATGGATTTTTCCCGCAGCATGGACTGCTTTGCTGTCGCGTTGAATCGGCCATGCACGACATTCATCTTCGCCTGCTGTTATCATTGAGACTAGATCTAATAAGGCAAAAGCACTTTGAATGAATCTATCTTTAGCCGATTTGAGAAGTCCTAGTGATTCGAGGAATTCTTTTTGATCGTCTTGAGGCATTCGGGCGATATCCATTTCTATTTCAGCAGATAAGACAATGGTTCCTAAGCCTCGTTTTTTTGCTTCAACAGCAATCTCATTCGGACATTGAGATGCAATGCCATCTTCATCGACATTGATTACTAGTAATACAGGCTTGCTTGATAGAAATTGATAGCAGGACAATTCTTTTTTTTCCGATTCATTGAGGGATAACATGCGTAGTGGATGACTGTTTTCCAATGTTTCATATAATTTTTGAAGCAGTTCAAGATGTCTGATATCACCACGTTCCTTTTTTATGGTTGTGATACGTCGTTCCACTAATTCTAAATCAGCCAAGATTATTTCTGCTTCAAAATCTAAAAGTTCTTGCAAAAAATTAGGTGATTGTGCATGAGAATCAGAAGAAAAGGCGCGAAGCACTTGGCATAAAGCATCGACATTGCGCATATTATTTAACGTTGTGCGGTCAAAAGTACTGCCACTTGTACTTCCAGGAATATCCATAAACGATACCGTGGCATAGGTTTTCTTTTTTGTAGAATACAGCTGCGATAATGCATCAATGCGATCATCCTGTACTTTGACAGAGCTCAAATTCGCCTGAGTTGCTTTGTATTTGGTGTCTACAGTGGCTGCTGTTATGGCCCCAAAGACTGTGGTTTTTCCACTGCGCGGTGCGCCAACTAATCCTATTTTTGTCATGATATGGTGTTTATAGCACTAGATGTTCGATCAAGATATGTTTGCATGTCTTGAGGTAGCGGTGCGTGAATATGTAATTTTTTCTGTGTGGTAGGATGTATCAGATGTATATCGGAAGCATGTAAGGCTTGTCGATGTAAGATAAATAAGTCAAGTAATTCATTGGTGAGCCCTTCGTTGCAATAGCGGATAAAAGCACCATCTCCATGAATGTAGAGTTTGTCACCTACGATTGGATATCCTTCTTGGGCAAGATGGACACGAATTTGATGTTGTCTTCCCGTTTGAGGGATACAACGAATGAGTGTGTTGTGGGGATAAAAGGCGATGACTTGGACTAAAGTAGAGGCTGGTTTTCCTTGAGGTGTGACGGTCATTCGTATGGATAATTGTTGAGGATTTTGAGTTAAGGCTAAGGGATGATTAATGCAATGTGTTGTTTGTGTTGACCATGATGGCGTGCCGTGAACGATGGCAAGATAGGTTTTATCAATACGGTGTTGTGTGAACGCTTGTTTCAATAAGGCAGCAGTATGTTTGTTTTTTGCGACTAACATACAACCCGATGTTTCTCGATCAATACGATGTGCTATTTGCACGGATCTTCCGTAAGTCTCAAACAATAAACGTGTTAATGTATTAAAATAAAACTTAGCGGTAGAATGGACAGGAAGCCCAGAAGGTTTATTGATTGCTAGGAGATCTTCATCTTCATAAAGAACTGTAAAATGACGTGGACAGTTCGGTTCAGGTTTTGCTGGACGTTGCAATAGAAAGATATCACCTTCACGAATCGATGCGTGTGGTTTGACTGTTTTCTGATTGTGAGTGACTTGTTCATGAATAATGTGTTGTATTTTACGCCGAGATAGCCGAGGGATTTTAATTTTTAAATAATGATCGAGCCGATAGCCGTCAAACCCTTGTGGTATGATAAATTGACGGGTAATCATACGAGGATGTCCATGTTCGTCTAAATGAACGGAGTTTTCATTGATATGGGTGAGCATGCAGTCGCCAACGTGAACAAAGGCAAGAAATGAGTTTTAAATGAGATTATTGTGGATTGGATGCATTGTTGATGATTGCCGCAAAATTGCTAGAAATCAAGATATCGCATGGTCCATTGAGTTTTGCTAGTTTAGCATTTCCATATATATCCATATAATGCTATCAACGCGACTATAGTGACTTCGCAAACGCTAAAAAACAACGATGTTCGTCCATCGGCTGCACCGTTTATTCTATTCCATCTTATTGCTGTTGGAGGTATTCTTTATTGGGGATGGTCTTGGACAGGCTTTGGCATTGCGGTCGCCTCTTATTATTTTCGTATGTTTTGGGTGACAGCAGGCTATCATCGTTATTTTTCACATCGTTCTTTCAAAACATCACGTGCCTTTCAATTTGTTTTTGCATTTATGGCAGAATGTTCGTTGCAGAAAGGTGTATTGTGGTGGGCAGCTCATCATCGTGATCATCATAAATATTCTGATGAAGAGAACGATGTCCATTCACCAATACGTCGTGGTTTTTGGTGGTCACATGTGGGATGGATTATCTCAAACGATTACGATGGCTACAATGAAAGCAATGTAACAGATTTATCGCGCTACCCTGAGCTCGTCTGGTTGAGTCGTCATTGGACGTTTCCACCGATTATCTATTCGACGGTGCTGTTTATCTGGGGAGGATGGGATGCTCTTTTTTGGGGCATGGGCGTCTCAACGGTGTTGTTGTGGCATGGCAGTTTTACGGTGAATTCTCTGGCTCATGTATGGGGAAAGCGACGTTATGAAACGACTGATCATTCCCGTAATAATGCGATTTTGGCATTAATTACGATGGGTGAAGGTTGGCACAATAACCATCATCGTTATCAGCGCTGTGCCAAACAAGGTTTTACTTGGTATGAATATGATCTTTCTTACTATATTTTGAAATTATTTCAATGGATGAAACTCGTTTCAGGAGTCTCTGGGCCTCCAGAATCTGTTATTGCAGAAGGGTTCGGCAGTAATCGTGACGATAAAGAAGAATCATCCAACAATGTGTCATCACCACATACAATTCAACGGCAATCGTAACGATAAGCAATCACACAGTTATCGGGCATTCATCACTTGCGTATGATTGAGTATTGTTGTCTCTCTGATACGGGATGATAGATTATTATATAATGCAGTGAGATATTGTTATTGGGTCACAGACGTTTGTTCACATTGTTCCAGCATAGATGCAGTCGTTGCTGTTGTCATACATTGAACGGTTTCTGTTGAGGCATTGGCTCTGCAGGAACGTATCCAAGCTTTGGGCGATTGGTCTTTTTGTCCATGAATAGCAAAGATGTTTTTAACAGCATCTTCACATTGTTGTTCAGTTGGACGCTCACATGCTGTAAGACTTAATGTAATCAGGACAACAAAAAAAATAGGTTTCATGACATCTTTTCCTTGATTAATAATTGTTCTGTACGTTGTTTGTCTTGGACTGTATCAATTTCACGCCAATATCCAAGAAGTGGTGCTGCATAGATATCTATACCTTGATTGATCATATGTTGAAACATATCAGTTAAATAGGCTTGATTGAAAGTCTTCGCACGGATGAAGGGGGCATTGGGCGCTGTGTTTTTTTGAATATCTTTGCATGTTCGTTGTACGATGGCGCTTCCATTTGATGTGAGATGGAGCAATCCAATGAATTCTCCCCAAGCTTGTTCGGGTGGCAAAGAACGTTTACCAATCGTTTGTATTTTTAATGTATCAGTGACCGCGCATACTTCGGCTTCCGATAACGGATGATCGGTACGACCTTCATAGATCTTGATAAAATTTTTGTCTACAGATAATGCGATATCGGCAGGAGAGTTTAACAAGGATGAAAGAACATCTGTCGTGATAAACAGATCGCTATAGGTGATCAATATGTCATCTTTGATATGATCAATGGCATACAATAATGAAGTGAGAATGTTATTGTTCGCATAGTCGTCATTATTGATGAATATGATGTTTTGAGTGTAACTTTTACAATGTTCTTTGATTGCTTGTTGTTGATAGCCACAAATAATAACAAAGTTTTTTATATCATGAGCAGCAAAGGTGCGAAGCTGCCAGTCTAAAATGGTAAATTCACCAATCGAAACGAGGCATTTAGGTTTATTATTCGTATAGGGTGCAAGACGTGTTCCCCTGCCTGCAGCAATAATAATGACAGTTGTTGTCATGGTTTTTGTATACAAAGATGTTTGATGACAGAGAGCGATATATACCCTAAATAAAGAGTAGAGACGGCTGCATAGCTATAGAGATAAATTTCAATGAGATCAAGTAACGCAAGAACCCAAAAATATTGTGGATAATGAATGACAAATTTGAAGAATTTTTCTAAGCACAATAAAATTGAGGATGATTGATCCATGTTATTGTCTGATATGTCATTGTTCTTTGAGAGATCTTCTAGATATTCACTGCGTCTTGTAAAGCTTGTTAATGCAATGCCTGCCGCAATTATAAATAGTCCAATCAGACCTATTAGTAGGTGAATATTGTTGGAAGAGGCGATCCATAAACGGATGGCAATCGCGCCAAAAATCATCAATGCTTTGATTTCATCCATTGTGAAATCGAACAAATGCCCTAATGGAGATGCTATTTGCCGAATTCGGGCCAATTGACCGTCAACACAGTCTAAAATGAAGGAAAATTGATATATCAAGGCTCCAATGACCAAGCCTTGATATGTAGGTATTGTGACGAACACAAGACTGGCTACAAGACAAACGATTGCCGAAATCAACGTTACCTGATTGGGGGTTATAGGGGTGTTTTTGAGGATATAAACAATTACAGCCGCAGGAGGGCGACAAATCCATTCTGTAAACCAATTAATATCGGTCGGTTTTTTCGAGTTTTTATAGAGTTGGATAATGTCATTCAACATGAAGCGTGTATCACTCATTTCTAATTCAGATTGTTCTATTGTTACTGGTGCATTTTTTCATTACTCTACCTGTGATTTATGGAAAACAAAATAAATAGAGATAGGAATTTAATATGTCTAAAATTACAGTACCTAGTCCGTTATTAAAAAACATGAAAGCTGGAAGTGCAGCGGTTATCGTTGGACATGATTGTGATGTTTCTGCATGGAAAAATATTCTTGCCGATATTAAGACGGAGTTGAACAAAAGTGATGACAAAGAGATTATATCCAATATTGAACAACGTGAAAAAAATGAGGAATTAAGCGGTGCTTTAGATATTGTAGTACGTTTTTGTGGAGAAAAGAAAACACGTAACCTTCTCAAAAAATATTTGGATAAATCAAGTGAAGAATCAGATATGCTCAAGGTCTTGAGCACATTACCGTTTCATCATGTGTGGACCACTTTTCCAGGTGATGGGATTCAAAAGGCATTTGGACAAGATGCCGATTCTAATGTTTATTCTTACGATGCTATCGAGACTATCGATTTAACAGTTCATTCTCAGTATATCCTGAAATTGCTTGGAAACTTTGAATCTTACGTTGTCTCTCCGCAATCATTTCGTGCTGTCTCAGAGCGAATGAGTGGACTTCGTAACTTTGTTCAAGATATTTATACCAACGGATCCTTATTGTTTGTTGGTTTTAAGATAGGTGATCCAGATTTTGTAATTGTGTTGGATAAACTATTAAGTGTTCTTCCCTCGCCTCAATCTGGGCAACATTATTTGGTGCTTGATCAATGTTCAAAAGCAATGGCTGAGAATTTACTTTTAGAACATAACATTGAAGTCATTTCCACGAAAAATGTTGTTCAATATTTGAAAATATTATCTGATGAATGCTCTCAAGAAAATATCGTATTGTCAGAAATTCGTCCTGATGTTGATGACGTTGATGGTTGGTTAACACTGTGGAGCGCAGGGATTCACAAGGAAGAAGCAGAGAGTAACATTCAAGCTGCTGTCCAAAAATTTAGAAAAGAGGATGATGATCAACAATTGGTCAATGCACTCATTGTGTGTTCTCAGATTGAATCAGATACTTCAAAATGTAAGCAATATCTCGAAGAGATTGGCGATATTTTTAATGAAAAATTTGATGCACCAGATAAGGCAGTATTTTCTTTTTTGGCTGCATTAAAGATAGATCCGTTATCTGAAAAATTGCTTGAAAAAATTTCTTTTTTAGGTGAGAAGACAGGACTCTGGGAGGATATTATACAGAGTGTTACTGCGATTGCTGAAACATTATCCTCAAAAGAAAAAATAGCACCAGAATATTGGTATCAATTAGGAACATGGATCAATGAGCATCAACATGATTATATTCAATCATTATCAATGTTTCGCCGTGCATTGAACCATGACAATGCACGCCACGATATACATAAAGCTATTGAATCGATTTTAGAAAAAGAAAATAGATGGACAGAGCTTGTGGAGCAGTTGTTTAACCATCTTGATATCGAATCCGATGAACAAGAAAAAGTATCATTGTATGTGAGAATTGGTGAAATTTGTGAAGGTCATTTGTCTGATCTATCCAAGGCGATGACCGCATATAAAAAATCTTATGAGATCGATAATAACAATGAATATGTGTTGTCCATCTTGATTCGTCTTGCAAGACACAATGAAGATTGGTTGTATTTAGTGACATTGCTTGAGCAAAAAATAGCCTTGATAGATGCTTCTGCACATCCAGGACAGATCTCTGTCTTATTGGGTGAGATTGCAGACATTGCAGATACAAAATTAGGCGATATCGATCGTGCCATTGAAGGATATAAACGAATTCTTGTTTCGAATCCTGGAGATCAAAAAGCACTGGAACGTATTGAAGCATTGTATCTGAAAAACACTAAAAATAAAGAATATATTGCGTTTTTGAAATCACTAGAACACAACACAAAGGGTGAAATTAAAGAAACCATCACCAACCGACGGATCGATCAAACAAAAAAAATCACTGTTTCTGATGGCGATTTGTTGAACCATTACAATTCTGTTTTTGAACAAGGAAGCATGAATGCACAAGAGCGCAAAGATTTTTCTGCACTACTTCGAA